>SHZG01000031.1 GCA_009692395.1 Methylococcales bacterium | reverse complement strand
CGTCACCTTGAGGCTGATAAGCATGAGATTGGTAAGCGCAATACGCAGAAAATAGAACGTAAAAACCTGAACTTTCGGACATGGATCAAACGACTCAATCGCAAGACCATTTGCTCCTCAAAACTAGAGTTGATGCACGACACCGTCATTGGTTTGCTTATCAACAAGGTCGAATTCGAGCGCGATATTTATTCATAATTACAGATTTAACCCACTACCAACAAGATTATGGTGCGCCCGAGCGGATTCGAACCTCTGACCTCAGCCTCCGGAGGGCTGCGCTCTATCCAGCTGAGCTACGGGCGCGTATAAGCCCCGTATTCTAACCGATAGCCGCACTAATTACGACAACATTGTTTTTAAATTGGCAAGATTTGCCATACCGCGCTCTTTAACTACATCAGGGCTGAGTTGTTTTTTATTCACCCATTCCAAATCATCCTCAGGTAATTCGCTTAAAAACCGACTCGGTTCACATTCACTGATTTCACCGTAACGTTTACGGTGTGTGCAGTAACTAAAGGTGCAACTACGCTGAGCGCGAGTAATGCCCACATACGCTAAGCGGCGTTCTTCTTCAATATTATCGGTTTCGATACTGTGTTGATGTGGCAAAATATTTTCTTCCACGCCGATTAAAAATACATGAGGAAACTCCAAGCCCTTTGCCGCGTGCAGTGTCATTAAACTCACTTGGTCGTGGGCTTCTTCCTCTTCATTACGTGCCATAATATCCATCAGAAGAATTTTTGCCACCACGTCAGATAACGATTTTTCACCGCTGTCTTTTTCAGCAATACGCTGTAACCACGCCACTAAATCATTCACATTGCGCATTTTACGGTCGGCAGTTTCTTTGCTTTTGCTGTCTTCTTTAAGGTGCTGTTCATAACCGATTTCTTGGATGACTTGTTCAACGACGGCAAAGGTATCACCATTTTCCACGCGTTGCGCGGTCTTTAATAACCAGTGTTGAAAGTTTTCCAAACGCTGTCGTGCTTTAGCGGGTAAATGTTGCGCCAATCCTAGCTCACTACTGGCAGCAAACAAACTGATATGGCGTTCATTAGCATACCCGCCTAATTTTTCTAAGGTGGTATGTCCAATTTCACGGCGTGGCGTGTTAATAATGCGTAAATAAGCGGCATCATCCTGTGGATTGACCAGCAAACGCAAATAACTCAATACATCTTTCACTTCTGAGTATGCAAAAAATGAGGTGCTACCGCTGATAAAATACGGCACATTATTTTCGCGCAAACAGGTTTCAAACAAGCGTGATTGATGATTGCCGCGATACAAAATCGCATAATCGCTGTATTTTCCGCCGTGTTTAAACTTATGATGCACAATCTCTGACACCACTTGCTGTGCTTCCACGACATCATTTTTATGACTCAATACTCTGAGCGGTTCGCCATAACCCAGTTCACTCCACAAGCGTTTTTCAAAAGCGTGCGGATTATTGGCAATCAACTGATTTGCGACTTTTAAAATCCGCCCCGCAGAACGGTAATTCTGCTCCAGCTTAATGACTTGCAAACGCGGATAATCTTTTTGTAATTGGCTGAGATTTTCAGGATGTGCGCCCCGCCACGCATAAATAGATTGGTCATCATCACCAACAACGGTAAAACGCCCCAGATTACCTGCCAATAATTTAATTAATTGATATTGGCTGATATTCGTATCTTGATATTCATCAACTAATAAATAACGAATTTTATTTTGCCATTTAGTTAATATCTCAGGATGTTGCTGAAATAATAAAACAGGCAATAAAATTAAATCATCAAAATCCACCGCGTTATACGATTTTAAACAGCGATTATAATCTTCATACAACCCAGCAATATTCGCCGATGCAGTCTGTGCTGCTTGCTCAGGCGTGACAAAGGCATTTTTCCATTGCCCAATTTGCCCCGCATACTGGTCGATTAAATCGGTATCATAAGTATTCACTGCATGACTGATTATATTCTTCAATAACGCCTGTTTATCCTGCTCATCAAATAAGGTAATCCCTGTTTTATAACTCAGACTTTTATGCTCTAATTTTAAAATATCTAGCCCCAACGAATGAAAGGTAGATACTCGCAAACCGCGACTTTGTTCAGGGCGCAATAATTTAAACACCCGACTCTGCATTTCCCGCGCCGCTTTATTGGTAAATGTTACCGCCGCAATATGCCGCGCAGGCAAACCCTGCTTCACCAAATAAGCGATTTTTTCGGTAATCACCCGCGTCTTGCCACTGCCAGCCCCTGCTAATACTAACAAGGGATGGTCGATAGCTTTAACAGCGGTTTGTTGTTGGGGATTGAGTTGGGTCATTTGGTGTGAATAAAGTAGGGATACCCCTTGTGGGTATCATTTTTAAGGGAAAGTAGGGCAACCACAAGGGATTGTCCTTACATTATTCGATGACTTTAGGCACTAAATACAAACCCTCTTCCACACGCGGCGCGTCGCTTTGATACAGTTCGCGCTGATTGGTTTCTGTCACTTCATCGGCGCGTAATAATTGCGTGGCATCTAATGGATTGGATAGCGGCAACACACCATCAGTATTGACTGCGTTCATTTGCGCGACCAAATCTAAAATATCGCTGATGATGTGGGTATAGCCTTCTAAATGGTCTTCAGGTATCGCTAACCGAGCCAAATGTGCAACTTTTACCACTTCTGCTTTGCTGATAGCCATGTTTACGCTCCTGTGAATTGGCTGGGCGATTGACGATGCCAATCGGTCACTTGTTGATATTGATGTGCGACGTTGAGCAGTTTGGCTTCGTTAAAATAATCACCAATAATCTGCAAACCGACGGGCAGGTTATCACTGAAACCGACAGGAATCGACACCACTGGAACGCCTGCCAAGCTAATCGGTAGCGTGTAAATATCGCCTAAATACATGGCAATCGGATCATCGGATTTTTCGCCAATTTTAAACGCGGTGGTTGGTGTCACAGGCCCCATTAACACATCAATGTCATTAAACGCGGCAACAAAATCATTTTTGATTAAGCGGCGGATTTTTTGCGCTTTCAGATAATAAGCATCGTAATAACCTGACGATAGCGCGTAAGTGCCGATGACAATACGGCGTTTTACTTCATCACCAAAGCCTTCCCAACGACTGCGTTCATACAGATCTTGTAAGTTTATCGGTGCATCACAGGAGTGACCAAAACGCACGCCATCAAAACGCGATAAATTCGCTGAGGCTTCAGCTGGGGCAATCACATAATATGCCGCGACCGATAAATGACTGTTCGGCAAGCTGACTTCTTTCACGGTCGCACCTAAACGTTTAAATTGTTCAACCGCTTCGTGAATCACTTTCGCCACGCCTGCATCCAAACCGTCAGCAAAAAATTCTTTCGGTATGCCGATGCGCAACCCTACCAGTGGTTCATTGAGGGTCGCGCTGTAATCGGGTACGGGGACATGAGCACTGGTGGAATCGCGCACATCAAAGCCGCCAATCGTTTGTAAAATCAACGCCATGTCTTCAGCGGAACGCGCCATCGGGCCGCATTGGTCTAAGCTGGAGGCATACGCAGTCATGCCGTAGCGTGAAATCCGTCCGTAAGTCGGTTTGATACTGCTGATACCGCAATACGATGCAGGTTGACGCACCGAACCGCCTGTGTCACTGCCCAGCGAATACGCCGCTAAACCCGCCGCAACCGCCGCCGCTGAACCGCCTGAACTACCACCAGGAATACGAGTTGTGTCCCACGGATTCGCCACTGCGCCGTAATAACTGTTTTCATTGGATGAACCCATTGCGAACTCGTCCATATTGACTTTACCCAGCAATACCGCGCCTGCTTGATTGAGTTTGTCGTACACCGTGGCATCGTAAGGGGATATAAAATTGCTGAGCATTTTTGACCCGCAGGAAGTCAGTATGCCTTTGGTGCAGAATAAATCTTTCAACGCATAAGGCACACCTGCCAGTGGGTGATTTAATTCGCCGCTTCTGATTTTATTATCCACTTCAATGGCTTGTGCGCGGGCTTTATCTTGCACCACCGTGATGTAAGCATTGAGTTGTGGGTCGTATTGGTTAATACGGTTTAAAAAAACGTCTACCAGCTCCATGACTGAAATATCTTTATTGACTATCAGTTGATGCAGTGCTTTGCTGGTGAGTGTACTCAAATCGCCTTGAGTCGCTACGGTCATAATGATTGTTCTCCTGTGGTGTTAATCGGTAGGGCGAGGGTTAAATGAAGACTATTGTATTAGTAACCCACCATAAATCGAACAGATAGATGATGAATAGGATTTTTTTTTGATATTGCACTACTTATCGTGGACTTATTGGGCGTGTTGAGTTATTGTTAAAATTGTGTAAGTTGAACGCATTACAGCTTGCTCAGATTGATTTTTGGTCAGTGTTATAACCAAATTAGTAAGCGTTATAAATGACCTGATGGCTTATCTATTTTAGGAGGAATTAACCATGAATAAAAAGTTATTTACTGCCTGCGTGCTTAGCACCGCCTTACTATTTGTAGGGACGGCTAACGCCGAAGAAGAACAAAGTTATTTATCTGGTTTTAGTTCGAGGGCTAGTCAAGGATTTGCTAATACCACCACAGGTTTCGTTGAATTACCTAAAAACGTTATCAATATCAGCAATGAAAGCAATATTTTTGTAGGCTTTACATGGGGTGTGTTGCGCGGAACGTTTGAAACTGTCGGTCGAACAGTCGTAGGCGTTGCACAATTAATTACTGCCCCTATCCCCACTGACCCTTATATGTCACCGCCTTATGTATGGAATCGTTTTAGCGAAGATACCCGTTATTTTGGTGAACACTTACCTGGCTACTGGACTACTTATGGACCAGACGACGGCGAATAACAATCCCTTTAAGTGCTTAACAAGAAGTTGATAGGGTTCATTTAGGTTTTACGCTAACTTTTTTTCTAAGCACTTACTAGTTCTTATATTCATCTGCCACTAATCAAAGTGGGGATTTGACTGAGAGGATAAAATCATGAAAAAACACACTACCTACCTACCATTTGCTGTGTTAATCACTGCACTCAGTGCTTGCAGTACGCCACCGCAACAAGATATTCCCGCGCTGACTGCTGGAATTGATGCGTCAGTTGCTGGTCATTACGGACAGGCAATTCTGCATGAAGATCAAGCCAATAAAACCCGCGCTGTCGCTAATAAAGTATTAGAACATTGGACGAATGACCATTATTGGAATATTGACGAATATCAAAAAGGCATGACTGCTGCCACTGATTCTGCGGCGCATCGTCTTGAGTCTGAAAAACACCTGTGCCAATGGCTAACAGAGGTTCATGGGCAAAATCATCCGCAAGACACCGCGTTTTATCAAGCGGTTGCCTACTTCCATATGGGCGTAGACACACCGTTTAAAGTCAATAATGAAGATATTGCCGTTGCAGGTCATTGGCTACAACTCTATCCAAATGCAACCGCTGATGTTACTGCTTCTGCCGATACCATTGGCAGTATAGGTAGCAATCAGAGCTTATCCGATAGAAGAGCTGCCTCCATTAGCAAGTTGCTAATGTCTCATGGTGCTAGAGCAGAACAACTTCATGTGACTGCACTCGGTGAACAAGGCCCTCCCCACACTGCTAGCCAAGCAAATCGCTCTGGCGCAGTAGGTGCAATTTATTTCAACTATGCAGATTGCCCTAATGTAAAATAAGCCGCGTAGGGTGCGCACTGCGCACCCTATAGGGATTTTGACAATCAAACGTTACTCCGCTTAACTGTTTGATTGTCAGTTACTTTAACGTATTCAGTAAAACAACTGCTATTTCTGGCGGCACTCTAAATCTCACAGGCAAAATACTCGTACCAATACCATTGGTGACGAATATATTACTGCCACCTTCTGAAATATAACCTGTAGCAAATTTTTCACCATATCGGGACGGCACAATTAAGCGACCTAATAACGGCAAATTGACTTGCCCACCGTGCGTATGCCCTGCGAAAGTCATAACAAGTCTCTTAGGTAACTCATAAAAAATATCTGGATTATGAGTGAACGCGATAACTGTGGCATCGTCGGGAATAGCGCGTAAGGCTTTGTCAGTATCGTGTTGCCCCATCCAATAATCGCCAATGCCAGCCAACCAAACATCACAACTGTCGTTTTTAATCGGTAACGCGGCATTATCTAATAGTCGAATCCCCTCTTGTTGAAACGCCGCTTGTACTCGCGTCGCGCTATACCACCAATCATGGTTGCCTAATACGGCATACACACCTAATTTTGCAGTTAATTTTTTCAGTTCTTGAGCGATAGGTTCAGGTTTAACTAATGTGCCGCCCATCACTTCATGAATCACATAATCACCTGCCAATAAAATTAAGTCTGGGTGTGAATGGCGTTTGTCGCTTCGACAACTTTAGCTAAGTTAGCTATACCATTATGCGGTGAGCCAACGTGTACATCAGACAGGACAATTATTTTTAAGCCGTTACAACTTGCGGGCCATCGCCGCAGTTTAATGTCGGTGGTTGTGGTGATAAAACTGGATGGTTCAAGCCAAAAAGCCCATAAACCCAGTGCTATCAATAAAATAAGCAGTGGTGATAGTAGGAAGATACGCTTCATTTTGCCTTTTTGTGCAGGGCGGCTAAAACCTGCGAGGTTTTTGAAACCTCGCAGGTTTATTCTTAATACTAACCTTTGATGTAACTAAACCGTTGGTCATCCTTAGGCGTACCTTCAAAAACACCATTGGATTCTGCGGCTGCATCCCATAACACGACTTCTTCAATTTTTTTCGCGAGAGCAAAATCTTTTTCGGTAATGCCTTTGGCGGAATGCGTCACTAATTTGACGATAACAAACGCATAGGAAATGCTCATATCGGGGTGATGCCATGCTTTTTCGGCTAAATGTCCAACCGTTGTGACGACCATAAGCGTGGCTTTCCAGCCGCTGGTTTTTATTTTTCGTCTAATCCAGCCGTTTTCATACGTCCAGTTAGGCAGTTCATCTTTTAAACGTTGTTCGATTTCTTCATCGCTGAAGGAGGTGGTGTGTGAATGTTCTGACATAAAAATCTCCAAGTAAGACAGACCTTTCAGGTTTTAAAAACCTGAAAGGTCTTAAGTTGCGTTATTTAATCTGCTCAATAATACCATCCAATTCTTCTAAACTGGAATAGGCAATCACTAATTTTCCTGTGCCGTTTTCTTTGTGATCGATGGATACTTTCGCGCCCAGTTTAGCCGTTAAGTCTTCTTGTAGGCGGCGCGTATCATGGTCTATAACTTTGACAGTAGGCGGCTGAGGTACTTCCTGCGCGTCTTTTACTAAGCGTTCAGCGGCTCTGACCGTTAAGCCATCTTTAGCTATTTTACGCGCCAATTCAACTTGCTTCACACCTTCTAAAGATAACAAGGCACGCGCATGACCCATTTCTATGTGCTTATTAACCAACAGTGTTTTTACTTCGACGTGTAAATCCAACAGTCTTAATAAATTAGTCACCGTGGCGCGAGATTTGCCAATCGCATCCGCGATTTGCTGATGTGTCATAGCAAATTCTTCAAGTAAGCGTTTTAAGGCATCGGCTTCTTCTAACGGATTCAAATCTTCACGTTGAATATTTTCAATCAGTGCGATTGCCATCGCGCTGGAATCATCAACGGTTTTAATAACGACAGGCACTTCGGCTAAGCCTGCTAATTGCGCGGCTCGCCACCTGCGTTCACCTGCGACAATTTCATATTGATACGGCGCGAGTAGGCGCACCACTATTGGCTGAATAATGCCTTGGGCTTTAATCGAATTGGCTAAATCTTGCAGCTTTTCAGGATTAATATCTTTGCGTGGCTGGTATTTGCCGCGCTGTAAATATTCAATAGGCAGCGTTTCCAGTGTGTGCTTCTTGTGTTCTTTAGTTGTCACATCGCCCAATAAAGCATCTAGCCCTCGTCCTAAGCCCCGTTTTTTTACATTCATAATGTTGGTTTATCTATATTGAGATTCTGAACCAGTGCTTCAAAGTCCTCTAGCAGCTCTTTCAGTGCTTCGACTTCTTTAATCAGATTGGCGTTTTCTTTTTGTATGGCTTTCATCAATGCGCCTGCCGATATAATCGCCTCATCGTCGTTAGACTGAGTTTTAGCGCGTGGCGTGATGCTGGATACAGGTGCGGAAACATCCACTAACAACGCTTCCAAGCCACGCCCTAAACCTCGTTTTTGCGCGGTCATGGGTTTTCTTTTCTAATCATTTCACCGACTAAGGCAATGTACGCTAATGCCCCGCGTGAGGATTTATCATAGCTTATGACGGGCAAACCATGACTAGGGGCTTCGGCTAAACGAATATTTCTGGGAATGCAGGTACGAAATACTTGATCACCAAAATAGCGTAATAATTGTTCAGACACGTCTTTGGTTAAGCGATTTCTGTCATCGTACATAGTGCGCAAAATACCTTCCAAATGTAACTGGGGATTGACCGTATCCTGAATATTTTTCAGCGTGGTCATTAACGCCGACAAACCTTCCAGTGCGTAATACTCGCATTGCATCGGTATCAACAAACTGTCCGCTGCTACCATTGCATTGAGCGTCAGCATATTTAACGACGGTGGGCAGTCAATCAAAATAAAGTCGTAATTGGCTTTTATTGGCAACAAGGCATCTGCTAAGCGTTGTTCTTTACGATCTGCCTGCATTAATTCCACTTCAGCGGCGGTTAAATCTGAATTACCCGCAACCACTGAAAAGCCAATATTGGGCAGTTCAATAATAGTGTCGCTGACTGGCACAGTCGCCATTAATAACTCATAACTGGAGTGTTGAATATCATGTTTATCAACACCACAGCCCATTGCCGCATTCCCTTGTGGATCAAGGTCTACCAGCAAAACGCGCCGCTTAGCCGCAGCCAGAGAAGCTGCCAAATTAACACTCGTTGTTGTTTTTCCTACGCCACCTTTTTGATTGGTGACGGCGATGATTTTTCCCACGTTTTTTCCTCAGATATTACTTTGATAGCAGGCATTATATTCTTTTTAGAAAACTCTAGTCATTGATAGCATCAACTTTATACTGTAACGCCGCTCTGACACAGCGCAAAATATCGTAACTGTAAGTCCCTTCAAAGTGGTCATAGACAGGTTTTAGCATCGTTTGCTGCTCTTCTGGCAGATTTAATAGACTGGTTTCTATTTGTTTTATTTCTTGTTCAGCCAAGTCAATTACATCGGTTAAACCCAGCAAACCTTGTGCGATAGCTTCGCTCAAATGGGTGTAAACCGTGGAGGATTTTAAGGCTCTTTTTTCAGCGATTTTTTGTACAGATAGCCCTAATCTGAATAATCGTATTGATTCAGCAGCGGTGTCGGATAAGTCGTTATCCTCACCAAAAAACTCCCGAATAATGGCTAAAAACTTTTCACCGTACAAGTCTAATTTGCGTTGCCCTACACCTGATAATTGCGCCATTTTCTCTAAGGTCGTTGGTTTGTTTTCCATCATTGCCATCAAAGTAGCATCGTGAAAAATAATGTAGGGCGGCACTTCTTGAGCGTCAGCAATTTCGCGACGTTTAGCGCGTAGTGTGTCCCATAGCAACGCATTACTATCATCACGACTACGCGCAACCCCAGCGATTTTCTTACTACGTTTGATTTTTTCTTGCTTAATATCTTTGCGTAAAATCAATTGCTGTTCACCGCGCAAAATCGGGCGACTGGCTTCAATCAGATTTAACACGCCAAAATGCTCAAAATTAATAGCAACCAACCCACGCGCCACTAATTGTCGAAATACCGAATGCCATTGTTGTTCATCCATTTCTTTGCCGATACCAAACGTGGATATTTGGTGATGATTCGCGCTGACAATGCGTTCGTTTTGTTTGCCTTGTAACACATCAATTAAATACGCCACCCCATAACGTGATCCTGTGCGGTAAATACACGATAGAGCTTGTTGTGCGGCGATTGTGCCGTCCCACGTCTGCACAGGTTCTAAGCAAGTATCGCAATTACCGCAAGGTTGCTCAAGAATATCGCCAAAATAACCCAGCAGCGTTTGCCGCCGACAATGTACTTGCTCACAGAGTGCTAACATAGCATCCAGCTTATGCAGCTCTAGGCGTTTATGCGCTTCATCGGCATCCGAACCTGCCAGCATTCGTTTTAACATCACCACATCTTGCAAACCGTAAACCATCCACGCATCAGCGGGTAAACCATCACGACCTGCTCTACCCGTTTCTTGATAATAGGCCTCGACACTTTTCGGTAAATCTAAATGGGCAACAAAACGCACATTGGGTTTATCAATCCCCATACCAAAGGCAATGGTGGCGACAATAACAATGCTCTCTTGCCGTAAAAACTGTTGTTGATACTGTTGTCGGTCAGTGCTATTCATACCCGCATGGTAGGGCAGGGCGTTAATGCCTTGCGTACGTAGCCATTGTGCGGTTTCTTCGACTTTTTTCCGCGATAAACAATAAAGAATACCTGCGTCACCGTCATGTTGATGACGTATAAACGCCAGTAATTGTTGTCGAGGATTTTGTTTTTGAACGATGACATAACGAATATTGGGACGGTCAAAACCACTCAAATACAGTGGCGCGTGTTCCAGTTTTAAACGAACAATGATTTCTTGACGAGTGCGTTCATCTGCCGTTGCGGTTAAGGCAATACGCGGAATAGTCGGAAACCGCTCATGCAGTATCGACAATTGTAAATAATCTGCTCGAAAATCATGCCCCCATTGTGAAACACAATGCGCTTCATCAATCGCAAACAGCGACACCTTTATACGGCTGAATAACTCTAAGGTACGCGGCGCAGATAGCCGTTCAGGCGCGATATACAGCAAATCCAGTTCATTATTAACGAGTTGCTGTTCAATTCCCCGCGCTTGTTCCGTCGTCAACGTGGAATTAAGAAACGCGGCTTTTACACCCAATTGCAATAACGCATCCACTTGATCCTGCATCAACGCAATCAACGGCGAAATCACAATACCCACACCGTCCCGCACTAACGCAGGAATTTGATAACACAACGACTTACCACCACCCGTCGGCATTAACACCAAGGCATCCTGCCCCGCGACAACGTGTTCAATAACCGCTTGCTGTTGACCACGAAAACTATCGTAGCCAAAAACTGTTTTTAATACATCGAGGGGCTGGTTCATCTGCTGATTAGAATTGCTACGAAAATTCCATGATTATATCAGGACTAGACGCACGATGATTTTTACAAGTAACCACTTAGATATGCGGCAAGACATCACTCTATGTTTTGTATCTGTTCACGCATTTGTTCAATCAATACTTTAAGTTCAATGGCGATTTGTGAAATTTGAGTATCGACGGATTTTGAGCCTAGGGTGTTGGCTTCACGGTTTAGTTCCTGCATTAAAAAATCCAGTCGCTTACCTGCGGGTTCTTCTTCGTTGAGTACGCGTAACACTTCTTTAGCATGGGTTTCTAGGCGATCTAATTCTTCAGAAACATCCATTTTTTGGACAAGATAAACCAACTCTTGCTCTAAACGATCAAAATCAGGTTGAGCAACTAATTCAACAATTTTATCTTTTAGTTTGTTGCGTATTTGTAGCATGACGACAGGTATGCGTTGACTGGCAGTGACAGCAAATCCGTGTATTTTTTGGCAGCGACTTTCAACTAGGGTCTTTAGTTGCGCTCCTTCTCTGGCACGAACGATTAATAAGTCATCTACTGTTTGTTTGACTAGCTGTGTCACACCTTCATTGAGTTTAGTTTTGTCAGTGGTTGGCTCTTGTAAAATACCTGGGAAAGCCAGTACATCTAAAGCGGAAAAAGGCTGTGGTGTCATCATGTGAACTTCAATTTGTTCAGTCGCGGCGAGCAGAACAGCCAGTGCGTTATGGTTAACAATAAAACCTTGCCGCTGTTTCGCAGGTTTTTTATAGCTAATTGTACAGTCAAGTTTACCGCGTTTAATTTGCCCACTCATTAAGGCGCGTAAGTCGGTTTCCATAAAGCGTAAGGCTTCAGGTAATTTTAAGCTGACATCACTGTAACGGTGATTTACTGAGCGTATTTCACAGTTGATGATTAAATCGCTTATTTCTGCCTCATTACAGGCATACGCAGTCATACTTTTTATCATGTTTCACCTAGATAGTCGTGATATGTTGAGCAACTGGGCATTATAGCCCAGTAGTGTATGACGTGAGATGCACTTATTAGAAGTTCAGGTATACTGCTCAGTTTTTTCATTTTAACGGAACATTCATGAGACCTAGCGGACGCAATACAGATCAACTAAGAGATATAAAATTTACCTGCAATTTCACCAAGCACGCAGAAGGCTCAGTGTTAGTTGAATTTGGTGACACGCGGGTCTTGTGTACCGCCAGTGTAGACAGATCCGTACCGCGATTTTTAAAAGGTAAAGGTGAAGGCTGGATTACGGCTGAATACGGCATGCTACCGCGCTCCACCCACAGCCGTATGAACCGCGAAGCCAGTCATGGCAAACAAGGCGGGCGGACGTTAGAAATTCAACGTTTAATTGGTCGTTCCTTACGCGCAGCAGTGGATTTAAAAGCCTTAGGTGAGCATACCATCACCATTGATTGTGATGTCTTGCAAGCCGATGGTGGTACACGCACTGCCGCAATTACGGGTGGTTTTGTCGCCTTATCACTCGCGGTACAAACAATGATTCAACGCAAACAAATTAAATCTAGCCCACTGCATGGGCAAGTGGCTTCGGTTTCAGTCGGTATTTATGAAGGCATTCCCGTATTAGATATGGATTATGCGGAAGACGGCAATGCTGAAACGGATATGAATGTGGTGATGAATGATGCCGCCGCTTTTATTGAAGTTCAAGGCACAGCAGAAGGTCACGCGTTTAGAAAAGACGAGTTGGACGCGTTATTAGAACTAGCCAGTTTGGGAATTAAGCAATTGCTAGAAAAGCAACGTGAAGCCTTAGAAAGTGTTCAATAGTCGCTGTTAAAATATCAAACTTTCTTTGCTCTTTTAGGCAGATTTTTAAATTTTGACAATGATACGAGAGTATCGTTATTCTTTCCTGGCAGGAACTTCCCACCGACTCTATTCATCGGTGGATGTCACTCGATGAATGAGGTCGAGTGTGGATTGAAATATTGCGAGTAACATCAGCAACGCATTACTGGAACAACCCTAAAATAAAAACTACGGAGTCATTATGTCAAACAAAACAAGTATCACCGTCTCAACACTGTGGCGTTATCCTGCAAAGTCCATGATGGGTGAAGAACTCAACGGCGCGTCTCTCACAATGGGTGGTGTATTAGGCGACCGCACTTACGCACTGATTGATACAGACACTAATAAAGTGGTGTCTGCGAAAAATCCAAAAAAATGGCCCAACTTTTTTTCATTTCGCGCCGCTTATACCGCACCACCTGAATCGAATACCATTCAGCCAATTTGGATTACCTTACCCGATGGCACGATGTTACGCAGTGATCAGGCGGATATTAATCAACAGTTATCAACTTTCTTGGGTCGCTCAGTCACATTAGCAACTCAAGCACCTGAAGCGGCAGAGCTTGAGCAATATTACCCAGAATTTGACGGTGAAGATAATGAAATATCCAATGACGCTGTGGCAGGTGATGCCGCTCAAGGTTCGTTTTTTGATTATTCAGCGTTGCATTTATTGACCACTAGCTCAATAGACGCAATGCAAAAACTGTATCCAGAAGGGCGTTTTGAAGCCAAACGCTTTAGACCTAACATGATGATAGATACCAGCGGATTGAATGGTTTTGTCGAAAACGATTGGGTAGGAAAAACCCTCTGCATCGGTGATACAGTACGTTTGCGCATATCAGACCCTTGCCCGCGTTGTGTTATGCCAACACTCGCACAAGGCGATTTACCCGCTGATAATGGCATCCTCAAACACGCCATTGCTAAAAATCGCCCACTTGTGCCTTTCGTTGGTAAAGAATTACCCAGCGTCGGTGTTTACGCCCAAGTCATTCAAGCAGGCTGGGTTAAGCGCGGCGACATTATCACTATTGAAGATTAAGTTTAGCGTTGTAAGATGGGTAGAGGCGATAGCTGAAATCCATCATCATTAGCGTATTTTCTCCGCAATGCGACCCCTACCATGAGACTCCCCATGACGTTTTCCAACCACCAAAAAATCGTCCTAGCCAGCGGTAACGCGGGCAAAATCAAAGAAATTCAAGCCCTATTAACAGGGCATCCTATCGTACCGCAATCGTTGTTTAATGTGGTAGAAGCCGAAGAAACAGGCACGACATTTGTCGAAAATGCCATTATCAAAGCCAGAAATGCTGCGCTACATTGTGGGTTGCCTGCTATTGCCGATGATTCTGGTTTAGTGGTTGATGCTTTGCATGGTACGCCTGCGGTGTATTCGGCGCGTTATGCAGGGGTTGGTGCGAGTGATAATGACAATACGCAAAAATTACTACACGCATTGGAAGGCGTACCCGAAGAGCTACGCACTGCACGGTTTATTTGCGTCATGGTGTTTATGGAACACGCCGATGATCCGTTGCCAATTATTGCCCAAGGTAGTTGGGAAGGACTGATTTTAACGCAACCCGCAGGCAGTAATGGTTTTGGTTATGACCCTGTGTTTTTTGTACCTGAGTACAGTTGTGCATCGGCGGAGTTATCGCCAGAAATAAAAAACTCGCTAAGTCATCGTGGCATTGCGTTAAAAAAATTAACCAATGCCATTAAAGCGCGGGAAAACAGCTAAGCCCAAGATTTTAAATCTAGTAATGACTGCCAGTCCTTGGAGGACTGCCAGTCATGCTCAACAGTAAGGTAGTGGGTTAAATCTGTGATGATAGATTAAAATCACGGGCAGAATAAAATCACACTTACCTAAAAGACCTTATGAGCTGCTACCAAGAAATCACCTGTCCATTCTGTAAAAGTAACCAGATTGGCAAGTTAGGACGCAATGCAACGG
>SHZG01000030.1 GCA_009692395.1 Methylococcales bacterium | reverse complement strand
TCGACAACGGTAACGTGGCTCTCCCGTTGCATTGCGTCCTGACTTGCCAATCTGGGTACTTTTACAGAATGGACAGGTGATTTCTTGGTAGCAGCTCATAAGGTCTTTTAGGTAAGTGTGATTTTATTCTGCCCGTGATTTTAATCTATTATCACAGATTTAACCCACTACCAACTTGTTTAGCATAGTCAATATTTTCTACCTGCATAAAAAATGTTAATGTCTGTTGAACAGGTGTTGTTTTGCGAATGATGACGTTTTCCACATAGAGCAGTTTTATTTTATGCATATTTTTATTAGTCCTTAAACAAAAGTTTTTAGGTATCTTAACGCGTCAGGTGCATAAGTGATAGCGTCATGTACCCATAACGCTGTTAAGCCTATTCAGCATCTCCTGATTGATAAGGCGCTGATAAGTAGTCATTTAAAACTGACGAAAGCGAATATTTTTGTTATTTTACTCAGCATTACTAACACGGTACGTTTTAAAGGGAATCCTTATGATAAATAAACAATCACAACACGGCGAATGGTCATCCCGCTTCGCGTTTATTTTAGCGGCAACAGGCTCAGCGGTTGGGCTAGGGAATATTTGGAAGTTTCCTTATATCGCGGGAGAGAACGGCGGTAGTGCGTTTGTGATGGTTTATGTGCTGTGCGTACTATTAATGGGCATTCCTATCATGATGGCGGAAACCATGCTGGGACGGCGTGCTAAGCAAAATCCAGTAGATACAATGCGAACGTTGACGCGAGAAGCAGGCGCGGATTCTCGTTGGCAGTATTTAGCATGGATGGGCATGCTTGCGGGTTTTTTGATTTTATCGTATTACAGTGTGATTGCGGGTTGGGCTTCGGCGTATACCTTGAAAGCAATCATGGGGGATTTTTTTGGCAGTGATGCACAAAAAACAGGCGAGATGTTTTCTGAATTTATTAGTAGTCCAATACGGCTGATTTTTTGGCATTCGTTTTTTATGTTGGCAACGATGGTCATCGTGTCTAAAGGTATTAAGAAGGGTTTAGAGCGAGCGGTGCAGATGTTAATGCCGATGTTATTTGTCATGCTGTTTCTATTGGTTGGTTATGCAATGACCACTAGCGGTTATCAGCAAGGTTTGCACTTTTTATTCAGTCCTGATTTCAGCAAAATCACGGGCAAAGTGGTATTGACCGCGATAGGACAAGCATTTTTTAGTTTGGGTTTAGGCATGGGAACGATGATGATTTATGGTGCGTACTTGCCTAAAAACGTGTCGATTGCGAAGTCTACGATTATTGTCGCAGGTGCCGATACCCTCGTTGCTTTATTAGCAGGGATTGCGATTTTCCCTATTGTGTTTGCCAATGGCTTACAGCCTGATTCAGGGCCGGGTTTGGTATTTGAAACTTTGCCGATTGCCTTCGGTAATATGACGGTGGGTTGGTTATTTGGCGTGTTGTTTTTTCTCATGTTGGTAGTTGCCGCATTGACTTCGTCGATTGCGTTGATTGAGCCTGCGGTGGCGTGGTTAATAGAAAGTAAAGGCATGACGCGTGACCAAGCCAGTGTGAGAGCGGGTTTAGTGGCGTGGGCGTTGGGTTTTGTGACAGTGTTTTCTTTTAATCGTTGGGCAGATATTCGCTTTTTTGGACACACGCTGTTTGAATTAATTGATGGCTTGACCGCTAATATCATGCTACCTGCGGGTGGTTTAGCGATTGCAGTGTTTGCGGGATGGATGATGAAACAGCAACACACTGAGCAAGAATTAGAATTGCCTACCGCGCAATACGCAGTGTGGAAAGCATTGATTAGTTATGTTGCACCAGCGGGTGTATTGTTGATTTTTCTACACATTGTTGGAGTGCTGTAATGTCAACGGTAATTCATAAAAGTGCGTTAGTTAAATTTTCAGCGCAACAAATGTTTGATTTGGTGAATGACATTGAAGCCTATCCACAATTTTTGCCGTGGTGTGGCGGTAGTCGAATTCTGAAACGCGAAGCAGATTTTGTGGAAGCAGAATTATTAATTGCAAAAGCGGGTTTTCATAAAACTTTTGCTACACGCAATTGCATAGACCAAGGCGGGAGCATGACTATATCCTTACTCAATGGCCCGTTTTCTCGTTTAGACGGGGTGTGGAATTTTATGCCACTACGCGAAGATGCCAGTAAAATATCGTTGGATTTAGAGTTTGAAATGTCAGGGATGTTGGCTAATTTGGCGTTTGGTGCGGTGTTTAATCAAATCTGTAACACGATGGTCAGTTCGTTTATTACGCGGGCGAAACAAGTGTATGTCTGAGATGATTACTATTGAAATTGCTTACGCTACGCCTGATGAGCAAGTGATAGTCGCGCTTAATTTGCCTGAAAATTCCACGGTGAAAACGGCTCTTAATGACTCTGGTTTATTGACACGGTTTCCCGCTTTGGAACTGACTGCTGTGGGTATTTTTGGCAAGTTGTGTGAACTAAATCAACTGTTAAAAGCAGGTGATAGGGTCGAGATTTATCGGGCGTTACATAATGACCCTAAAGAGGCGAGACGACAACGAGCGGGGCGATAAAAAAATAAGGGTATCTTCATTAAAGATACCCTTATTTAAGTTTACCGTTTAAAACTCAAAAGCACTTCCATTTATTTCATCTGTTTCTTTTGTGTTGTCTATCAAAAAAACACATTTTCCATTTAGGTTTAAATTAGAAAATATTTCCTCTAGTGATTTTTTAAATGTTCAGCTAGTTTTTTTAGATTCATAGTCTGCATCTAAAAATTTAGAAAGATATGTATTGTTAGTTAATTTATGTTCTTGGTCATCAGAACTAACCGATTCATTTTTAACAAAATTACCATCAAACTCTTGCCAATTTTTTTAAATTTCAGTTCCTTTAAAGCGTTATCTACCTCTTCACGCTTAGAATCGTCGGCACTGTTCAGGTCGAAAGTAAGCATTACATCGTAAGTCATTTTTCACTCCAAATTTATGTTTTTATGAAAATTTACTAAGCCGCCTTTTTCAGCGGAATAAAAAATGCTTGTTTTATCTCTTGCCCCAATAAATTCTCATTTTTAACTTCTATTAATTGTGAAGAATGAGTAAAATAAAAACGATCTAATTCGTGTAAATCTAAATGGTCATGTTCCACTATAACAACGCGCGTTAATGTTAGTAACTCACTTTTTTCCAAATTAGCATTTATTTTAGCAACTACCTTGTTCATACCATCTTCTTTATTTTCGTCAATCCAAGGCGCGGAAACAATAACATCCCACAATTCAGGCGAGTTTTCTCTGAGAAAAAGAGCAAATAAAGTAAAATCACCGTGTTCAATTGCGAACTCTTGTTCAACAGTTATCATTTTTTCAGCGGTTGCTTTCATAATATGACCCACAACTTTTTTATAGATTTTAATGTTAATTCAGCAGCGTGTTTTGACACAGGAGCATTTGTTTTGTAGCGATTTTCTGGATTCCACTTACTCGCCAATGACCAATCAGCAAAATAATTGGTCTTAATTTCATTCTCTATACCCGATAAATGTAACAGCACATCTAAATTGTGAATTTTAAAACTTCGATAATCTTGATTTTCAGGAAAATCTGTCCATTTTAGCGTTTTACAAATTCGTGCCTTAAGTACCAATTCTATCGCATAGCCAGCAATATAAATTGCACCATCATAGCGTTCAGCTTCTATCAAAGCATCTGCGTCCAGTAATCGCTCTAGTGCGAGAGTTTCTAAGTCAGTGACTTTAATCATCAACCATATATCTAAAAAATGAATAAATTTCCACGCCCGAAAAGCTCAGGCGTGAAAACAACGCATCAATCCATTAATAACGGTAATGATCTGGCTTGTAAGGACCTTCAACAGGGACGTTGATATAAGCCGCTTGTTCTGCGGTTAATTGCGTTAACTGCACACCAATTTGTGCTAAATGTGAACGAGCTACTTTTTCGTCTAAAATTTTAGGCAAAATATAGACTTTGTTTTCATAGCTAGACGCATTCGCCCACAATTCCATCTGCGCTAATACTTGGTTGCAGAATGAGTTAGACATGACGAAACTAGGATGACCTGTCGCACAACCTAAGTTCACTAAACGCCCTTCTGCTAACACGATAATGCGTTTGCCGTCAGGGAAGATAACGTGGTCAACTTGTGGTTTGATGTTTTCCCAAGTGTATTGACGCAACGCAGCGATTTCGATTTCAGAATCAAAATGTCCAATGTTACAGACAATCGCTTGGTCACGCATCGCCAATAAGTGAGCGTGCGTAATGATGTGGTAGTTGCCTGTTGCAGTCACGAAGATGTTGGCAATCGGTGCCGCTTCTTCCATAGTAACTACGCGATAACCTTCCATTGCCGCTTGTAATGCACAAATCGGGTCAATTTCAGTAATTAAAACCGTTGCACCTAAGCCGCGTAATGATTGCGCACAACCTTTACCCACGTCGCCATAACCACAAACGACGGCGATTTTACCTGCAATCATCACGTCAGTAGCGCGTTTGATACCGTCAACTAAAGACTCGCGGCAGCCGTACAGGTTGTCGAATTTAGATTTAGTGACTGAATCGTTGACGTTGAACGCAGGAACGACCAATGTGCCTTTCGCAACACGTTCGTACAAACGCAATACGCCAGTCGTAGTTTCTTCGGATAAGCCTTTAACATCTGCCATTAATTCAGGGAAATGATCGGACATCATGTTGGTTAAATCACCACCATCATCCAGAATCATGTTGGGTCTCCAACCGTCTGGCGCGATGATAGTTTGTTCGATACACCATTCAGCTTCTTCTTCAGTTTCACCTTTCCATGCGAATACTGGAATACCTGCTGCTGCGATGGCTGCTGCTGCGTGGTCTTGGGTAGAGAAGATGTTGCATGATGACCAACGCACGGTTGCACCGAGTGCAGTCAGGGTTTCAATCAGCACTGCTGTTTGAATGGTCATGTGTAAACAGCCCGCGATGCGTGCGTCTTTTAACGGTTGTGCTGCGCCAAATTCTGCGCGTAATGCCATCAAACCAGGCATTTCAGTTTCGGCGATGTTGATTTCTTTACGTCCCCAAGCGGCTAATGCCATATCAGCGACTTTGTAATCTGTAAAACTCATGAATTTGTCTCTTTAAGAAAATGTGGAAGTTTGAGGAGCTATGTGAACCCCAGCGTGAACTTTAGTGTTTGTTATAGACATAAATTTTCCTCCCATCAGTAAGTGTATAAGCTATCAAGCCCAAGGTAAAAAGAGCGTTTGGGGATTACTGTTCGACCATTTGACAAGCTCATAGCGCGTGGCGCACAGCTCACCCCAATCTACGATAGATGATTAAATACCAGCTGCCGCTTTTAATTCGTCAACTTTGTCCGTTTTTTCCCAGCTAAAGCTCTCTTCAGTACGTCCAAAATGCCCATACGCGGCAGTTGGTAGGTAAATGGGTTTCAATAAATCCAGTTGTGCAATCAAGGCTTTTGGACGCAAATCAAATACGTCACGCACGATAGCCTCTAAACGGTCTTCAGCTAGTTTGCCAGTACCGAAAGTTTCCACAGTGATGGAAGTCGGTTCGGCAACACCGATAGCGTAAGACACTTGAATTTCACAACGTTCCGCTAAACCTGCTGCCACGATGTTTTTTGCCACATAACGTGCCATATATGCTGCTGAACGGTCTACTTTTGAGGGGTCTTTGCCTGAAAACGCACCGCCACCGTGTCTTGCCATACCGCCGTAGGTATCAACGATAATTTTACGACCTGTTAAACCGCAATCACCAACGGGGCCACCGATAACGAAGTTACCCGTTGGGTTGATGAAGTATTTAGTGTCTTTGTGTAGCCATGCTTTTGGCAGAACGTGCAGGATAATGTCATCCATCACCGCTTCACGGATGGCTTTAGCACTAATTTCTGGCGAATGTTGCGTAGATAACACCACCGCATCAATAGCAACGGGTTTGTTATTTTCATAACGGAAAGTAATTTGACTTTTCGCGTCAGGACGCAACCAAGGTAGCGTTTTATTTTTGCGTACTTCGGCTTGACGTTGTACCAATAAATGCGAGTAAGTAATCGGAGCTGGCATGAATACATCGGTTTCATTGCTGGCATAACCAAACATTAAGCCTTGATCGCCCGCGCCTTGCTCGTGGTTTTCGCCTTCATCAACACCCATTGCGATGTCAGCTGATTGTTTACCAATCGCGTTAAGTACCGCGCAACTGTTGCCATCAAAGCCAATTTCACCGTTATCGTAACCGATGTCGCAAACAACTGTTCTAACTAAAGCTTCAAAATCAACCCACGCGTTAGTAGTGATTTCACCTGCCAATACAACCATGCCTGTTTTGACTAAGGTTTCACACGCTACGCGTGATTTTGGGTCTTGTGCTAACAGGGCATCCAATACCGCATCAGAAATTTGATCCGCGACTTTATCGGGATGTCCTTCTGATACTGATTCAGATGTAAAACTAAAATTATCGCTCACGTTCATACCTCTCAATAAAAATAAATCTCAGATAGACAAAAGGCTGCATAAAGCAGCCTTGTGTATTTAGTGGTGGGCCCTGTAGGACTTGAACCTACGACCTGCCGATTATGAGTCGGACGCTCTAACCAACTGAGCTAAGGGCCCTTAAACTTTATTCACCATCCAAAAAGCATCTTAGCTGCTCTGATCTAGATGGGTGTCTTAATTTTCTTAATGCTTTCGCTTCAATTTGACGAATGCGCTCGCGGGTGACATCAAATTGTTTGCCCACTTCTTCTAACGTGTGGTCGGTATTCATATTAATACCAAAACGCATTCTTAATACTTTGGCTTCGCGTGCCGTTAAACCAGCTAACACATTTTGTGTTGATTCGCGTAAACCTGCAATAGTCGCTGCCTCTACTGGGGATAATACTTTAGCATCTTCTATGAAATCTCCCAAATGCGAATCTTCATCATCACCTATTGGCGTTTCCATTGAAATTGGCTCTTTAGCAATTTTCAATACTTTGCGCACTTTATCTTCGGGCATTTCCATACGCTCAGATAGTTCTTCTGGCGTGGCTTCGCGCCCCATTTCTTGCAAAATCTGCCGTGAAATACGATTCAATTTATTAATCGTTTCAATCATGTGGACAGGGATACGAATCGTTCTTGCTTGGTCAGCAATCGAACGGGTAATTGCTTGGCGTATCCACCATGTCGCATAGGTTGAAAATTTATAACCACGACGGTATTCAAATTTATCAACGGCTTTCATCAAACCAATATTGCCTTCTTGAATTAGATCCAAGAATTGTAAACCACGGTTAGTGTATTTTTTCGCAATCGAAATAACCAGCCTTAAATTGGCTTCAATCATTTCTTTTTTAGCACGACGAGCTTTCGCTTCACCGATGGACATACGACGGTTAATATCTTTTAAACCATTGATGGTTAATCCGTACTGCGCTTCTATATCAGTCAATACTTTTTGCGCTTTTCTCAGTTCTTTTTCGCGTAACCTTAAGTCTTCTGAATAACTGTGTCCGCCGTTTAATTGCGAATCTAGCCATGCGGGACTAAACCCTTGCTCAGTAAAAGAGGCAATAAAATCCTTGCGGGGCATTTTTGCATCCTTAACAAAAATGTCTAATATCAGCTTTTCCTGTTCACGCACGGTAGCAACACCGTTAGGAATAATGCCTGTTAATTTCTTTAAATACTGTGGAAGCCATTTAAACTCTCTAAATAAATCAGCCAATACCTCAAAGGCTTGTTCTGTTTTATCGCTCACATAACCATGCTTTTTGATAGCAGCAGAAGCGATTTTTAGTTGTTTTCTGAGTGCTTCAACTTTTTCTTTAACTTCTTCGTGGTTCAGTCCTTTTAACTCTTCTTCAGCTTCCGCCTCTTCGGCAATGTCAGCTGGTTGAACGACCACTAAATTTTCTGGTTCACTTAAATCAACAAAACCTGATATTAGGTCGGTGAGTCGAATGCTACCTTCTTCACCCGAAATAGAATCAAATGAGCTTAAAAAATCTTCAACGACGACGCATGATCTAGCAATAGCCTTCACTAATTGCTGTTGCCCTTCTTCGATACGTTTGGCAATTTTCAATTCATCAGCGCGGGTAAGTAACTCGACCGATCCCATTTCCCTCATGTACATACGGACTGGGTCAGTAGTTCTGCCAAATTCGCTGTCAACAGACGCTAAAGCAGCAACTTCTTCTGCATCTTCGTCATCGGTCGCTACGGTTGCAGAATCAGTAATGAGTGAGTCTTCATCGGGAGCAACTTCGTGAACCTGAATCCCCATTTCATTGATCATACCAATGATGTCTTCAATTTGTTCAGGATCAACAATATCACTCGGCAAGTGATCGTTCACCTCGGCATACGTCAGGTAACCCTGCATTTTGCCTTTGGCTATTAATTGTTTAAGTTGAGACTGTTGTTCTTGATTCATTATTTACTCACTGAGTGTTTCGCTCAGCCTGACTACACTGAACGCACAATTATACTATATAATTCTTGTTTTTGCACTAGAATGTTGCACATTTGCAACGCGCTATTTGTAATTCACTTTTAAACTGAGCAATTTTTGTAACTGTTCTTTTTCTTGTGGCGTTAATCCTGCTGTTTCTAGCTTGGCTAATAATCTGCGATATTCAGCTTTAATCGGTTTTTCAATTAATTTATCTAGTGTGCCAGAAAGATCTGCCGCTTCACCACCTTCTGGAATGCCCAATTGCAAATCACTTAACAAGTCTATAATTCGCTTATCTTCATGACTGCGATAATATTCTAACAACGCGCCTGTATTGGCAGGTTTTTCATGCAAAATTGTTTGTAGAATGCTAGTAAATTTTTCCACGCCCTCAAATTTCAAGCACGTCCAGTCAATTTCTCGTTGCTTAATAATTGCAATTAATTCTGGATGCTGAATTAATAAAGCTAAGGTTCGTCGCTGTAAGGGCAATCGTCCTTGCGCTGGTCTTTGCTGTCTATTTTGTTTTTGGTCAAGCACAGGCATATTTTCTGAAACATCCAGCGTCGAGAGTGCTGACAATTCTTTAAGCCGCGCAATCATCATTTCTTTAAATACACTCTCAGGTAACGTTTCCAGATATGGTTTAGCCTGACTGACTAATTGCGCACGCCCCTCTAGTTCCGCTAAATTAAGTGCTTGGGTAAAATGCTCAAAAAAATAATCCGATAAAGGCAATGCTGTTTCTATACACTCTGTAAACCGCTCCAACCCTTGTTCGCGTATCAAAGAATCAGGGTCATGCTGTATCGGTAGCATCATAATGCGACACGATTTTCCGTCTTTTAAACTGGAAAAAACCGATTCCATCACACGCCACGCCGCTGTTTGACCTGCACTATCACCATCAAAGCAAAACACCAGCTCCGAAGTAAATCGAAACAATAAATCCAAATGCGCCCGCGAAGCAGCTGTCCCTAATACGGCCACTGCCGTATGAACACCAAACTGCGCTAAGGCAACCACGTCCATGTAGCCTTCAACTATCAAAATACGCTGCGGTTTAGCGTTCTTTGCTAACAATTCGTATAAACCGTAAACTTCTTTGCCTTTGCTAAATAGGGGCGTTTCTGGCGAATTCAAGTATTTTGGCAAACTATCATCGAGTACCCGTCCACCAAAACCGACGATTCGACCGCGTTTATCCCGAATAGGAAACATTAAACGCCCGCGAAAACGCCCGTAAACTTCACCGTTATCATTACTACCCAATAAGCCGCAGTCCGTTAAGGCTTTCGTATCGAATCGCTCAAGCAATGGTCGCCAATGTGTCGGTGCATAGCCCAGCATGAAATCACGCGCGACTGTACCGCTAATACCCCGCCCTTTTAAGTAATCAACCGCTTCAACACTGAGGCGTAACTGCTGTACATAAAAAGCCGCAACCTGCTCCATAACTGAATAAATTTGACTTAAATCTTGTTTTTTGGATTCACTTTGATAAGAAGCAGAAGCCGCCTCTCTCGGCACATCAACGCCGACAAAAGCCGCTAAATCTTCAACCGCTTCGACAAAATCTAAATGATTAAAATCCATCAAAAAACCGATGGCGTTGCCGCTCGCACCGCAACCAAAACAATGAAACATTTGCTTGCTACGATTGACAGAAAAGCTAGGGGATTTTTCGGTGTGGAACGGACAGCGGGCGAAAAAATTTGCGCCCGTTTTTTTAAGAGGAAGATGCGAATCGATGAAATCGACTATATCAACTCGCACTAATAGCTCGTTAATAAATTCTCGTGGAATTAGCCCCGACATATTATCACCATCCAGTGTCGGGGTTTACGCTGTTCAACAAACTCTCAGCCAAATCAACCTACGCTGATAAAGCCGCTTTAATTTTATTACTGACCACAGACATATCAGCGCGACCTTGCATTTTTACTTTTAACAACGCCATCACTTTACCCATGTCTTTAACCGATTCAGCGCCTGATTCTGCGACAGCATCGCTAATCATGGTATCAACTTCGACTTCAGTTAAGGCTTGCGGCAGAAAGTCTTGAATAATTAAAATCTCAGCTTCTTCGATTACCGCTAAATCCATGCGATTTCCGTCGGTAAATTGACGAATTGACTCACGGCGTTGTTTGAGCATTTTATCGAGAACGATCATAGTACGCTCGTTGTCTAGCGTAATACGTTCATCGACTTCAATTTGTTTAACTGCCGCTAACATCAAACGAATCACGCCTAATCTGACTTTTTCGCCGCTTTTCATGGCGGCTTTCATCGCGTCTTTAAGATGGTCTGTTAATAAATCAGTCATGATTACAACGCGGGACGACCACGACGTAAATTTTTCAACGCATAACGCTCACGCGCTAATTTTTTCAAATGACGTTTAACAGCTGCCGCACCTTTACGTTTGCGTTCTGAAGTCGGTTTTTCATAGAATTCACGACGACGGACTTCGGCTAAAACCCCCGCTTTTTCACAAGCGCGTTTGAAGCGACGAATAGCAATATCAAAAGGTTCGTTTTCTTTAAGTTTCACTGACGGCATTATAATAATTCCAAGTATGTTAAAATTTTAAGTGTGTGGAGTCTGTCCACTGAATAAACAGAACTCGTGATTATACCTTTACTTTAATTAATATTCAAAAACTCAATGTACGTTTTAGGCATAGAAACTTCCTGCGATGAAACTGGAATCGCACTTTATCATTCCGAACATGGTTTGATTCATCATCTTTTATACAGTCAAATTGATATGCACAGCGAGTATGGCGGCGTTGTGCCAGAATTGGCTTCACGCGATCATATCCGTAAATGTGTACCGCTGATTAAGCAATGTTTGCGTGAAAGTGCATTAAAAAACACGGACATAAAAGGCATTGCTTACACCGCAGGGCCAGGTTTAATGGGGGCATTGTTAGTTGGTACGGCAACGGCTAGAAGTCTAGCGTGGGCGTGGAAAATCCCAGCGATTGCGGTGCATCACATGGAAGGGCATTTACTCGCACCTATGTTAGAAGCCAATCCACCTGCATTTCCTTTTGTGGCGTTATTAATTTCAGGCGGACACACGTTATTAGTGCGAGTTGAAGATATTGGACGCTATGAATTATTAGGCGAATCCTTGGATGATGCCGCTGGTGAAGCCTTTGATAAAACCGCAAAAATGTTGGGTTTAGGTTATCCTGGTGGCCCAAAATTATCTGCACTGGCTGAACACGGAACGCCGCGTTTTAAATTTCCACGTCCCATGACAGATAGGCCAGGTTTAGATTTCAGTTTTAGCGGTTTAAAAACCTTTACCATGAACACTATTAATGCCACGGAAAAAACTGAGCAAGATAAAGCGGATGTGGCATTGGCTTTTCAAGATGCAGTCGCTGATACGCTGACGATTAAATGCCGCCGCGCCTTACAACAAACAGGCTTAAAAAGCCTAGTCGTTGCAGGTGGTGTCGCTGCCAATAAACAAATTCGTACATCTTTAACTGAAATGGTCGCTAAAGAAAACGCACAGATTTATTATCCACGCTTACAATTTTGTACCGATAACGGTGCAATGATTGCTTATGCAGGTTGCCAACGCTTAATGGCAGGACAACAACAAGGACTAGAAATAGTTGCCCGTCCGCGCTGGGCAATGAGTGAATTATCTGGCTGTTAAAATTTTGGAATTCTTGACAAAACGCCATCCATGCAATACTTATTTTTTATATATCAATAGGTTAAGATATTTTATCAATTAATAAGTTAAAGTTTAGATGGCTATACATAGCATTAGTCTCTATAATGAAAAATCCAGTAGATAGTACTCATCCCAAGATGCAAGGCTTTTACTTTACAAGTTTTGTACGTCATTTAGCACTTTTCCGAAATTCCTTCTCGTTTTTTCCTTTTTGTGTCTTGTGTGATTTGCAAGCAGATTTTTTCATTGATTTATTGAGGTAGTAACATGGCAACAGGTACTGTTAAATGGTTTAACGAGTCTAAAGGTTTCGGTTTTATTTCACCTAGCGACGGCAGTGCTGATGTATTCGTACATTTTTCTGCAATCGCCAGCACTGGTGGATACCGTACTTTGGCTGAAGGTCAAGCCGTTAAGTATGAAGTAGAAGCAGGCCCTAAAGGTCCTCAAGCGTCAGATGTAGCCAGCGTTTAAGCGACTACTTTCCTTCCTAATCCCGTTTATACAGCGGGGTTGTGGCATCTACTGGGTTATCCAGTCACTTCACCCCCTATTTTAGGATATGTCTTTTGAAACGAATTTTTGTAGGAAACTTACCTAGCGAGGCAACTGAAGCCAGCGTTACATCTTTATTTTCTGAATACGGCACAGTCCGTTCCATTGAATTGGTGTCTGATATATTCAGTGGTAAATGTCGAGGTTTTGGTTTTATCGCTATGGAAGGGCATGAAGCCCGCGCTGCTATTTCAGCATTGGATGGCAATTTATATTGTGGCAAACCGTTAAAAGTTAAGTTTGAAGAACCTATGGCAAAAAACGGTAAACGTCGTTAAACATTGAATTGTGAGCTTATCGCTTCACAATTTAACCCGCGTTAAGGGATAGCAACGCAGGGTAAACATTTTCATTAGTCAACAGCTAACGAACGCTGTTGGCTAACCACTAAAAACCCCTTGTTATCCGTCCGTAACAGCCGATAAAAAATATTTTTCCCGAAAATACAGTGCAACTTTAACCAAGCCAATCAGCACTGGCACTTCCACTAAAGGCCCAATCACAGCCGCAAACGCCTCGCCAGATTGCAAACCAAAAACGGCGACACTCACCGCAATCGCTAATTCAAAATTATTACTCGCAGCAGTGCATGATAAAGTTGTTGCGACACGATACCCCGCGCCCAACTTTGCTGATAGATAAAATGTCACTAGGAACATAATCACAAAGTAAATCACCAACGGCACTGCGATACGCAACACATCCGCTGGCAGTTGCACAATATATTCACCTTTAAGTGAAAACATCACCAAAATAGTAAACAGCAACGCAATCAAAGTCATTGGACTAATTTTGGGTATAAATTTTTCCTCATACCAGTCTAGCCCCTTGCGCCGCACTAAAAAAACCGCGTCAACAGCCCGCAAAAAAACGGAATACCCAGATAAATCACCACACTTTTAGCAATGTCTAACACAGTGACAGGTACTTCCAAACCCGACGCAATACCTAGCCAATCAAGCAGAACAGTGACAAAAATATAGGTGTAAATAGAAAAGAACAGCATTTGAAAAACTGAATTAAAGGCAACTAAGCCTGCGCAATATTCACTATCGCCCCCTGCCAACTCATTCCACACCAGCACCATTGCAATACAGGGCGAGACACCAATAATAATGACCCCGACCATATACTCTGGATAATCACGCAAAAAAACAATTGCCAGCAAAAACCTAAATACAGGCGCGATTAACCAATTCAGTAATAAAGATAATAGCAATACCTTAGTCTTCTTAAAAATACGCGGTAATTCTTCATAACGGACTTTTGCCAATGGTGGATACATCATCAAAATTAGCCCGATAGCAATCGGCATAGAGGTTGTACCGACCTGAAACTGTGATAAATACGCTGTAAAACTTGGTACAAAATAGCCCAGCGCGACACCTACCGCCATCGTGATAAAAATCCACAGCGTTAAAAAGCGTTCGACAAAGCCTAAGCGTTTTTCTGTTTGCATAATCAACTAACCTCTGCGCCAATTTTATGCAATGCCTGACTGAGTTCAGCCGCTGACATGGTTTCAAAGGGCAGGGCTAATAATTGCTGAATACGTTTTTCCAGCGCGTTGAAAGTCACCTGAAATGCCGCCGCTATTTCTTCTTCCGACCCTGTTACATGAGCAGGGTCAGCTAAGCCCCAATGCCCGCGCACAGTACTATTCAAATATACAGGGCAAACTTCACCCGCTGCCGAATCACAGACCGTAATGGCAATATCAATGCCTGTATCGGCAAATTCATTCCATGATTGGCTAGTAAAACCCTCAGTCGCAATACCGTTACGTTTTAACGTTGCTAATGCGTTCACATTTATTCTACCCAGTGGATGACTACCCGCTGAAAATGCCTGCAATCTATCTGTCTGCATGTGATTAATCAACGCCTCGCCTAACACACTGCGGCAAGAATTTCCTGTACATAAAATCAAAATTTTTAGCATAATTATCTTTTAGTTATTTGTTCAAACAAGACGACATTATACTAAATTTAGGTAGTGGGTTAAATCTGTGATGATAGATTAAAATCACGGGCAGAATAAAATCACACTTACCTAAAAGACCTTATGAGCTGCTACCAAGAAATCACCTGTCCATTCTGTAAAAGGAACCAGATTGGCAAGTCAGGACGCAATGCAACGGGAGAGCCACGTTACCATTGTCGAAACCCGTTGTGCATGACAAAAACCTTTATGCTGAGCTACCGATACCGCGCTTGTGAAGTAGGCATTAAGACCAAGATAGTCAACATGGCAATCAATGGTAGCGGTATCCGCGATACGGCGCGGGTATTAAAAATCAACAAGA
>SHZG01000029.1 GCA_009692395.1 Methylococcales bacterium | reverse complement strand
CACCTTGTTATACTTGCCACTCCAACACCAAAACGCACTGCCGCTTCCGCTTGTGTTAGCCCTTCTTGTTCTTTAATCGTCAATACTTTTTGGCGGAAATCGGCTGAATATGTCATCTAATTTAAAATGAGCAAATTATACTGCTTTGGATATACCCTCCTTTCAAGGCAGCCGTATACTGCTGGTGGAAGATACTGAGTGTAATCGAATAGTTGCCATAGGTATGCTGGAGTTGTTTCACATTAAAGTCGATTATGCACCCGATGGTGAAAAAGCCATTGAGCAGCTAAATAGTGATATTATCTATGATCTGGTGTTAATGGATGTCCAGATGCCTGTTATGGATGGATTAACGGCGACGCGTTTACTTCGCGCTGACCCTCGCTTTGCAAAGTTACCCATTGTTGCGATGACAGCTCACGTCACGCCACAAGATCACGAAAAAAGTCTGGCAGCAGGCATGAATGATCATCTAAATAAACCCATTGATTTTTCTAAACTAACAGCGATGCTTCAACAGTGGCTCAAGCAAACAGAACATAACGACCAGCCTCTTAAAAAACCAGCTGTCATTAAACAAATAGCTCAGGAGTTAGCGGATACTGACAATTCTCTCGCGTGTCTTAATCTTAACAAAGCCCTTCAATTTGCTGGCAATGATGAAAATGAAATGCGTCACAGACTTGGGAGTTTTTTTTCCTGCCATAAAACAGTACCCGATCAATTGAATGCGCTGATTCAAGGCGGTGATTATCAAGGTGTAAGGCAAATAGCGCATTCACTCAAGTCAACCGCTGCTTATATTGGCGCGTTACGTTTACAACAATCCGCTACACAATTAGAAGCCAGCGCAACCCCACTATGGCAACTTGCAACCACAGTACAACAAGAGCTACAAACCGCATTAACTGAATGCTCTTCCTATCATCTACCTGCTAAGACTGCTAACTCAATAAATGAACTACCCGATAACTTCGTCAGTATTCTCGAAGAACTGGACAAGATGATTCGTAACAGAGATGCTTGTACTTCGGTGACATTATCTGAACTGGAGCGTAAGATAGCAGGTAATCCAATAGCCGCTGAACTGGTAGCTATTCTTGATGATTTCGAAGAATTAGAACTTGCTTCGGCGTTAAATAGACTGGCATTATTGCGCAACACGTTTTAACCCACTAAATTTGTAATCATCTTTTTGTCAACACCTCAATTTTGAGAGTTATACCATGACCAGCAAACAACGCCTTTTGATAGTTGATGATGAAAGATTTAACCGTGATTTACTGAGTAAATTATTTCTTGCTGATTATGACGTTTGCCTTGCTAAAAATGGCGCACAAGCATTGGCTTCTGCCCGCGAAACACCTCCACCCGACCTTATTTTGTTAGATATCAAAATGCCAGACATGGATGGCTATGAAGTATTGCGTCAGTTGCGTTTTGATGAGCCGTACTGCCAGTATTTTGGTGGTGTTCGTCACTGGTATGAATGAAGATGTGGATGAAACCAAAGGCTTGAAAATGGGTGCGGTCGATTATATCTCTAAACCTTTTCGCACGGCAGTGCTTCGCGCTCGTGTCCGCAATCACATGAATTATGTATGGTTGTGCAAAGAGCTTGAGCTAAAAGCCCTCGTTGATAGTCTAACAGGCATACCTAACCGCCGCCAATTCGATCATATCGCAGATATTGAATGGAATCGCCACGGAACGCCGCTGTCTTTAATAATGGTAGACGTTGATTATTTCAAACTCTATAACGACAATGATGGTCATTGCGCGGGAGACTCCGTGTGACAACAGATTGCTAGGGCGATGTCTCAAGAAGTCAGTCGGGCGGGTGAATTGGTTGCTCGTTATGGTGGTGAAGAATTTGTGATACTCTGACCAGAAACAAGCTATCAAGAAGCCATTCAAATTGCCGAACGGGTTCGTCATGCCATTGAACGCATACAGCTTCAACACGAATACTCCATTACTGCCTCTTACATTACCATCAGTATGGGGGGTATTTCACTAAGCCCGCCATTAACGACTACGATTGCGGAAATACTGACTATTGCAGACAAACAACTTTATATAGCAAAGAATGCGGGGCGAAATCAGCTCAGTTGGGAGCATGAGACTTATTATCTCCCTACTGCATAAATAAACCTGCGGGGTCTTGAAGACCTCGTGAGTTTGAGTCATTTGTATACCTGCCGACTTGTTACCAACAACTTACCCCCCTTTACTCACTGATGTTACGCACAAGAATATTGTTGTCCACGAAAAACACGCACAGCACGAAAAAGACTAAAAAAATCATAATGTGTATTATTTAACGCGTGGACAAGACACATTCGCTTTGATTTTTTCGTGCCTTTTGTGCTTGTCGTGGACTATTTCTTTTTCATGCGTAACATCAGTTACTTACTTAAACCTACCTCACTAAAATCATGAAGCATTTAATTGTATACGCGCTGGATTTTGACGGCGTAATTTGCGATAGCGCGGTAGAAACTGCGATGACAGGTTGGAAAGCCGCGAACACCTTCTGGCAAGATATGCCAACTGATGTACCACCTGCGTTAATAGATCAATTTCGTTTGATAAGACCCATTATCGAAACAGGCTATGAAGCGATTTTAGCGATGCGCTTGTTGTATTTAGGCGAAACCACCGAAGCGATTTATCACGATTATGCGGCTAAAATTCAATTCTTAATGCAGGACGCACAGATAACTGTTGATGAATTGAAAAAACGCTTTGGTGAAACCAGAGATGTGTGGATAGCCAATGATTTGGCAGATTGGGTCGCGATGAATCCATTGTTTGCCGATATTGCCAGTAAATTACAATCGCTAGACCATTCGTGGTACATCATCACCACTAAACAAGAGCGATTCGTTAAACAAATTTTACAAGCCAATGCGATTGAACTCAGTGATGAGCGTATTTTTGGATTAGATCGCAATAAAACCAAGCCTGAGATATTAAAAGAGCTACTGAAAAATCAGCCAACCGCCGATATTCGTTTTGTTGAAGATCGCTTACCAACTTTATTGCATGTGCAGAAAGAACCCGAACTGGCTGACATTAAATTAATATTCGCCTTATGGGGCTACAACACCGCTGAAGATAAAGCTCACGCCGCGCAACAGCCTTTTGTATCGCAAGAACTGAGTGATTTTTGCGTTAAATTGCGTTCTTACAAATGACAGTGGAATGTATGCCGTAGGAGTTAAGTCACTCCCATTAAGTTAAGAAAAAGTGGGCGCGAATTCATTCGCGCTTTCACCGCGTACTGCGCGAATAAATTCGCGCCTACCTTAGCTTAGTCAGTCATAACGCTTTTCAGCTTAATTTAATGGCAATGAGGAGTTAAGCGGGTGAAATATATTATGGAAGCAGGTTGTGACGGTGCGACGCTGTGTTTTTTTGATCCAGCCGCATTGCCCGCAAATTTTGATGTGCAAGTAAAAGACGAGGCAGTTGAACTAATGGCACAGTTGCAAACCCAGTAAGTGCTTTGGTTTAGTGAGACTGGTGGGGATGGAGGCTATCTATTTCATGTTTATGTCGATGAAGATGCACCACCGCCTTTACACAGCAAGGCAATAGTAGTCGATAGTTTCGATGCGTTTTCTATACCCAGTGGACGGCTTTGTATTTGCGGTGCGGAATATGCGGCAAACAATCCTTTGGCGGGCAGTCAGTTTACGCCTAAAGGTGGTTTGTCAGTCTATTCGGGCATGGGCGGTATCGTTGAACTTGCCGCAGGTGATTACCATCTGGAATTATTAGAAATCGAATGGTCAGATGAAGACTGGGATTCTGCTCAAGAAGCCGTTGTTCCCAAGCAGCAATTACGCCATCATCGGCGATTAGACATTTTAATGGCTTTCTGTTTTTTTATTGGCGTTATTGTTTTGCTGTTTAGTACACCATTCTTGCTGATAACGTTGTACAACTATTTCTTAGAATCACCTAATAATTGTTCAATGACGCAGGTGCAAGATTTATGGCTACCAACACTGTCTATGTTGGCGGGTGGACTATTATTGGGTGCAGGCTTGTTGCTATCACGTTGGCATAGTCACTCAGCTGTTAGTCGATTACTACAAATGGTTGAGCGGGAAATGCCTGATTATGTGCTGATTGCGTACAAAATATAGATGCGTTGATTAAGACCGCCAGTCCTTTAAAGGACTGGCGGTCTTAATATGTCACTTTAAAGGGCTTTACGCACCATCACGCTACGCCCTTTAATTTTGCCTTTATTCAAACACGCTAAGGCTTTATCGACGCTGTCACGCGCGATTGCTACATAGGCATGGGCATCAAAAATATCAATTTTGCCGACTTCACTGCCTGTGATACCGCCCTCCCCTGTCAACGCGCCTAATATATCGCCTGCACGGATTTTATTTCTGCGTCCATCATCTAGCCATAATGTGACCATTGGCGGCTGAAAGCGTTCCTCATAACTGAGTTGAAACGGGGACACCTCATCCCAGACAGAGCTGGAGTTTTGATAATCTTCAATGGCTTTAACGCGCGGTAATTCTGCTTCAATACACAAGCTCAAGGCTAAGCCTTTTTTCCCTGCGCGTCCTGTGCGTCCGATACGATGCACATAAATTTCTGCATCCCACGGCAGTTCGTAATTAATCACCGCTTGCAAAGCGTTAATATCTAAACCACGCGCGGCAACATCGGTGGCGACTAATACGGAGCAGCTTTTATTAGCGAATTTAACTAATACTTGATCGCGGTGTTTTTGTGCTAAATCGCCATGTAAGGCTTGAACAGAAAAGCCGCTGTTTTCTAAGGCACTGGCAACATCGTGACAATCGCGTTTGGTATTACAAAAAACCACGGTGGATTCTGGGCGGTGATAGGCTAATAAATAACCCAGTGCGTTCAGTCTGTGTGCTTTGGTGGTGTTGTAAAAGCGTTGCTCTATGTCGCTGTCATGATGGCTGTGTTCAATGCTCATGGTCATCGGCTTGAATTGAAATTCCTGACTCATGGCGCGAATTTGGTCTGAGTAAGTCGCGGAAAATAACAGTGTTTGTCGGTGATTAGGTGCGTAGGAAATCACGTCTTTCACGGCTTCTTCAAAACCCATATCGAGCATACGATCGGCTTCGTCTAACACTAAGACTTTTAGATTACTCAAGCGCAAACTGCGTTTACGCAAATGTTCTTGTAAGCGGCCGGGTGTACCCACCACGATATGCACGCCGTGTTCTAATGAACCCAGTTGCGGGCCAAACGGTACACCACCACATAAGGATAAGACTTTGATATTTTGAGTTAATCGCGCTAAACGGCGGATTTCTTTACAGACTTGATCGGCTAATTCACGCGTCGGACAAACCACCAAGGCTTGCACTCGAAAGCTAGTAATATCCAAACGCGATAATAAACCAATGCCAAACGCGGCGGTTTTACCACTGCCTGTTTTAGCTTGGGCAATCACATCGTGACCTTCAAGAATATGCGGGAGGCTTGCGGCTTGAATCGGGGTCATCTCGGTATAACCCAAGGATTCAATGTTTTCAAGCAGGGCAGGTTTTAACGGTAAAACGGAAAATTTAACGGAGGGCATTAACAGACTCTTTAAGATTAACAAGAATGCCAACGCGCTGTCAGCATTACAATGGCTAATGATAACAGATAGTTGGCATTCGTTGGTTTCCGTACGTTCACTTCATTTTTTTAATACGGTATTTAGTAATAGCTGAAATAACAAGAATATGCAAGAATAATACCCCTAACGCGTTTTATATTAATGGTGAGAATGATGACAAAAATCAACTATTTCCAGTCGAAACACAGTCGTAGCCATTTATTGGTCGTGAGTATCTGTCTCTTGTCAGGATGCTCAGCAATGAGTACGCATAATGATAACAACAGCGATATTTGCTACACCTGGCGAAGTCAATTAAGGGCAGCAGAACATTATTATGCACAATCTATTGCTGAAGGGGCAGCGATTGGTGGATTAAGCGGCGCGGGAATAGGTGCTGTCGCGGCAGCTATAAGCGGCGGAGACATTGGTATAGCGGCGTTAATAGGCGGTCTTAGTGGCGCGGTCGCAGGTGGCATAGGCGGATATTATAATGCCAAGCAGAAAGACATGGCGGATGAACAAGCGTTAGCCGCATCGGTACGCAATGACATTGTTGCTTCAAATGGGGAAATTGATAGAACATCGGTGGCATTTGCTAAATTGCGTGATTGCCGTTTTGCCGCTGCTGACCGTATCAAATCAGAGTTTAAAGCAGGTCATGTGCCGCGTGATAAAGCCATTAAACAGCTTAACGAACTAAAAATTCAATTTGATGAGGATATTAAAATCGCTCAAGAGTTAGGCATGAAAATGGGTGGTCGATTGACTGACTTCCAAAATGCTAACAATCAAATTTTAGCTAAAGACCCTAGTGCTAGAGCCGTTTTAGATGCTGAAAAAATCAGTATGATTCAAAATCAACCCATCGTAGGACTAGAAGAAGTAGAACCTACTCCTACTAAAAAGCAATCTAAAAAACATAAGAAAACGGTTCAGCCACCTACGCCTACGGTAGTTAAGAAGCCTATCAATAAAACCCAAACACCTACACCATCTATAGCTGCAAAACCTGCCGCTGCTGTCGAGGTTGCACACGTTACAGAAAGTAACCAAATCAAACAAAAAGCCTTTGTTGACCAAGTTGATAAAGCAAAAGCGCAAGCCAAAGTTGCTTTTTCCCTAGAAGGCACGGTCAGTTCAGTTTCACCAGAGACTATGCTCTGTGGCCTCTAATCGTCGCTTATGGGCTTATCTCCTTGCCAGTTTTATTGGACTGGCAGGGTTGGGCGGGCTGGCTTTTTATTTAGGTTATCTAAATACGGTGACTGAGCTACCACTCTATCAAAAATATTTCGGTGCAGTAGTTAATACTACCGAAGTAACAACGCCATTACCCGCAGAGGGTGTTGCATCCGTCATAACGACTCCTGTTGTGATTGCGCGTGATGTGGCGACTAATAACGCCGAAAAACCACTCGCTGCACCCGATAAAACGCCGATTCCAAGACCAGAAACTGGCTTACATACTGCCGCTATTAATCAAGTTTCAGTAACGCATGATGGTCGTTTACTCACTGCCTCCGATGATAAAACTGCCCGTTTATGGCCGACTACCAACACAGGTGAGCCGCTAGTATTACGCGTTCCCATTGGTGCGCGTAGTGAAGGTACACTGTACACAGTAGCGGCATCACCCACTAAAAACAGCGCGGTGGTCGGTGGTTCAACAGGTATCGACTGGGATAGCGCGGGATCAGTATACGGTTTCGATTTAGCGACTAGCAAAATGACGGGGCGTATCGCAGGTATTCAAGGTTCAATTCGCGTTTTAACCTATTCCCAAGATGGCCGTTATCTTGCCATTGGTTCGGGTTCAGGTTGGCTACGCGTTATTGACATTGACGGTAAAGCAATGGCAATGGACGGTGCAGTTTGCCAAGATATGCTAGTGGCTGCTAAATTTTTACGCGATGGGCGTTTAGTGACTGCTTGTCTGGATGGTACGCTACAACTTTATGATGCAGGTTTTCATCCACAAGTCAGCTCTAGATTTCCAGAACAACAACGACCTTGGCGTTTTGCAGTGTCTCCACAAGAAGACAAAATTGCCGTGGGTTCATTAGATGCAGCGAAAATTACCATTTTTTCGTTAGCTGATTTAAAACCTGTCTCCGAATTAACAGGTGACAGCAGTCAACGCGGCAATTTATCCGTGGTCGCGTGGATTGGCGATTCCGTATTTGGCGCAGGGACTTATGGCAACGCACAAGGTGAAAAATATCTGCGTGTGTGGAACACCAGCACGCAACAAACCCGCGAACAGTTATTAGCCCAAGACACTATCACCGATTTAACGCCACTTCCCGATGGCAAATTGGCTTATGTGACTGCTGAGCCAGCTATTGGTATTTTTGATCCAAACACGAGCGAAGTCACTACGCGTAAACGCACTATTGCTGATTTTAGAGATGCGTTTGAAGGTGTATTTGCCGTGTCAGAAGACGGCACTACGGTTGATTTTGGTTTGCAACAAAAAGGGCGAATGCCACTACGGTTCGATTTGACTCACAGAACGTTAGTGCATGATTTTCCCCCGCGTACGGATATGCACCAACCTGTCATTCCTACTGCGTTGACCCATTGGCGTAATGAGGCACACACTGCTTTAAACGCAACGCCTATTGCCTTAGATAAAAATGAACAAAGCCGCTCAGTAGCTAGTCTAAGCGACACTGACAGCACGGTGATTGGTGCTGATTTCTCCTTACAATATTGGCAAAAAGGCAAACTGATTTGGCATATTCCTGTGTCTAGTTCCGCGTGGGCAGTCAACTTAAGTAAAAATGGGCGCTTCGCCTTAGCGGCATTGGGTGATGGCACGCTGCGATGGTACGACACAACCGATGGACGTGAGCTGTTAGCCTTATTGGTCAATACCGATGAACGCTGGATTGCGTGGACACCCGAAGGTTATTTTGACCACAGTGACGGTGCTGCGAGCATGATTGGCTACCATATTAATCAAGGAAAAAAAGATAGCCCAAAATTCGTATCCTCTGAGCAAATCCACGAACGCTTTTATCGTCCTGATTTAATTGGCAAAGCTATTTTTGAAAATGCGCCCGTACCTGTTGCTGATGCTAGTGATGCGAAAACGGTGGTCGCTAAACATCATCCACCTGCGGTACGCTTAGTGTCTTGGTGTGTCGCTAAACAATGTACTGATATAAATTCTGTTGATGAAATTCCAAAAACGCGCAGTGTCGATTCGGCAGAAGTCACATTACGCTTCGCTTTAAAAGATACAGGCGGTGGTATTGGTAACGTGGTTATACGTCGCAATAAAGCGACTGTTGATACACGCACTTTACACAGCAGTGAACTCATCAAAAACAGAGCGGCAGAGTCTATTGTAGAAGAAAAAGTCTTGTTAGAACCAGGTGATAATCTAGTGACTGTGACTGCATTCGATGCCGCTCAAACGGTCGATGCGGGCGAAGCAATACGACTGCCTATTTTCTACAACACGACCACACCCGACGCACCCACTTTATACATTGTCAGCATTGGTATCGACCAATACGCCGCAGCCGATAAACTGCAAAAATTAGAAAATGCGGTCAATGATGCGAAAGGTGTCATTACCATGATGCAGGATAATTCCAAAAATATATTCTCTATCGTTAAACCTATCGCACTATTAAATGAAGAAGCGAGTCTTAATAAAATAAAGCAGACCTTGATTCAAGTCACCAAAGAATCAAAGCCAAATGATTTAGTGGTGTTATTTCTTGCAGGTCACGGTATTGCTATTGATGGGCGGTATTATTTTCTACCCTACGATGCCAAATTAAGTGGTGCTGATATGAAAGCGCAAATAAAAGCGACCTCTCTGACACAAAAAATGCTGTCTGATTTATTGTCCGCGTTACCAACATCACGCGTCGCCGTGTTAATAGATTCCTGTAACTCAGGAACTTTCGCGGTATTGGGTAGTGTTATGCAGCATTCTTCACAGGAACGTGCGTGGACAGGCTCATTAGCGCAAAACACAGGTCGATTTGTCTTAGCAGGCACTAGCAATGAACAAGAGGCACTGGATGGTATCAATGGTCACGGTGTTTTCACTGCTGTGTTATTGGATGGATTGAACGGTAAAGCAGATCAAGAGCTGGGCGGAAACCGTGATCAACGCATCAATATTGCCGAATTACTCGCCTATACCCGTCAACGTGTTCCCGAAGAAGCCCATAAAATTGCGCCTACTCATGATCAAAACGTCAGCGGATTTTTTGCTGGATCTGAATTTTTTGACCTCACGACTTCAGCACAGCCTAAATGATAAGTAATGGTGAAAAACTTTAGGTCATAAATGACTGCCAGTCCTTGAAGGACTGGCAGTCATATTCCTGAAAACTTATACGCACTTACTTATGGCTTTATACAATCCCACCCTATTGTTGCTGAATTAAATTCAGAATTTTTTCAGGTAATTTTCCCAGAGTCTTGCCTTGCAAATAAGCACTAGCATCTTCATGCACAGTGGTCATAAACTGAATAAGCTGCATTTCTTGGCGCATTTTATCTTCAAAATTTTCAGCTTCCCATAACTGATTTAATAACTGTTTGGCGTGGTGATGAATAGTGAAGGCGACGGCTTCGGGTAGTTGTGGGTAGCTATTTTTTATCGAGTCTTTCAGTTTATCCAAGGCAACAAGGTATTGCTGATAGTCTTTGATGTCTTGTTTGCATTTAATTTTCAGCATAGCAAGTTCAGTGGCATTTTGCGTTTGTAACAGACTAATATCGTGTTCCAGTTGTACGCTTTTATTTTTTAATTCTGCCGTTAATTGGTTTTCTGCCAAAATTCGCGCGTGTTTGAGTTGCAATTGTCGCGCTTGGTTATGGGTTTGCCAATGCAGTTTTTCATCTGTAATGCTGTGTAGCAGATTAACTGCGTTAAGCACCCATTGTTTAATAGTCATGACGGATTTTTTGCTGTAGTTGCACTAACGCCGCGCTATCTTGTTGATGGTAAGAACGGCGGTTTTCTTGTTGTAATTGCTTGAGTGTTGTTTTGGGCAAGGTGTTTTTAAGGGCTTGTAAATCTTGATTGATGGCTTTAAATAACGTAGCCAAGTGTTGGCAATTATTGCGGCGCAGTAGTTGTTGTTTTTTTAGTTCGTGGACATAATTAATATACACCGCCCGATGATTAAAGAGCTGTTTCAGCTCGGTTTGTTTATTTTGAATAAATAATACCTGTCGCTGTCCGCGTTGTGTGGCTGAAAAGTAAGTGCCGACTGCTTGAAAAATTTGTTTACCCATCAACAACAAACCCGTTATTAATAATAACGCAAACGCGCTCAACAATAAGCCCAAGCCTAATTGGGTGATAAAGTCAGGCAGGATTGGCAGGGTTAATTCTGTCAATAAATCAGCAGATGCCATCAAAATAAATGCACTAGCAATCAGTAACAGGGCAAGGCGAATAATCATTGAACAGATGATGTTTTTGAATGGTTTAAGTGCTTATTGTACCCAAGTTTTTGGCAAAACAAGCCGCTTAAGTGGATGTACGGTATAATTGCCCGATGTTCATCTACCCCCCTGTATAAGCAATGGCACAGTTTTTTGAAGTTCATCCCAAAACCCCACAACTGCGATTAATTCATCGTGCCGTAGAAATTTTACGTCAAGGGGGCGTGATTGCCTATCCGACCGATTCATCTTACGCGTTGGCGTGTCAGGTCGGCGATAAACAAGCAATGGATAAAATACGGCGCATAAGACGGTTAGACGATAAGCATAACTTTACGCTGGTGTGCAAAGACTTATCGCAAGTCGCCACCTTTACTAAAATCGGTAACGATGCTTATCGGTTGATTAAAACCTTAACCCCCGGCTCGTTTACCTTTATTTTGGATGCGACTCGTGAAGTGCCGCGTAGCTTGCAACATCCGAAGAAAAAAACCATCGGTATTCGTATCCCTAACCATCCTGTTACTCTGTTGTTATTGCAAGAATTTGGTGAAGCGTTATTTAGTTCGACGCTCATGTTACCGAATGAAACCGAAGCAATGACTGATCCTTTCGACATTCGAGATAAGCTGGAACACGAGCTAGATTTAATCATTGATGCAGGCATTATTGAGTTTGAGCCAACGACGATTATTGAATTTACCAGTAACGGCACAGAGATTATCAGACAAGGCAAAGGCATTGCGCCGATGTTGGATTAATACAATTAGGACACTGCATTATGATGAATGAATTAAGCCTATTACAACGCATTATCGTCTGGATATTGCCCGTGGTGTTTGCTATTACCGTGCATGAAGTTGCACACGGCTGGGTAGCAAAAAAATACGGTGATAATACCGCCGATAGTCAGGGTCGATTAACACTTAATCCGATTAAACACGTCGATTTAGTCGGGACAATTATTATTCCGGGCCTATTGTTAATCACAGGCACGGGTTTTATTTTTGGTTGGGCAAAGCCTGTGCCAGTTGACGCACGCAACTTTAAAAATCCCCGCGCCGATATGGCAATTGTCGCTTTAGCAGGGCCTGTGTCTAATGTGTTGATGGCGATTGCGTGGGCATTGGTGGCGCGTGTGGGTGTCACTATCGGTTTAAGTGCGACACAAATTTCTGAACCGCTGATTTACACAGGTATTGCAGGGATTTCCATTAACTTAGTATTAGCACTCGTTAATTTATTACCCATTCCACCGTTAGATGGCAGTCGTATTTTGAGCGGATTATTACCTAATTATTGGGCATGGCAATACAATAAATTGGAACGGTTTGGCTTTATCATCCTCATCCTTTTGTTATCGACTAAGGTGTTAGGTACAATTTTGGCGTATCCAATGTTCATTGCTCAGCAACTGTTTTTTTCTATTGCTGGTTTAAGCGCAGGATAATCACGAACAATAATGGACGCAGTCACCATCCTTCCTACCCTAGCCACCGTTAATGGCACGTCGGTTCATACTCTACCCGAAGACCTCTATATTCCACCTGATGCACTGGAAGTGTTGTTGGATACCTTTGAAGGGCCGTTAGATTTATTATTGTATTTAATCAGACGGCAAAATATGGATATTGTTAATATTCCGATTGCTCAAATTACTCAACAATATATTGCCTATATTCAACTGATGGGCATTCTAAATTTAGATATGGCAGCCGATTATTTATTGATGGCGGCATTGTTGGCAGAAATAAAATCCAGATTATTATTGCCCAGACAAACTGACGTTGAAATCGAGGATGAAGACCCACGCGCTACCCTGATTCGCCGTTTGCAAGAGTATGAAATCATTAAAAACGCCGCTGAACACATCAATGAGTTGCCGCGTATGGAGCGCGAATTATTCAGCACGCTGGTTGATGTGTCGGCGTTAAGCGTGACACAACCTTTGCCTGAATTGCCGCTACACGATTTATTATTGGCATTTAAAGCCGTGCTAACTCGCGTAGATCAACACAGTCACCATCAAATAACTAAAGAGCCGCTATCGGTTCGTGAACGCATGACATTTATTTTAGATCACTTGAAAAACGTCGATAGCTGTATTTTTTCAGCTCTTTTTAGCCAACAAGAAGGGCGTACAGGGGTTGTCGTGAGTTTTTTGGCAATTCTTGAACTAGGCAAAGAAAGTTTGATTGAAATCACTCAAGCCGAACCTTACAGCGAATTGCGCGTGAAAGCCGCTTAATCATGGATATAAAACACATCGTAGAAGCTATTTTATTTGCTGCCCATCGTCCGATGACATGCAAACAAATTCAACAGGTTTTTCCTGAACTCGAACAGCCAGAACTCGCTGATATAGAGGCGGTAATTGTAGCCATTACCGACGATTATCAACCGCGCCCCATTGAATTAAAACGCGTGGCAAGCGGCTATCGTTTTCAAGTCAAAGCCGAATTATCCCACTGGGTCGCGCGGTTATTTGAAGAAAAGCCACCCAAATATTCCCGCGCTTTGATGGAAACCCTCTCCATTATTGCTTATCGACAACCCGTCACGCGTGGTGATATTGAAGATATACGCGGCGTGAGCGTCAGTTCCAACATTATCCAAACTTTATTGGAACGCGAATGGATTAAAGTCATCGGACAAAAACCCGTTCCCGGCCGCCCCAGTTTATATGGCACCAGTAAAGAATTTTTAGATTATTTTAATCTAAGCACCCTATCCGAACTCCCGACTTTAGCAGCCATCCACGCGCTGAATGAGTCGAACATTGATAACCCAACAACACAGGTAAACCGTGAAAACCCCCAAACAACAGCGTAAGCAAAAAGTAGAATCTAAAAATCCAAAACTCAACAAACCCGCACCCACTGTCACAGAAAAACCAGTCGCAAAGATTGTCGAGCAACCCAAAATAAGCTCAGGCGAACGCATTCAAAAAGTGCTAGCGCGTGGTGGTATTGCCTCACGCCGCGAAATTGAACGTTGGATTACTGAAGGACGTATTAAAGTCAACGGCGCGACTGTCACCCAAGGCGTAAAGTTAGCTATCGGCGATTATCTACAAATTAACGATCGCGTTGTGCATTGGGAAAAATTTTCTGAACAACCTACCCGTGTGTTGCTGTATCACAAAGCCACAGGCGAAGTGGTTACGCGTAATGACCCCGAAAATCGCCCTGTAATTTTTAAAAACTTACCCCAATTGGAAACTGCCCGTTGGATTGCCGTCGGTCGTTTAGACATTAATACCTCAGGTTTATTATTAGTCACCAACAACGGCGAATTAGCGAACCGCTTAATGCACCCGTCCACCGAAGTTGAGCGTGAATACGCGGTGCGTATTTTGGGTAATGTCCCCGATGCCACGCTGGAAAAACTAAAAACAGGCGTAGCACTGGAAGATGGCATGGCCAAATTTGATGAAATTCATTTTGCAGGTGGCGAAGGTGCAAATAAATGGTACAACGTCATCGTTAGCGAAGGACGTAACCGCCTCGTCAGACGTTTATGGGAATCACAAACCCTACTCACCGTCAGCCGTTTAATTCGCGTGCGTTACGGGCCAATCGTGCTGCCCGAAGGCTTAAGAACCAGCCGTTTTTATGAGCTTACCGACAAAGAATTGGACTTGCTCTTTGAATACGCAGGTCTAGCAAAAGAAAAACACGTTGCTGTTAAAACTAAACCAGAGTCTAAAGGTCAGCAAGGGCGTAGACGGTAGAAAGCAACCGCTCTAGGTGCGTTAACCTAACCGTCATAATAAATTTAGGATAGTGGGTTAAATCTGTAATTATGAATAAATATCGCGCCCGAATTCGACCTTGTTGAGAAGCAAACCGATGACGGTGTCGTGTATCAACTCTAGTTTTGAGAAGCAAATGGTCTTGCGATTGAGTCGTTTGATCCATGTCCGCAAGTTCAGGTTTTTACGTTCTATTTTCTGCGTATTGCGCTTACCAATCTCATGCTTATCAGCCTCAAGGTGACGCTGATAAGCACCCCAATCATCTGTGTAGAAGCAGGTAATATTAAAG
>SHZG01000028.1 GCA_009692395.1 Methylococcales bacterium | reverse complement strand
GACATGGATCAAACGACTCAATCGCAAGACCATTTGCTTCTCAAAACTAGAGTTGATGCACGACACCGTCATCGGTTTGCTTATCAACAAGGTCGAATTCGGGCGCGATATTTATTCATAATTACAGATTTAACCCACTACCAAATCTTCAATTGGCAGCTCTAAAAATGGATTCTTAGAAGTTGATTCTCCTGCAAGAGCTTTAGTGGGGCTTATGGGTTGTGCGTCATTGTTGGCATAAAGAGGATAATTTATAGTAATCAATACTAAGGAAATGCTTGTTAACTGGTACATGGTGACCAACTATCTTTTCCAAATATGGAGTTTCTTTAAAACTTACTGATCGTATTAACTCTATAGCAAATGGCAAGCAGTGGCAATTCTTTAAAATTGTAGTATTTGCCGCTATATACTATACATAGATTGGTATTTTAGTGGTCGATATGCTGGCTTATCTGTGAGTGAGCAGGGAAAATACTCAAAAGCCAACCGCATTGAGTTAAAATAAACTCAGTCGTAATTTTTCGAGAAAAAACTGTGTTTGAAATTATAAAAAGTGGTGGCTGGATGATGTTACCTATTATTCTGTGTTCCATTGCTGCAATGGCGATTGTTGGGGAACGTTTTTGGTCTTTACAAAAAAAGAAAATTGTGCCGCCTGATTTAGTGCCAAAAATATGGCGACTGCACCGCGATCAAAAAATCACGACCTTGGCGTTGAAGCAGTTAAAAAGCAATTCGCCCTTAGGCTGCATATTAGCGGCTGGACTGGTCAACAGTCATCACGGTCGAAAGTTTATGAAAGAAACCATTGAAGAAACAGGGCGCAAAGTCGTTCATGATTTGGAACGTTATCTAAATACCTTAGGCACTATCGCCGCTGTTAGCCCATTATTGGGTTTATTAGGCACGGTATTTGGCATGATTGATATTTTTTCCTCTTTAATGGAACATGGTTCAGGCGATCCCAGTTTCTTGGCAGGTGGTATTTCGGTGGCACTGATTACCACAGCGGCTGGTTTAACGGTTGCTATTCCCAGCTTGGTATTTCATCGTTACTTTGAACGCCTAGTGGATGAATATGTGATCGCGATGGAAGATGAAGCCCTGAATCTCATCGACATACTGCACGGAGACCGCGAGGTATCTTAATGAGATTTCAACGTAAAAAAAGACAAAATTTGGACATTACCTTAATCTCTATGATTGACGTATTGTTTGTGTTATTGCTGTTTTTCATGGTGTCCACGACCTTTAATCGCAATACTGAACTGAACATCAAGCTGCCACAAGCTAACGGTGCAGAGGCTGAAAGTCATCCCAAAATGATAACCCTAAGCATTGATGCAAACGGAGCTTATACACTGACAAGTGAAGATAATGTGCCGCACCCCGTCGCCGATCAACAAATAGACACGCTAAAACAAGCCTTGCATAATGTATCAGTCAATAAAGCTGATATTCCTTTTGTCATTAGTGCAGATGGTAAAACGCCCCATCAAGCGGTGATTACCGCGTTAGAAGCGGCGAGTAATGAAGGATTTACTCACCTTACTTTTGCTGCACAAAAGCCCACCAGCCAGCCATGAAAAAAACATTGACTCGAAAACTCACTGATTTTTGGTATAAAGATATGTTTATCGGCGCGTGGTTGATGCCGTTTGGTTTTATCTTTAGCGATATAATGCGTTTTAGAAAATTTTTATACCAGCATAATATCGGACGATTCAAAACTGAACGCTTGCCTGTGCCTGTTATTGTTGTTGGCAATATTACTGTCGGCGGCACAGGAAAAACGCCATTAATTATTGCTTTAGCCAAGGTATTAAAAGCCCAAGGGTTTAACGTGGGTCTTATCAGTCGTGGTTATGGTGGCGATGAAATACCGCGTGTGATGACAATCAATAGTGACCCTAAACAAGTCGGTGATGAAGCCTTATTGATTACTAAGCAAACAGGTTGTCCAATGGCAGTTGCGCCATTGCGGGTTGAAGCAGGTAAATTGTTATTGGAACACGCCGATTGCAACGTGATTTTATCCGACGATGGCTTACAACATTACGCGCTACACCGTGACATAGAAATTGCGGTGATTGATGGCGAGCGGCGATTTGGTAATAGTTACTGCTTACCCGCAGGGCCATTACGCGAACCGATTAACCGTTTACAAAGCGTGGATTTTATCGTGGTTAACGGCGAAAAAACCGAAGCTAATGAAGTTGAAATGCACATCACAGGTGACACCGCCGTTAATCTTGTCACAGGTGAGCACAAGCCACTACCCGCCTTTGCAGCGGAAAACACATTACACGCCGTGGCAGGTATCGGTAATCCAGATCGTTTTTTTACACTGCTCACAGCCGCAGGATTAACCTTTACTGCTCATAGTTTTCCAGACCATTATGTTTTTTTGCCCCGCGATATTGATTTTAAAGCCACGGTATTAATGACTGAAAAAGATGCGGTTAAATGCACCGATTTTGCCACTGCACACCACTGGTTTGTACCTGTCAATGCCAAATTGGACAGCCAATTTATTGAACAACTCTTAACCTTACTTGAGAAAAAATTATGATTGATAAAAAATTGCTAGACATCATGGCGTGTCCGATATGCAAAGCTCCATTACGGTACGATAACGCTAAACAAGAATTGATTTGTAAAGCCGATAGACTGGCGTTTCCAATTCGTGATGATATTCCTGTGATGTTGGAAGACGAAGCGCGACATATTAGCCTTGAAGAATATGACGCGTTAAGCAAATGACCGCAACGTTTAAAGTTGTTATTCCTGCGCGTTATGCTTCAACGCGTTTGCATGGTAAGCCACTGTTAAACATTGCAGGTAAACCCATGATTGCCCACGTTTGTGAACGGGCAAGCGCGGCAGGTGCGGAAGAAATGGTCGTTGCCACCGATGATAGGCGCATTTTTGATACGGTTAGCGAGTTAGGCATTAAAGCGGTGATGACCAGCCCAGATCATCAAAGCGGTACAGCAAGAATTGCCGAAGTCGCGGGGATTTGTGGCTGGTCAGATAATGACATTATCGTTAATTTACAAGGTGATGAACCGCTGATACCGCCTGCTTATATTCGTGCAGTGGCATTTGCATTAGCAGGACAATCACAAGCGGGTATTGCCACTCTCGCCGCTAAAATTTTAGACAGCGAAGAAATTTTTAACCCCAATGCGGTAAAAGTGGTATTGGATAAAAACAATTACGCCTTGTATTTTAGCCGTGCCTCCATTCCACACTGTAGAGACGCTGATGTACGCGGCTCTACAACGTACCTTCGCCACATCGGAATGTACGCCTACACAGTCGCGTTTTTAAATCGCTACTGCTCATGGCAAGCATCACCGCTAGAAGCTATTGAATCCTTGGAACAGCTCAGAATTCTCTGGCACGGTGACAAAGTATTGGTGAAAGTAGTCGATAAAACCCCCGCAGCGGGTGTTGATACCCACGAAGATTTACTGCGTGTCGAGCGGGTATTGCTTGACGCTAACAAGTCATGATGATGCGTGATTTTCATCATGAGCAATGTGTAAGATTTGCGGACGTAGCGAGGACAATTGTCTAATCGCACGCAGAATAGACTATAATGCTAAATCTTTATTCATCTAACTTATAAGAGTTTTACAACACATGGCAATAGAACGTACTTTTTCAATTATTAAACCTGACGCAGTAGCAAAAAATGTTATCGGTCAAATTTATAGCCGCTTTGAAGCCAATGGCTTACAAATTGTTGCGGCTAAAATGTTACATTTGACCAAAGCACAAGCTGAAGGTTTTTATGCAGAACACAGCGAACGTGGCTTTTTTAACGATTTAATCGCGTTTATGATTTCAGGCCCTGTGATGATGCAAGTGTTAGAAGGCGAAAATGCCGTATTAGCACACCGCGACATTATGGGTGCAACTAACCCTAAAGACGCAGCCTCTGGCACTATCCGTGCAGATTTCGCAAGCAGCATTGATGAAAACGCGGTACACGGTTCTGATGCTTTAGATACTGCCGCTAGAGAAATCGCTTATTTTTTCGCAGCTGATGAACTTTGTGCAAGAACCCGTTAAGCCCAAACGGATTAATTTGCTCGATTACGACAGAAAAGGTTTAGCCGCCTTTTTTGTCGGTCTGGGTGAAAAACCGTTTCGTGCCACGCAATTGCTGAAATGGATTTATCAAGAAGACGTTCAAGACTTCGACTTGATGACCAATATCAGCAAATCATTACGCGCCTATCTCAAAGCAAACTGTGACATTATCACGCCTGAAATAGTCGTCGAACAAATCGCCAGTGATGCTACCCGTAAATGGGTTGTACAAACCGCGTGTGGTAATCGCGTGGAAACTGTGTTTATTCCCGAAGAAGGACGCGGCACGTTATGTGTATCGTCACAAATTGGTTGCGCCTTAGCGTGTACCTTTTGTTCTACTGCACAACAAGGCTTTAATCGCAATTTAACCACGTCTGAAATTATTGGTCAGTTATTTGTTGCGCAAAAACGTTTAGGTGATACCGCGAAAATCACTAACGTGGTGATGATGGGCATGGGCGAACCGCTACTTAATTTTGATAATGTAGTCGCGGCAATGAATTTAATGATGGACGACTTTACTTATGGGTTGTCTAAACGTCGAGTCACGATTAGCACTTCAGGTGTAGTGCCTGCGATGTACCGTTTAACGGAAGTCTGTGATGTGAGTCTGGCAGTGTCATTACACGCAGTGCGTGATGAATTACGCGATGAGTTAGTGCCGATTAATAAAAAATATCCGTTAAAAGAGTTAATGGAAGCCTGTCGGGCAAATGCTAAAATTTCACCACGGCGCACCGTTACGTTTGAATATGTCATGTTAGCGGGTGTGAATGATTCACTTGAGGATGCGTGGGGTTTAGTTAAATTATTAAAAACCGTCCCCTCAAAAATTAATTTAATTCCGTTTAACCCGTTTCCGCAGTCGTCTTATCGTTGCTCTAGTAAAGAAACAATGAATCAGTTTAAGACGTTACTGAATGATGCAGGCATAGTTACCACCATTAGAAAAACACGCGGCGAAGATATTGATGCAGCCTGTGGTCAGTTAGTCGGGCAAGTGCAGGATAAAAGCCGTAGACACCTTAAACTAGCCAATGCAGGTTCAGAACGTGTGGTCTAAAAAACTCAATCAAATTGCACTTTGTTTATTGCTAGCTGCATTAGTTGCCTGTTCCACAGCACTTGAAAGGGAAAGTATTGATGCGGCTAACGTTCATTTGCAGCTCGGTGTGCGTTATTTAAGTCTTAACAATTTACCGATGGCTAAAGAAAATTTAGAACTCGCATTACAAAGTGATTCTGACAGCATTCCTGCCCATATCGCATTGGCTTTTTTGTATGAAAAAATCAATAAGCATGATGAAGCAAGAGTTCAGTATGAATTGGCATTAAAATTAGACCCTGAAAATTTGAGCTTACAAAATAATTTTGGTCGTTTTCTGTGTGATCGGCGCGAATTTGATAAAGGTATGGAGTTATTGACTAAAGCCAGCACTAATATGCTAAACGAAAGTCCGTGGATGCCGTTAACCAATGCTGGACGCTGTCAAATGGCAATGGGTGACAGGAAAAAGGCAGCGACTTATTTTGAAAAAGCCTTGGAATTCAATTCAAATTACGCGCCTGTGTTGCAAGAAATGCAAAAAATGAGTTATCAAAATGGTGACTTTAAAGCGGCAAGAAACTACTTAGCACGCTATTTAACAGTTGCAGAGAATACACCTGAATCATTATGGTTAGCCATACAAACAGAAAATGCACTGGGTAATCAAATGTTAGCAAAGGACTACACCAATCAGTTGCTAGAGAAATTTCCTTATTCCAATGAAGCAAAACACATTAAATCCACACTACCGCCACAATGAGGCTGTAATACATTATGGCAAATAATATACAAGCAGTACGCGGAATGCACGATGTGCTACCCGATCAAACCCCGCTTTGGCAATACGCCGAAAAAATTATCCGTGAGGTCTTGAGTAGCTACGGTTATTCAGAAATCCGTTTGCCTATCGTCGAAAAAACCGAACTATTCAAACGCTCTATTGGTGAAGTCACCGATATAGTCGAAAAAGAAATGTACACCTTCGATGATAGAAATGGCGATTCTTTAACGCTACGTCCCGAAGGCACGGCGGGGTGTTTACGCGCCTGTTTGGAACATGGTTTACTGCATAATCAAGTGCATCGTTTATGGTATTACGGACAAATGTATCGCCATGAACGCCCACAAAAAGGACGTTATCGCCAATTTATTCAATTGGGCGTGGAAACTTACGGTATGTCTGCACCTGATATAGATGCCGAACTTATTTTGCTCATGGATAGACTGTGGAAACGCTTAGGCATTCGTGACAAAGTCAGTTTGCAGTTGAATTCATTAGGCACTATCGCAGAACGTTTGGTTTATCGCGAAAGTCTAGTCAGTTATTTTCAACAGCACTTAGAACAATTAGATGAAGACAGCTTACGGCGGTTAAAGACCAATCCATTACGCATACTGGATACTAAAAATCCAGCCATGAAAGACGTGGTGGCTAATGCACCTGAGTTAATGGCGTACTTAGGCGGAGAAAGCCTGCAACACTTTAAAGCCATCACGACGATATTGGACACTATCGGTATTAGCTACACGATTAATACTCGTTTAGTGCGCGGTTTAGATTATTACAGTAAAACTGTATTTGAATGGGTCACGACTGAGCTAGGCTCACAAGGCACAGTATGTGCGGGTGGACGCTATGATGGTTTAATCGAACAATTAGGCGGTAAACCTAATCACGCGGTCGGTTTTGCAATGGGCATGGAACGCTTATTGGCATTAATGGAAACCTTGGATTTGCCTGTCGCCCCTGCTGTTGATGCCTATCTAATTTGTGTTGGTGAACATGCTGAACAACAAGGCATTTACTTCGCAGAAACCCTTAGAAATCAAGTTGCTGGCTTAAAATTGCAAATTGATTGTGTTGGCGGTAGCTTTAAAAGCCAGTTCAAAAAAGCCGATAAAAGCGGTGCGACTGTCGCGCTGATTTTAGGTGATGATGAAGTGAGCCGTGGTGAAATCAGCATTAAATCGTTACGCGACAACCAAGCACAGCAAACGGTGTCACAACAAGCCGCAATTCAATTTTTGCAAGCACAAACAGTCAGTTAATTACTAAATAAGAGAAATACAGTGGAAATGTTAGATACGACAGAAGAAGAGCGTCTTGAATCGGCACAACGATGGTGGAAAGAAAATGGGCAATCGACAATCATTGGCGTAGTGCTGGGTATTGTTATTATCCTAAGTTGGCAGTATTGGCAAGAATATAAACACACGCAAGCAGAACAGGCATCGGCTTTATACGCACAATTATTAAAAGCCGTTGAGACTAATGCTAACGATAATGTGCAGAAATTGGCAGATCAAATTCAAAACGCATTCCCCAAAACAGATTACGCGTTGTTTAGTGGCTTACTTCAGGCGCAGTTAAAAGCTCAACAAAATGATGTTGCGTCTGCAAAACAAATTTTGACTAAAATTGGCACCAGCTCAAACAAAGAATTGAGCAATGTTGCCAAAATTAGATTGGTTCGCTTAATGCTGGCGAACAAAGAATACGAGCAAGGCTTGCAATTAATTAACGGCATTGACCCTGCTAGCTCAGTCAGTTTTTCCAGTAATTATGATGAATTGGTGGGCGATTTATACGTTGCTTTAAATCGTTTAGATCAAGCGCGTACGTCTTATCAAACCGCGTTGCGTAATGGCTCTAAATCACCTTTATTACAATTAAAAATTGATGATTTGACCGCCCCTGAGCGGGTAGAAGCGAAAAAATAATGCGCAAAATTATTCTATTACTGCTGTGTTCGGTGTTATTCGGTTGCTCCGCAGTTGATACTGCCAAAGAATCTATGTCGGGGTTGTACGATTATTTCAGTGGTGGTGAAGATAATGCCACACCACCGACACCCTTAGTCGAGTACAAACCTGAACTCGATGTACAGGTATTTTGGAAAGAAAGTGTTGGTGTTGGTGCGGAAAAACAAGCTCTAAAATTAATTCCCGCTATTGGCGCAGGAAAAGTTATTGCCGCCGATAGAGAGGGTACTGCACAAGCAAGAGACTTAAAAACAGGCGCGTTGCTTTGGGAAGTGGAAACTGGACTGCCCTTTTCTGGTGGCCCTAGCTTAGCCGCTGGTCGTGTCATTCTCGGTACGAGTAAAGCCGAAGTGGTTGCCCTTAATAGCGAAAATGGCGAATTACAGTGGAAAACCAAAGTGTCCAGCGAAGTGCTTGCTGTCCCTGTGATTGCTAAAGGCATTGTCATCGTCCGCACCACCGCAGGTGAAGTGATTGCATTAGATGAGAAAACGGGCGGACGTTTATGGAGTTATGATCACAGCGTACCTGCGTTAAGTATACGCGGTACAGGTGCGCCGCTAGTGATTGGTGACAACGTTATTATTGGTTATGACAACGGTAAATTAGTCGCACTGAATTTAAAAAACGGTAAGTATGTCTGGGAAGCCACGATTGCTATGCCTAAAGGGCGTTCTGAAATTGAACGTTTAGTCGATTTAGATGTTGATCCCATCGAAACAGGCGGCATTATTTATATCGCCAGCTATAACGGTGGAGTCAGTGCGGTTTCTGCATCTGATGGCGAAGTGTTATGGCGCAATGAAAAAGTATCTTCACATACGGGCTTGAGTTATGACGCGCGTCACTTATATCTAAGCGATTCAATGGGTCAAGTGTTACAAATAGAACAAAGTCGTGGTGCGGGTTTATGGAAACAAAAAGAACTCAGTCACCGCAAATTAACTGCCCCTGCACTGTATCAAGATTATGTAGTAGTGGGTGATTATGAAGGCTATGTTCATTGGCTCAGTACCCGTGATGGTAGATTACTGGGTCGTATTCAAATTACCGATAGTGCCATCGATGCGAAACCCATTGTTGTTGATGGGATTGTTTATGTTTATGCAAAAGACGGCACACTCGCCGCTTTAACGGCTCATTAAAAATATGTTACCTGTTATAGCCCTCGTCGGGCGACCTAATGTTGGCAAATCTACGTTGTTCAACTACTTAACTAAAAGCCGCGAAGCTCTCGTTGCTGATTTTGCGGGTTTAACCCGCGACCGCCAATATGGACGCATTAAACATGGCAATCGTTCCTGCTTAGTCGTTGACACAGGGGGTATTGCCGATAATGCACAAGGCATTGATAGCATCTCTCGAAAACAAGTACAAATCGCCTTGGAAGAAGCGGATTTGGTGTTTTTTATGGTGGATGCGCGTGAAGGCTTGAGTGCTTCTGATAGAGTCATTGCTGATTCGTTAAGAAAACTGAACAAGCCCATTGTTCTGGTCACTAATAAAGTGGATGGCATTGATAGCACCATCGCCGCTGCTGATTTTTACGCCTTAGCACTCGGTGAACCCGTGCGCATTGCCGCGTCACATGGCAGAGGCATATCTGAATTACTGGAATACGCCTACGAACTATTGCCGCCTGAAAGCAAAGAAGAAGCAGAAGAAGACGCGAAAAAAGGCATTGCCATTGCCGTCGTTGGTCGTCCGAATGTCGGTAAATCGACGCTGGTAAATCGCTTATTAGGCGAAGAACGCGTCATCGTATTCGATGAACCGGGAACAACCCGCGACAGTATTTACATTCCGTTTGAGCGCAACGGCAAACAGTTCACCCTGATTGACACCGCTGGAATGCGTCGTCGTGCCAAAATCGGCGAAATGATTGAAAAATTCAGCGTCATTAAATCACTGCAAGCTATTGAAAAAGCCAATGTCGTTATTTATCTGGTTGATGCCACCGAAGGCATTACCGACCAAGACGCGCATTTATTAGGCTTAGTGTTAGAAGCAGGTAGACCGTTAATTATCGGTTTAAATAAATGGGACGGTTTGACCCAAACGCAAAAAGGCACGATAGAACGGCATCTGGAATATAAACTCGCGTTTTTAGATTTTGCCGAAAAACACCCAATTTCTGCACTGCATGGCAGTGGCGTTGGTAAATTATTTGATATGGTGCATCAGCTGTATGCGTCCACCATGATTGATATGTCTACGCCTGTATTAACGCGCATTTTAAAAGAAGCCACCACCGCGCATCAACCCCCCGTAGTGAACACGCGCCGCATTAAACTGAAATACGCCCATCAAGGCGGACGTAATCCACCGATTATTATTGTTCATGGTGTCCAAACTGACGTATTACCGCTGTCTTACAAGCGGTATTTAGTCAATTATTACCGTGATAAATTAGGCTTAGCGGGTACGCCGATACGCATAGAATTTAAATCACCTGTTAATCCATTTGAAGGGCAGAAAGCTAAGCCAACTGAATGGGCAGTGGAAAGAAGAAAGCGTTTACAGGCGCGTAGTAAAACTAAACCTCAAAAATAAGCCGTGTAGAGTTTAATATGAGCTTGGGAATTAGAGTTAAAGAAACCAGAGAGCGTCGAGGACTAACCTTGGCTGAATTGGCAACAAAAGTTGGAGGGATAACTGGGCAAGCTATTCAGCAGATAGAGTCAGGTTCAACATTGCACCCTAGAAAACTTGAGCAGAGAGCCGCTGCACTGGGTGTTAGACAAGAGTGGCTATTAGTTGGTAGTGACGACTGCGCCAACGTGTTAGCCAATGATAAGATTATATCTGACATAATCTATAACTTGCCTTACTTGACATCATCAGAACAAGCAGAGATAGCAAAATATGTTGTTGAGATGGCGAACAGAAACAAGTCTGTACTTAACGAGCTGTCAAATCGATGGCAAGCAGATACAAACCCGCATGAAGTGTAACGAAATGCGGGGATTACACTTCAATACAACAGAGGGCTATTTATGACCACCATTACTTTTCAAGGCAAACCCCTACAAACCTCTGGCGCACTGCCTTTAGTTGGCACAAAAGCCCCCGACTTCACGCTCGTTGATGGCAAATTAAAAGAGGTTAAACTAGGTACTTACAGCGGTAAACGCAAAATCCTCAACATCGTTCCTAGCCTTGATACGCCGACGTGTGCGGCATCAACGCTTAAATTTAATGACAAAGCCGCGCATATCCATGACACTGTGGTATTGGTTATTTCTGCCGATTTACCATTTGCTCAATGCCGCTTTTGTAGCAACGAAAATTTACACCACGTCATCCCATTGTCTACGTTCCGTTCTAGTTTTGCTGAGGATTACGGCGTAAAACTGGTCGATTCAATATTGGCAGGCTTAACCGCCCGTGCCGTGGTTGTGCTTGATGAAAGAGACCATGTTATTTATACTGAATTAGTCAGTGAATTATCTGATGAACCAGACTACAAAAGCGCGTTAGCTGCATTGACGGATTTATAAAGTAGGCGTGTAGGCGCGAATTTATTCGCGCCTACATTAGCAAAACAATAGATGAATCAACAATGCACGCTATTTTGATTCATGGCATGGGACGCACACCCACCTCTATGCTGATATTGGCAATCAGACTGCGTACAGCAGGCATTCATCCCCACTTTTTCGCTTATTCAGCCGCTTTTGAAGGCTGGAACGCGTGTGTTAATCGACTAGAAAAATTTATTAATCGCCACACGCGTAACCACGACTTTATTATCATTGGACATTCACTCGGCACAGTATTAACACGCGGCGTATTACCCAAACTAACGTATAAACCCCGCGCATGTTTTTTTCTCGCCCCACCCACCAAAGCCTGTGCTGCTGCACAACAATGCGCGCCATTACGTTTATACAAACTGCTCACAGGCGAAATGGGGCAACTCCTTGCTAATCCACACTTCATGGATGCACTGCCTACACCCGATGTGCCGACAAACATATATTCAGGTATTAATGGGTTACGCGGTCGTCATTCACCTTTTGGCGAACAACTCAATGATGGCGTATTAACCGTTGAAGAAACGCTCTTGCCCAACATTCCTTACGAAACCATTCCCGCTGTACATACCTTTATTATGAATAAAAAAGTAGTTGCTGAGGATATTATTAAATTGATTAATACCGCCCGCCAACCTGTAAAAATCTGATATTATCCAATCTTCCCCTGTTTAAACGACTATCAAGGATTTAATATGTTAGAAACTTACCGCAAACACGTTGCTGAACGCGCCGCTGAGGGCGTAGTACCTAAACCCTTGGATGCTGAACAAACAGCGGCAGTGTGTGAATTGATTAAACAACCACCTGCGGGTGAAGAGGCGTTTATTATTGATTTGCTGGAAAATCGTATTCCAGCGGGTGTGGATGAAGCGGCTTATATTAAAGCGGGTTTTTTAGCGGCGATTACTAAAGGTGAAACGTCTTCACCGATTTTAACCGCTGAACGCGCCACGGAATTATTAGGCACAATGTTAGGCGGTTATAACATTGCACCGCTGATTGATTTGCTGGATAACACCAAGCTCGCGCCGATTGCGGTTAAAGCCTTATCGCATACGCTGTTAGTCTTTGATGCGTTTCATGATGTACAGGAAAAAGCCGACGCGGGCAATGCGTTTGCTAAGCAAGTGCTGCAATCTTGGGCAGATGCCGAATGGTTTACCAGCAAGCCTGTGATGCCTGAAAAATTGACCGTAACGGTGTTTAAAGTCACAGGTGAAACCAATACTGACGATTTATCACCTGCGCCCGATGCGTGGTCGCGCCCTGATATTCCTTTACACGCAAAAGCCATGTTGAAAATGCCGCGTGAGGGGATTACTAACGCAGAACTGCAAATTGAAGTATTGAAGGACAAAGGCTTTCCTGTTGCTTATGTCGGTGACGTGGTTGGTACAGGTTCATCACGCAAATCAGCAACCAATTCAGTGTTGTGGTTTACGGGACGTGATATGCCGTTTATTCCCAATAAACGTGAAGGCGGCGTGTGTATCGGTGGCAAAATCGCGCCGATTTTCTTTAACACAATGGAAGATTCAGGTGCGTTACCGTTTGAATGTGATGTAAGCAGTATGGCTATGGGGGATGTTATCGACATTTATCCGTATCAAGGCGTGGTTAAACATCATGACAGCGAAGAAGTTCTTTGTTCGTTTGAATTAAAAACTGATGTGTTATTGGATGAAGTCCGCGCTGGTGGACGCATTCCGTTAATTATCGGACGCGGCTTAACCGATAGAGCGCGTAAAGTCTTAGGGCTGGGCGCGTCTGAGGTGTTTGTGCGTTCAGTAGATACAGCAGACAGCGGCAATGGTTACACGCTGGCACAAAAAATGGTTGGTAAAGCCTGTGGTGTTGCAGGTGTGCGTCCGAATACTTATTGCGAACCACACATGACGACTGTGGGTTCACAAGATACCACAGGGCCAATGACGCGTGACGAATTGAAAGATTTGGCGTGTTTAGGATTTTCGGCTGATTTAGTGTTGCAATCGTTTTGCCATACGGCGGCGTATCCAAAACCAATTGATGTCACTATGCACCACACGCTACCCGATTTTATTATGAATCGTGGTGGCGTTGCGTTACGTCCAGCCGATGGCATTATCCATTCATGGCTGAATCGGATGTTGTTGCCTGATACCGTCGGCACAGGTGGCGATTCACATACCCGTTTTCCGATGGGTATTTCTTTTCCTGCGGGATCGGGTTTAGTCGCATTTGCGGCGGCGACTGGCGTAATGCCGTTGGATATGCCTGAATCGGTGTTAGTGCGTTTTACAGGCGAAATGCAGGCGGGCATTACCCTGCGTGATTTAGTCAATGCGATTCCTTACGTTGCCTTACAACGCGGTTTGTTGACGCTGGATAAAAAAGGCAAGAAAAACGTGTTTTCAGGACGGATTTTAGAAATCGAAGGCTTGCCTGATTTAAAAGTGGAACAAGCGTTTGAATTGTCCGATGCTTCCGCAGAACGTTCAGCAGGTGGTTGTACCGTGCGTTTGAATGAAGCCCCGATACGCGAGTATTTGAATTCTAATATCACGCTGTTACGCTGGATGATAGCGCAAGGTTATGGCGATGTACGCACCATTGAACGCCGTATTAAAGCCATGCAAGACTGGTTAGATAATCCTGTATTGCTAACAGCCGATGCCGATGCGGAATATTTTGAAATCCTTGAAATCAATATGAGCGACATTAAAGAACCGTTGCTGGCGTGTCCGAATGATCCCGATGATATTAAGCCCTTGTCGGCAGTTGCAGGCACAAAAATTGATGAAGTGTTTTTAGGTTCGTGTATGACTAATATCGGACATTTTCGCGCCGCTGGTAAATTGCTGGAACAACAAAAAGGCGACTTACCCAGTAAATTATGGATTGCTCCACCCACTAAAATGGATGAAAGCCAACTGACTAAAGAAGGCTATTACGATACATTTGCTAAAGTAGGCGCACGGACAGAAATGCCTGGTTGTTCCTTATGTATGGGTAATCAAGCGCGAGTGGCTAAAGATGCCACCGTGGTTTCCACGTCTACGCGCAATTTCCCAAATCGTTTAGGTGATGGTGCGCAAGTGTATTTATCATCGGCAGAATTAGCGGCAGTTTGTTCATTATTGGGTAAAATTCCCACCGTTGAAGAATATATGAGCTATGCTGGACAGATTAATGCAACCGCCGAAGATACTTATCGGTATTTGAATTTTAATCAAATGGATAGCTATCAAAGCTAAGTAACGCGGACGTTACTATAGACCTGCGAGGTTTTAAAAACCTCGCAGGTCTTTATTAGGAGGTGCAACTCATGACTGCAAACAATACCACCTGTAACACCCCATTGTCTTATCAAAACCAAACAATGGCATATTTTCATGGACAGATTGGGCAACAAAAACGGCTGTTACACGCTATTCAAAAACTGTTGCCATTCGATTTAGCAGACCATATTCATTGTTGCTTGATAAAAGGGAATCAGTTATTGGTGTACACCGATTCGCCAGTGTGGGCATCACAACTACGGTTTTATAATGCAGCGATGCTGGCCAGCACCGCCCCCTTAGTCGCAACGGTGCAGATTAAGGTGATAACGCAGCAAGTGGGATTTGTGACGCATTCTGACCGCAAAGCGCAACTACCTTGCGCGGAAAAAATAGAAATGCTGCAAAAAGATAGTCGTAATATTGCTGATGAGCCGTTACAAGCCGCGCTACTCAAGTTAAGCGCGACGCTCGCACGGCTATCTAATAAGAATTAAGGTAGTGGGTTAAATCTGTAATTATGAATAAATATCGCGCCCGAATTCGACCTTGTTGATAAGCAAACCGATGACGGTGTCGTGCATCAACTCTAGTTTTGAGAAGCAAATGGTCTTGCGATTGAGTCGTTTGATCCATGTCC
>SHZG01000027.1 GCA_009692395.1 Methylococcales bacterium | reverse complement strand
TTGCATTGCGTCCTGACTTGCCAATCTGGTTACTTTTACAGAATGGACAGGTGATTTCTTGGTAGCAGCTCATAAGGTCTTTTAGGTAAGTGTGATTTTATTCTGCCCGTGATTTTAATCTATCATCACAGATTTAACCCACTACCCAACGGCGGTTGCTGGTACGGAGATAACAACGCCCTGCCCTTCTTGTAAACTATGATAACGTTCAACTGAATGCCCTTCATTCCACCATAACAAAGGAAAGGCAATGACAAACAATATAAAGCCAAACAGCATTCCTTTAATAGAATCCGCAATGCGACTAAACCATGACTCGCTGGTTATTTCAGTATCATCATCCATTATGTACCCCTTTATTTTAAGTAGAAAAAGAAGGGATTATCCTAACCAGCAATTATCATTTTAGCAATTAAAAGTAAGATCATTAAAAATTGCGTTGCCAGCCATCTCTCATAATTCTGTGTACATTGATTGCTTAAAATCAATTCATTACACCTCGAAAACGATGATAAAAATTACTGTTTAAATCACTACTTGATTCTATAGGAATAAAATTGCTATAACACTGCAATTACTCATCATCAACAAATAAAGGTAAGCCAAAATGAATGACCAAAAAAAATTACGCTGGGGTATTTTAGGTGCTGCTCGTATCAATGAACGCTTAATGCCTGCTATTGTTGGTGCATTCAATGCTGAATTAGTGGCTATTGCTAGTTGTCGTCCTGATGCAGCGGCGCAAACATTGGCAAAATACGCGCCAGACCAACAGAATGTGCGCATATATAACGACCGTGATGCCTTACTCAACGACCCTGATATAGATGCTGTCTATATTCCACTTGCCAATCATGAACACGCTGAATGGGCGTTACGCGCCATTAAACAGGGCAAACACGTTTTGTGTGAAAAACCAATGGCATTAAGTGTAGCGGCTATCGAGTCTATTCAGCTTGCGGCGCAGGAACATAAGGTTACTGTTATGGAAGGCTTTATGTACCGTTTTCATCCGCAACATGGTCGCGTACACGCATTAATACAGTCGGGGATTATTGGCGAAGTCCGCTCAATTCGTAGCAGTTTTTCCTTTATGATGCGTCCAGAAAGGCTATACCGCTTAGCAGAAAGCGTCGAAAATGGCGGCGGCGCAATGTGGGACATCGGCTGCTATGCTCTTCATTGCGCTCGGTTATTTTTCGATCAAGTACCTGTTGCAGTTACCGCACTCTCTAAGCACGTCGAAAGTGGTGCAGACATTAGCACCAGTGGCATTATTGATTTTGGTGACGGTAAATTCGCCCATTTCGATTTTAGTTTTGAACGCGCTCGACGTTGTGAGTATGAAATCATCGGTACTAAAGGCGGAATCAAATGTCACAATGTTTGGGTTATGCCGACGGATACCCCTGTTATTTCATGGTGGAGTGAAGACGGGCAACACGCCGAAGAACAACTTCCCCCAGCCAATCATTTCCAATTGGAAGTAGAGCATTTTAGCCAATGTGCATTAGAGGGGAAACCGCCTTTACTGTCTTTGGACGATGCAAAAAATAACTGCCAACTGATTGTTGCCGCTTTACAATCAGTGAAAGAACATCAAGTTGCTCGGTGACGTTTAGGCTCTCACTGATTCTGATAATGACTAACTGATGTTACGCATGAAAAAGCAATAGTCCACGAAAGACACGAAAAATAGAGACCATTCAGCAAACTTTATAACTGTCATTTCATCAAGAGTGCCAGAGCTTCGGTCACTTTTTCGTGCTTTTCGTGCTTTTCGTGTCTTTCGTGGATAAAATTTTCTTGTGCGTAATATCAGTGACTAAAATAACTGTGAGGACATCATGTCTGATTTTAAAAAGTACCGTTGCTTAGAGTGTGAACACGTTTATGATGAGGAAAAAGGTTGTCCTCTCAGTGGCATTCCTGCTGGAACACGTTGGCAAGATATTCCCGATAGTTGGGATTGCCCAATTTGCGGCGCACCGAAAAGTTTTTTTAAGCTGGAAGACTAATCGCTTCCATACGCTGTTCTCATATACCCTATTTTTTATTCTCATCACTATGACGCTCATCGAAAAATCATTAACGATTGCTCTTCGTGCATACACAGGTAAAACTGATAAAGCAGGACGCGACTATCTTCACCATCCGCTGAGATTGATGGCAAAAATGACCACCGACACTGAAATGGCGGTGGCTTTATTACATGACGTGATTGAAGACTCCGACATCACCGCTACCGATTTACTTGCCGAGGGCATTCCTAGTGAAGTTGTTGAAGCGGTGTTATGTTTGACTAAACAAGCAGGCGAAAATTACCCCGCATTTATTTTAAGAGCCAAACAAAACACCCTAGCCCGAAAAGTTAAGTTAGCCGATATTGAAGACAATATTAATGTACTGCGGTTATTAACCTTAAGCGACACCGATTTAGCGCGAATCGCCAAGTATCATGCTGCGTGGCGTGTGTTAAATGCCGCTGATTAACTTGCTGTATACCTTTCAGGTTTTTAAAACCTGAAAGGTCTTTCGTTTACCGCTCCAAAATCTCTACCGCATTACCATCTGGATCACGACAAAAAAACGCCCGTCGTCCTGATATGCTCAGGGTATAAGGAACGCCCATGTGATCCAGCCTGTCGCGTATCGGATCAATATTAGCGGTCGTTAATGCAACATGACGATCACGTCCACCATGCGCTGGACGACCTGTCGTGGGATCCATATTTGGCAACTCCAATAAATGCAGTTGCTGCTGTTCCCCTAAGCGTAGCCATGCCCCTTCAAAACCTAAATCAGGGCGTTCCATTTGTTCTAATCCCAATACACCCGAATAAAATGCCAGCGAGGCTTCAGTATTAGCCACCACAAAACTGGCGTGGTGCAAAATAAGATCGTTTTTTAACATGATGAAATCCTTTTTATTATTTGAATTGAATTAAATACAACCTGTCTATAATAACTTGCTATTCACAACAGGATTGTGTAATTTCAAGCTGAAAGAATGGCAAGGCAATCATTGCCCTGCCCTGAGCGTTACCCAATAATCATGATGGAGGCACCAAGTGGATATTTCAAATAATCAACTCAACCCAATCAACCCAGACGAACAACAAGCACGGCAATGGGCAATGTTTTTACACTTATCACAATTAGCAGGTTATGTTATTCCATTGGTTGGCTTGATAGCCCCGATTGTGATATGGCAGATGAAAAAAGACGAGTATCCGATACTCGATGAACATGGCAAAGCCGTGGTGAATTGGCTTATTTCCGAACTCATTTATGGTGCGATTTGCTTTGTGCTGGTCTTTATCGTCATTGGCTTTCCAATGCTGATGGTTTTAGGCATTCTTGCCGTGGTTTTCCCCATTATCGGTGGCATTAAGGCAAACAATGGCGAGCTTTGGCATTACCCAATGGCTATTAACATTCTACAATAATGAAATGACCACTATATGGAGTCCAAAAAATTTTTGGACTCCTGCTTTTCAATTCTTTCGCCGTCTTGTTATAGCTAACAGCCAATAAAGTGATTACAAAACCGTTCGCACTGAGCTTGTCGACGTGTGAATGTGGTTCGACAAGGCTCTCATGAGCTTGTCGAATGGCTCATCACGAACGCTATCATTTTATTGTGCGTTAGCTCCTCTAGTTAAACACCCAGCCAATTCTGCGGTTTCAAATAAATATCATAAAGCTCCGCTTCTGGACTACCTATTTCAGGACTCCAATTATATTGCCAGTGCGCGACAGGCGGCATGGACATCAAAATAGACTCGGTGCGTCCACCTGATTGCAAGCCAAACAACGTGCCACGGTCATAAATGAAATTAAATTCCACATAACGTCCACGGCGATACAGTTGAAAATTACGCTCTTTCGTGCCGTAGGGTGTGTCTTTGCGTTTTTGAACGATAGGCAAGTAACCCTTAGTGAAATGATCACCGACACTACGCATAAACTCGAAACACCGCTCAAAACCACCTTCATTTAAATCATCAAAAAATAAGCCACCCACACCACGCGTTTCATTACGATGAGGCAAGAAAAAATAATCATCACACCATTTTTTATACTTGGGATACACGCCTTTGCCAAATGGCAGACACGCCGCGAGGGCGGTCTCATGCCAATGAAGTACATCGTCTTTAAATGGATAATAAGGTGTTAAATCAAAACCGCCACCGAACCACCAAATACTAGATTCACCTTCTTTTGCGGCAATTAAAAAGCGTACATTCGCGTGTGAAGTCGGCACGAATGGATTTTTAGGATGAATCACCAATGACACGCCCATTGCTTGAAATTGTCTATTTGCTAATTCAGGGCGTTTAGCCGTCGCAGAGGGTGGTAATTTAAACCCTGTGACATAGGAAAAATTTACCCCCGCTTGTTCAAATACTTGCCCATTAGTTAAAACCCGCGTTCTACCACCACCACCTTCCGTACGTTGCCATTTATCTTCAACGAAACGTACTTCGGGTTCTTCACCTTCCAACGCCGCACAACTCTGGTCTTGTAAATTAAGTAAATAGGTTTTTACTTTGGCTATATCATCGGTATTCATTGGTTCGCCTGCGTGTCATTTGTTAAATAAATATTTTTGGTATTGATAAAACCACACATTGGCAAAGTGAGCCTAAAGTTGATAAACTTAGTGGGTTGTTATTTATTAATTATTAAGTGGTTACTGTTATGAGCGTTATAGAAAGAATTAAAGATCAATTGGAAAATAATCCTGTAGTTTTATACATGAAAGGCACACCTGATTTTCCACAATGTGGTTTTTCTGGGCAAACCGTCCAAATATTAGCCGCTTGCAATGCCAAATACATGGCGGTCAATATTTTTGAAGATGCTGAATTGCGTGAAGCATTAAAAGAATATTCACATTGGCCTACCTATCCGCAACTGTATATTAAAGGCGAATTAGTCGGTGGTTGCGACATCATCACTGACTTGTATCAAAAAGGTAAATTAGCCGCGATGTTGGCAACAACATCCGAATAATTTCACCAGTGTAGGCGTGAATTCATTCGCGCCTACACGTCTTTCGCTTCCAGATGTTTCCAGCGATTAACAATTTTACAAAATAATTCTGCGGTTTTTTCCGCGTCATACAAGGCAGAATGCGCCTTCTCATTATCCCACTCCATCCCCGCCGCCTGCGCCACCTTTGCCAATACCGTTTGTTGATACGCTAAACCGCCTAACGTTGCCGTATCAAACGTGCTAAACGGATGAAATGGATTGCGTTTCATTTGGGTGCGATGAACCGCCGCATTTAAAAAAGCAATATCAAACGCAGGATTGTGTCCCACTAAAATCGCTTTTGTGCAGTTATTACGCTTAATTGCCGCTCTTATCGGTTGAAAAATCATCTCCAGCGCGTCTTTTTCATCAATCGCCATACGAAACGGATGATAAGGATCTATGCCGTTAAATTTCAGCGCGGCTTCATCTAATTCAGAATTTTTAAACGGGATAACATGGGTGGTGTAGTGTTCAGTAATTTGTAATTCACACTCGCTGTTCAGCTCCACAATAACCGCTGCAATTTCTAATAAGGCATTTTTTTTGGCATTAAAGCCTGCGGTTTCGATGTCGATAACCACAGGTAAATAACCTCTAAAGCGTTTTTCTAGCGGGATGATTGGGGTATCCATTAAGTTTTTTTCAATCCGAATAATAAAGTTTATTTCTCGTTCTCACGCGCCGCGTGGAAATGCAGTGACGGTGCGCCGCGCCGTGTTTTCATACGCGCCGTAGATATGGATTTACGCGCTAACCAATTTCCAGCTCAGATTTTCACCCGCTTTTAACGGCGTTAACTCACCATAAAGACTAGGCACAGTCCAAGTCGATTTCTCCAGCGTCACCGTGTCAGTATTTCTCGGTAAACGGTAAAAATCCGCACCATAAAAACTGGCAAAACCTTCCAATTTATCCAGTGCGTTCGCTTGTTCAAAGGCTTCGGCATACAGTTCTAACGCGCCAAACGCACTGTAACAACCCGCACAACCACAGGCATTTTCTTTTAAATCTCGTGTGTGTGGCGCGGAATCTGTACCTAAAAAGAATTTAGCATTGCCACTGGTAGCGGCTTTAACTAACGCCTGTCGATGGGTTTCGCGTTTCAAAATCGGTAGACAATAATAATGCGGTTTAATGCCACCGACTAACATCGCATTACGATTAAATAATAAATGTTGTGGCGTGATGGTCGCGGCAACCTTATCACTCGCCGACTCAACAAACTGTACTGCGTCGCTGGTGGTAACGTGTTCTAGCACCACGCGTAAACTGGGAAAATCACGCGTAATTGCTGTTAAATGGCGATCAATAAACACCCGCTCTCTATCAAAAATATCACACGCTTCATCCGTCACTTCGCCATGCAGTAACAACGGCAATTCGTATTTTTCCATTGCCGCCAATAACGGATAAATCGCCTTAACATCGGCAACGCCCGCATCAGAATTAGTCGTCGCACCTGCTGGGTATAATTTAAACGCATAAACGTGTGCTGATTCAGCCGCTGCTTTAATGTCTTCCACTGTCGTAGCGGCTGTTAAATATAAAGTCATCAACGGGGTAAAATTTACACCCACTGGCACAGCCTGTAAAATTTCTTCCCGATAAGCCAAGGCGTGCGCCACGTTGGTGACAGGCGGTTTCAGGTTAGGCATAATAATCGCGCGAGCAAATTGTGCCGCTGTATGCGGTAAAACTGCCTGTAAAATAGCACCATTTCTAACGTGAATATGCCAGTCATCGGGACGGGTAATCGTTAATGTTTTCATTGTTAAGCCTTAAATCTGTAAAATGGCCTGTTATTCTATAGGTAAGTGTGTTGAAAAACTAACACCACCCTCACTATTTACTGTTTTTTACGGAGTCCGTTATGCCAATTTATGAATATCAATGCAAATCGTGCGGTCACACCCACGAAGCATTACAAAAACTCAATGCCGAACCATTAATCATTTGCCCCGCCTGCACGCAACCCGAACTAGTGAAAAAAATCTCAGCGGCAGGTTTTCGTTTAAAAGGCTCTGGCTGGTACGAAACCGATTTTAAAAGCGGTGCGAAGAAAAATGTCGCAGGTGAAGCCTCCGCACCCTCAAGTGCCTGCAATACCAGTAGCTGCCCTAAATCTTAATTTTGTAATTGTAGGTTGGGTTAGCGATAGCGTAACCCAACATCTCCACTAAAGGACACTGAAATGAATATTGCAGAATATAAACTGGATTTTTTCCGTGAAATTGATGAATTATCAGAAGATTCACTCATAGAAGTAAAAAAATTAATTACTCAATTAAGATCACAACCAAGCGCCGTAATCACACCAGCGCAAGCAGAACAGTTAAAAATTGGGCGTGAATTTATGCAGGAATATCACGAGACATTTAACGCATTGGCTAAATAATAATGCAAAAATGGCAGTTTTGTAGGGCGAGTTAGGCGATAACCGTAACCCGACAAAAGCGTGAATTTACCGTGTGCGTTTATGTTACCGAAAATGTCGGGTTACGCTATCGCTAACCTGACCTACTCAGCTATCGCATTAATATAAAATTGAGTACAAGATAAAAAATTACAGTAGATACATATTTTGAAGATATTGAATATGAGATTTTAAAACTCCTAAAATCATCGCAAGAGTCGGTCAAAATCTGCGTAGCATGGATAAATGGTCAAGTTTATGCACCGACTTTACAACAATTGGCTCAAAGAAGCATTAAAATAGAAGTTGTATATAATAATGATTTCACTAATCTAAATCATGGAATCCCAGCATCTAATCTATACCATCTATATCCTATTGATACAAGATTGTCCTCATCACTGATGCACAACAAATTTTGTATAATTGATGATGAAATAGTTATTACAGGTAGTTTTAATTGGTCTCAATCGGCTAAAAATAGTTTTGAAAACATTGTAGTCATAAAAAATGAGTTTAAGTTAGTTCAATCATTTCTCCATGAATTCTACGATTTAATATCGTACTACCATACATTTTCAACTAATTATATTCAGAAATGTCATTGCCGCTCTCATAGTTATAATCTTGCTATTTTAGGCTACGAATCTGGAAAATATGAGGAGTCAAACATTGAGATTTGGAGCGTTTGTGTAAAAAACCAACACGCTAATCATCTTGGCGAAGAATACAAGCAATATTTACAAACTCATTTGGGCATGAAAGATGCTCCAGACTGGGATGACCCATACTTTAATAATGGGTATTACGATAAAGGAAGTATGATTGCCGAGTTTCAACAGGAACAAAATCAGATGCAAGCTGTACAAAATTACTTTAATAATCGGGTTGGTAATAGTCAAATTCATGCGGTTGGTGTTATTGCTATATCTAATGAGATGAATCTACCAATATGATGAAGCACCTGAATACGCTGTAAGTATGATTTGGCGAAGTATGTACTACAGAAAAATAATTCCAGATGTTCTTTATAATGATAGCGATGGTATAAGTAGAATTATTGAGGAGCATATTTAAGCGCGTACCGTGTACGTTAGGCGCGTAGGTTGGGTTGCGCTTTTTGCAACCCAACAAAACAACTAAAATAAATTGCATTAACACTTAAGTCATAGAGAGCAGTCATGATTTTACAAAAACAATTAATCGAAGAAATTGCGTTAATTCCCCCTGAGAAATATACAGACATTTATGATTTACTGCATTATTTCCGCTTAGGTTTAATACAAGATAAAGATAAACAAAAAGCAGATAGTGTTTTTAATATATTGACTCAATTATCTGATGATTTTATGAGTGAAGGTAGAAACCAATTGCCTTTACAAATAAGGGAAGATTCTTAATGTATATGCTCGACACCAATATTTGCATTGATATTAAAAACAATAAGCCGCCGCGTGTGTTAGAAAAACTGCAATCACTGAATGCCAATCAGGTTTGTATGTCGTCAATTACTGATACAGAATTATTTTATGGTGCGATGAAAAGTCAGCATCCAATTAAAAATATTGAACAAATTATTGCCTTAAAAAACGCTATCCCTATTTTAAATTTTAATGAATCAGCGGCTGAAAAATACGGTGAAATCCGTGCTGACTTAGAAAAGCAAGGCTTAGTAATTGGCTCAAATGATTTGTTAATCGCTGCTCATGCGCTGAGTGAGCAGTGTGTTTTAGTGTCCAACAATCTACGCGAATTTAATCGCGTAAAAAACTTACAGACCGAAAATTGGACTTAAAATCTACCCCCATTAACTCAAAAAGTAGCCCAACCTACGCAACTCAATTCTTTTGGAGATAATAAAATGCAAACAGTATTATTAGAAATAAGTGATGATCTTAAAGATACCGTCTTATCTTTTTTGCGACTATTGCCCAGCGATGCGGTAAAAATACTTGAATATGATGATATGACATTTACACCAGAGGATGAAAGAGATTATCAAACGGCTGTCGCTGAAAAAAAATCAGGGGATAGTATTTCGTTAGCAAGCCTAAAAGAAAAATATGGCTTATAAGTTAGAATTTTCCAAGCAGGTTGTGAAATTTTTAGATAAATCTGAACATCAGTTAAAAATAAAAATTATCATGGTTTTTGAACAGCTAAGTAATAATCCTCGTTCTTCAAACCTTGATATTAAAGCGATGATAAATAAAAAAGGACACTTTAGGCTTCGTATCGGAAAATATCGCTTTTTATATGAAATGACAGACACTGAATTATTCATTTATGTTTATAAAGCGGATAGTAGAGGTGATGTGTACAAATCTTAATCTCTGTCGAATTTCAATAACACAATAAACCCAATTTACTTTTTAAACCAACAAGGAAACTTTATGCGTACTCACAAGTGCGGAGAACTGAATACACAACAACTAGGCGAAACCGTTTCAATTTGCGGTTGGGTACACAGACGACGCGATCATGGCGGCGTTATTTTTATTGATTTACGCGACCGTGCGGGTTTAGTGCAGGTCGTGGTTGACCCTGACTATGCCGAAGCGTTTGCCACTGCTGAACAGGTTCGCAGTGAATATGTTTTACAAATTACTGCTGTGGTGCGTCATCGTCCAGAAGGTACAGTCAACGCCAATATGCACTCTGGCGAAATTGAGCTGTTAGCCAAAAACATCGTGGTATTAAACGAATCAGAAACGCCACCGTTCCCAATTGAAAGCGACATCGAAGTCAACGAAGAACTGCGCTTAAAATACCGTTACATCGACTTGCGCCGCGTGGTAATGCAAGAAAAAATGAAAGTGCGTCGTGATGTAACGCGCGTATTGCGTAACTTCCTCGATGACAATGAATTTTTCGAAATCGAAACGCCGTATTTGACTAAAGCGACACCTGAGGGGGCGCGTGATTACATCGTGCCAAGCCGCACCCACGAAAATTCATTTTTCGCGTTGCCGCAATCGCCACAGTTGTATAAACAAATGTTGATGGTGGCAGGTTTTGACCGTTATTATCAAGTGGTGCGTTGTTTCCGTGATGAAGATTTACGCGCCGACCGTCAACCTGAATTTACTCAGCTTGATATAGAAACTTCGTTCATGACTGAAGACCAAATCATGAATGTCATGGAAGAGATGATTCGTCAGTTATTTGCTAAAGTTATCAACGTGGAATTGGATGCAACATTCCCGCGTATTACTTATGCTGAATCTATTTCACGTTACGGTATAGACCGCCCAGACTTACGCATTCCGCTGGAATTAGTGGACATCGGCGACGACATGAAAGCAGTTGATTTCAAAGTATTCTCTGCGCCTGCGAATGATCCTAAAGGTCGCGTCGTTGCGATGCGCGTCCCGAATGCGAGTGAATTAAGCCGTAAAGACATTGACGATTTAACTAAATACGTCAGCATTTATGGCGCGAAAGGTTTGGCATACATTAAAGTCAACGACTTAGACGCGGGCATTGATGGTTTGCAATCACCGATTGTGAAATTCGCACCTGCCGAAGTATGGGCTAGCGTATTAGCTAAAACTGGCGCACACACAGGCGATTTAATTTTCTTTGGTGCAGATAAAGCCAGTATTGTGAATGAAGCAATGGGCGCGTTGCGTGTCAAACTCGGACACAATTTAAACTTGCTACAAGGCGAGTGGAAACCTGTTTGGGTGGTGGATTTCCCCATGTTTGACTGGGATGAAAAAGCAGGGCGTTTCAATGCGATTCATCATCCATTTACCGCGCCTAGCTGTTCAGTGGAAGACTTAGTAGCAAATCCTGCGACTGCCTTGTCTCGCGCTTATGACTTAGTGTTAAACGGCACAGAAGTCGGCGGCGGTTCTATTCGTATCAACCGTACTTCTATGCAGCAAACTGTATTTGAAGTTTTAGGCATCGGCGAAGAAGAAGCCCGCGAAAAATTCGGCTTCTTATTAGATGCACTGAAATACGGCGCACCGCCGCACGGTGGTTTGGCATTTGGTTTGGATCGTTTAGTGATGTTAATGACACATTCAACGTCGATTCGTGATGTGATTGCGTTCCCAAAAACTCAATCAGCGGCGTGTCCATTAGTGAGCGCACCTGCGGTTGTGACCGATGAACAATTAAAAGAATTGGGCATTCGCTTGATTAAACCTGCTGGAAAAGTTAAAGAGTAATTTGCCTGATAAAGTAATGGGTTAGTTTTCACTAACCCATTAGCCTACCGTTTTATTTCCATATCTTCACTATATTGGTGAAGTCATCTGTCCACGGACGCATATCAAAATATAATGGCATCGTTTGCCAGTTACCCATCGTGCTTAAATGCAGTTTTTCTAAGGTTTCAGGTTGCTTTGCCATCACGACCCAGTCGGTATCCACCACCAGCGGCATCGCTTCTGGGGCTTTAAATTCTTGGATTAGCGCGGCAAAATGGTCTTGTTCGGCATGAATGGATAATACTTTTTTCAATGCTAAATGGCGGTTGGTGATGTGTAGAGCCAGTATGCCATTGGGCTTTAGTTTTTTGAAATATAACGCCAGTGCTTCTTTAGTTAATAAATGCGTGGGAACAGCATCTGAGCTAAACGCATCCATGACTAATAAATCAAAATGCTGGTCAGGTTCTTTTTCTAACGCTAAACGTGCATCACCGACTCGCATATTGGGATTGGGTAGACAGCGACTGAGATAAGTAAAATAATCAGTATTTTTAGCAATATCAATGACTAACGGATCAATTTCATACAATGTCCACTGTTGGCTTGGCTTGGCATAACACGCTAACGCGCCTGCACCGAGTCCAACAAGACCAATATTCCAATTAGCATTAGTTGCATCAAAGGTTGTAAATAACTGCCCCATCGGGCCGGGTTGACTGTAATACGTCAGTGGGATTTTTGCCAGTGGTTCAGGCAAGCGTTGTGCGCCGTGTTTAGTCGTGCCGTGAAACAGTTCATGATAGGTTTCGGGTTGGTTGTTTTCATCGGTCAATACGCTTTCACGCACCGCCATGACACCAAAAAAACTGCGTTCTTGGTAGAGCGTATGTGAAGATAGCCCATGCAAACTGAGTGCTAAGAACATGATGACACCGATTGTCAGGGCGTAGCTTACCGTTTGATTTCTGAGAAAATAAACCATAATACTTAAAGCAATTAAGCTGAGCGCGATATTGTCGAAGTGTTGTAGCAAGTCATTAACATTGGCATACAGTATTAAACCGATGCTCAGTAATACAACAGGGACGATAAGCTGCCAGTGTAAGCGGGTGTTGACTGCCCCAGGACGTAACAATAAAGCAGCAACAATCATCAACGGATATTCATAAATGCCATTAAAAATAAACGGAGCGACAAAGGTGTTAAACATTCCTCCTAACATACCCGCAAACGACATAATCAAGTAGAAGCTGGTTAAGTGTTGGGTAGGTGGTCTGTCTTTCGCTAGTTCGCCATGACATACCATGACGGCAAAGAAAAATGCCAAGATATGTAAAATTAAATACACCCAATACGGCAAATCGGCGGGATTAACAAACGCGTAGGCAATAAACGGCACTAATACCAAAGGTTGTAGTTTGACCATCCAAGGATGCACTGCGTCATTCCAGTGCGAAAATACGATGATAAACGACAGTAAATAGACGGTTAGCGGAATAATCCATAACAGCGGCACGGAGGCAATGTCCGTGCTGATAAAATTGGTTAAACCCAATAATAAGCTGGAGGGAACGAACGCTAGTGCTAGCCAATGCAGTTTCGTTGACCACGTTAGCTTGTCCACGATAGGTGTCTGAGTTTCTAAAACGGCATTAGGTTGTTGGCGTTTCCATAACAGCAAGCCACACGCGGCAATTAATAAGCACAATAGCCAATAACCAATACTCCAATCGGTTTGTTGATTGGCTAAACCGATGCTTGGCTCTAATAAAAAGGGATAACTTAATAGCGCGATTAAACTGCCTGTGTTACTGGCAGCATAGAGAAAATAAGGATCATCACTGCTAGGATGTCCAATTTTTGAAAACCATTTTTGTATCAATGGCGCAGTGGTGGATAGCACAAAAAATGGCAAACCAATTGCTAGAAATAATGTCCAGCATAGCCAGAATGTAGGATTACTGTCAGTGGGTGGAATGGTGTTTTCAGGCAAAGCAACGGGCAATGCTAATAAACTCAGTGCAATAATAGCAATGTGTAAAAAAATTTGTTGGTGTTGCCGACAGCGCGTAGACAGCGTGTGAGCATAAAGATAACCAAGGAATAAAATACTTTGATAAAACACCATACAGGTGTTCCATACCGCTGGCGAACCACCCAGTAAGGGTAATAAAAGTTTACCAAATAACGGTTGCAACACAAACATCAGGGAGGCACTGACAAATAATGTTCCAGAAAATAAGGCGATGGTGAAAAGGTTGTGATTAGTTTTTGAATCTTGGCTCATTATTTATCGCCTTGTTGGCGGGTTGTTTTTAATGAGACAATGATAATACATTTGTTACAACACGCGGTACTTTGATAGTAAGGTGATGTAAAAGAAAGGAAAGCAGGAATTATCTGTGAGAGAATAAAAGCAGGTGGTAGCTCACAGATGAGAGCTACCACCTGAGAGTTGCATTAGATAAGTGTTACATCTTCTGCTTGCGGGCCTTTTTGACCTTGAGTTACAGTAAACTGAACTTTTTGGCCTTCGTCTAGCGATTTAAAGCCAGAACTGTTAATGTTACGAAAGTGAACAAAAACATCAGGACCGCCTTCTTGTGAAATAAAACCGAAACCTTTTTCTGCGTTAAACCATTTAACAACACCAGTAGTCATTGTGAATCCTAATATATAAAAGTAAGTAAATAGCCTTTTGTAAGGCGGGTATAATGGAGCTGTAAAATTTAAAAATACTTATGATAACAGGACGAGCAATCACAGAAAAACTTCGTAAAGATAAGCATAACGGTAAATCAATTTCAAGCTGAGCCTATTGTATAGGTGTACATTAAGTAATGTCAATCTTTATCATTTTTCTACCCAGTATTAAGGCAAGCCCAGAAATGTTTAACAAAAATGTTGTGTTTTTCATAGTAAAGTAAGGCTAATCTTTTCTATAAACGGCGGAGTATGAATCGTTTTAAATACAAAACAACAGTCAAATTTAGTCCTTATGAGTTATTAATTATGAATCGTTTTAATCTGGCTCTACGGCTATTATGGCGTGACAGTCGTTCAGGGGAATTAACCATCTTGGTGCTGGCATTACTGATTGCCGTCACTAGTTCCACGGCTATCGCCTTATTTGCTGACCGCTTACAAAACACGATGGTTATGCAGGCAGCAGAGTTTTTAGCGGCGGATTTAGTGATTGCTAGCCCTGCGGCAATACCTAGCACTTGGCAAGACCAAGCAACGCAACTGAAATTGACTCAAGCAGGCACCGTTGAATTTTCCAGCGTGTTAATGGAACACGACGAAATGCTGTTAGCAAGCATTAAATCGGTGAGTGCAGCGTATCCGTTACGCGGGTTTTTAAAAACCCAAACGACGGAGCAGAGTGCCGAAAGCGAACAGCATAAAGGCCCCGATAGCGGCACGGTGTGGCTAGAAAAACGGGTATTATCCGCATTAAAACTGCATATCGGCGATGTGCTGACAGTCGGTGAAAAGCCATTAATCATTACCCAGATTGTCACTTATGAACCCGATAAACGTGGCGATTTTTATAGTGTCTCACCGCGTGTGTTAATGAATGAAGCGGACTTGTCGGCAACTGGTATTTTGCAAGCAGGCAGTCATGTTCATTACTTTTTTCAATTTAGCGGTGCAGCCAAGGTCTTGGCTGACTTTAAAAAATGGGTAGTGGGTTAAATCTGTGATGATAGATTAAAATCACGGGCAGAATAAAATCACACTTACCTAAAAGACCTTATGAGCTGCTACCAAGAAATCACCTGTCCATTCTGTAAAAGTAACCAGATTGGCAAGTCAGGACGCAA
>SHZG01000026.1 GCA_009692395.1 Methylococcales bacterium | reverse complement strand
GCATTGCGTCCTGACTTGCCAATCTGGTTACTTTTACAGAATGGACAGGTGATTTCTTGGTAGCAGCTCATAAGGTCTTTTAGGTAAGTGTGATTTTATTCTGCCCGTGATTTTAATCTATCATCACAGATTTAACCCACTACCCTTTTGTCTAGTATCTGCCATAGCTAGACATCCAGAACTTTACTTCTGCCAGCCACAAATATTTCTAACTCTTTTTTCATGTGCTGAAAAATATCTTTGTAATACACATTGTGTTCCATGCCTTGAGTCAAAACAGACGTAGCAGTCAATTCAGCCGTTTGCAGCGTTGATAATTGTATGGGTGTTATCAATTCACGAACTTCTGAGGCTTTAGAGTCAATAATTAGAAGGCTGTTTTATGCTTATGTAGTACATCTTGGCATTATTACTGCCGTTCGATTTGGCATAATCAATAAAAGTCTGAATTTCATCGGTTAAAAGTTTTCTGGCATCTTTACCCGACAAACGAACCATTTGAAAGGCTTGTGATTCACGCACCTTAGATTGTTTATCTAAGCGTTGCCGTAAACTCAAGAATTCATCAACTAATCGCTTCTGACCTTCTTTAGATTGTTTACCACCAATAAAAGGCATGGCTTTTAAAAAACCTGCTTCATTGAGTTCATAACAACGATAGGTTTTGCCGCGTTTCACATAATCTGACAGCATAGATTCTAGCCGTGAGATTATGCCATCTTCGATTAAACTATCTAGAGTCTGTAATACATTTTTGTGTGGTCGCTCGAATACCTCGGCTATGCTTCGAGAGTCAATGGTAATATGTCTGTTAGTACCGTGAATAATCAGCGGTGTTAAATTTTTCGATGATGTTGTTTTCATATAATGGCGTATTTCTCCGCCGTCACTTTTATTCCTGTTGTGCTATTATTACCGTGTCGAATGGAAAAATAGCGTAAGAAAAAAGCTCCAGCTAATGAGTGTTAGCGCGGGGCTTTTTTTATGCCCAGCAATAAAATCACTGTAGTTTTTGGCTGTAAGCCGCGTAATTTCTGACTGTAACCCGCATTAACTATGCGATACGACTATCTGTGTCCAATTTTCCCAACTGGTAGCCGATAGCATAAGCGCGAATCAATACAGATTTACGCGCCTCTACGATCAGCCAAGCATTGTGTGAAGGTTGGGATATGTACCAGAAAGTTTCTGGCGGTGACTTTTACAAACGCTTCTTTAAATCCATTAGCCTCGCGGTTTTTGAATAGCCAATTAAACTCTGACTCTTTCAGCGGATTGTCGGGGTGGATTGCAAAAGTATTTTTTGGGCAAAAGTCGCCCAAGGTTGTATGGGTGGATGTAGCGGTCATAAAAAAGCCTTACGGTTTGTTTAAAAAAGTAAGGCTATCGTATTGAGTTGTAAGAGATAAAACTGGCTAATTGTTAATAGTTTGTCTTAATTGCAATTTGATTATGCTAATTGTCAAAATCAACATTTAAGCTAGTTATTTTTGCTGATTTCGCAATCCTTTTATAGTGCGTTCCACGTTCGCTATAGGTTTTGGTGTCGAGCCATCTACACTTATTTTGTTATCTGAACAGCTAATAATGAAGTCATGCGGTGGTTTATGCTTCAGGCGATTTATAACTTCCTCAACTGTTGTCGCTTGATAGCCGTTATCTTCATTAAAGTCATAAATTACTTGAGCCATGCACTTATTAAAATCGTTGACACGTTGAATAATTGGCGGCTTGTTGTTGGTATGTGTTGTTGCTGTGTCAGTCTTTAACTCATTATCGCTAATAAACTGTTCAAACGTCTCTAGTGCTTCGAGACGAACAATTAAGACATGATCTTCGGGTAATTTGGCTCTATCACTATGGCATTCTTTAATACGCACTTCCCGTTCTTCCTCCAGTAATTGGAATAATTTTTCTTCGTTTTCCTTGCTAATATTGTTAATAGCAACTTCACGCCTTAAGGCATTCTGTTTGGCTTTATTTTCATTTAGAGCGTCGCTGATATTACTTCCATCTCGAAGTCGGTAAATTATCCCGTTATCATCTTGAAGAAAAGTCCCATAACAGCTTGGACGAGTTACAATAGGACTTCCAGTCAAATTGCGCCATGCTTGTTCAATTTCTAACCTGTCACCATCAATCATAGGTAAGTCCCATAAACCAGATATTGATGACCACTCTTTTTTTTGCATATTTAGAAACTTATCATCCCCTATTTTTAAACTAACCAACTCCATTCCTACTGAATCTTTACGCCAGTTCAACTCTTCGGGGTATATGTTATTTGCACAAGCGGCTTTTAATTCTGTCTCTTTGTAATGAACAACATGACAAGGTGCTGCCCATGTTTCCTTAACAAAATAAATCGATAGTTTTAAGTCTCTATTTAAAGCAAATTGCAACACATCAGCTTCTGTTACATTTGCGCTCCAAATTTTAGAAAGATATTCTGCAACATCAGATAATGTTAGTCTTTGTTTAAGTTTAAGTAGTTTTAAAAATAGTGGCTTATTCAAAATAATCACTCCATTAAAGTGCCGTTCATTACTGAGAGGGAATGCCAGTCAAGCGGTTAATGACTCCACCTTTCGGTTACGCGTCCTAGACTGGCAAAGCGGATTATAAGCTAATAGATTTTGTCATCGTATCATTCAGCACTTGAGATTTATGCGCGGTTGATAAATGGGTATAGCGGTCGGTACTGGCTAGGCTTTTATGCCCCAAAATTTCAGCAATTTCTTTTAATGTCCTGCCATCACGCGCCAGTGTTGAGGCGGTATCATGACGCATATCATGCCATCTAAAGTTCTGGATATTAGCGGCTTTCAGGCAGTTTGCCCATTGCTTTTTATAGTCGAAGGGTTTGTTTTGGTCGGTACTGGAGGGGAATAATAGACCACTACCGATTTCACGATGTTTTTTGATTTCGTCCATAATGACGTTGGGAATCGGGGTGTGGCGCGGCGTTCCATTCTTGGTGTCAGATAACATTGCCAGACCTTTTTCAAAATCTATGTCATTCCAGCGTAACCGCTCTAATTCACCTTTACGCATACCCGTAGTGAGAGCCATTAAGACTTTGAGGTAAAACTTGCCACCAATGGCTTGAGACGCTTTAAGTAACTGGGGTTTTTCTTCGTTGGATAAATAACGAACGATTTTGTTATCGACTTTGAGAGAGCGAACGCGCTTACAAGGATTTTCATCAATGTACTGCTCCAGAATACTGTCATCCTCTTGTTGCAAGGTGGCATAGTCCAGAATAGCCGATAAAACAGCGAGGTGCTTATTGTAGGTAGCAGGGGCTTGTGATTTTTTCGCTTTGAGGGTGTCGCGAATAAGTTCTGGGGTAATATCTGAAAGTAGGAGTTTGCCTAAGCGTTGTTCCCAACATAAAACCAGTCTAACGCGATCATGGTCTTTTCCCGTCCACCAGTGCATATATTCATCGGCTAAGCGACTAAATTTAATGGTGCAGGGTTTTATACCTTTGGCTTCGTATTCTTGAGAGTCTAACACAGCACGATTGCCCCAAGTACGAGCATCTTGTTTGCGTCTAAATGTTTTAGTTTTGATTCCCTTACCAGATTTGGTAAGAATGCTACGATAACGGGCTTCGCCGTTTTTTAGAATTACTTTGATGATATGAAAATTTAGCATCTGTGTATCCTCAAAAGAGGTTAAAAACAAGACTACCATTAAAATCACTGTAGTCGATAGTTTTAGTACACAGTTACTAAGAATTTTATCCTTAAAATCCCTTTAAAATCAAAGTCTTTGTGGTGGGTCGTGCGCGATTCGAACGCGCGACCATCGCATTAAAAGTGCGGTGCTCTACCAGCTGAGCTAACGACCCAACAAAGAAATACTATTATAACGATTATTATGAAGAATGCAATACTTATTTTTGATAACGTGTATTATCTGGAATACCTGCTTCAATGAATCCTGCTTTTCTTAGGCGGCAGGCATCGCATTCGCCGCAGGCGTGCCCTTGCTCATCGGCAGAGTAGCAGGAGACAGTGCGTTGATAATCAACACCTAGGGTTATGCCTGTTTTGATGATTTCGGCTTTGCTTAGGTGTATCAGTGGGGTGTGGATAGAAAAATGTGTGCCTTCTACGCCTGCTTTGGTAGCTAGGTTGGCTAGTTTCTGGAAGCTCTCGATAAATTCGGGGCGGCAATCGGGATAACCTGAGTAATCCACGGCATTTACGCCTATAAAAATATCATGCAAATTCAATACTTCTGCCCAACCTAGGGCAAATGATAAGAAGATGGTGTTTCTCGCGGGTACATAAGTGACAGGTATGCCTGTTTGTGGGGTATGAGGCACGGCGATGTGTTCATCAGTGAGTGCTGAACCACCTATTGAGCCTAAGCCCAGTTTAATGATTTTATGGTCTGCGACTTGGTAATCAGCGGCGATTTGCGCGGCAGCAATGAGTTCAGCATTGTGGCGTTGCCCGTAGTCAAAACTGAGGGCGTAACATTGAAAACCTTGCTGTTGGGCAAGTGCGAGTACGGTAATGGAATCTAATCCGCCTGATAGTAGGACGATGGCTTTTTTTTGCATAGTATTTATTTGCCTTGGGCATCATCCCAAAGCAGTTTATGAAGTTGAATTTGAAAACGCACGGGCAGTCTATCGCTGAGAATTTTGTCGGCAAGTTCTGTTGGATTTTGCTGTCCCATGACGGGTGAAAATAAAATTTCGCAACGATTAAGTAAGTGGTATTCACTTAATATTGCTTTTGACCAGTGATAATCTTCATCATTACCGATGACAAATTTAATTTGATCGTGGGCAGTGAGATACTCAATGTTGGTATAACGATTTTTATCCATTTCGCCTGAGCTAGGGGTTTTTAAATCCATAACTTTGATGGCGCGCGGGTCAACGGCTGACACATCAAGCGCACCACTGGTTTCTAGGGAAACGCGATAGCCTTTATCCAATAATTTGGTCATTAATTCAAGGCAAGCAGGTTGTGCTAATGGCTCACCGCCTGTGACGGTGATGTATTTACCACCGTATTGTTCAACGTCAGCAAGAATGTCCGCTAACGTCATTTTTTTACCGCCTGTAAAAGCATAAGCGGTATCACAATACACGCAACGTAATGGGCAACCTGTCAGGCGAATAAATACCGTAGGCAAGCCGACGGTATTGGATTCACCTTGCAGCGAGTAAAAAATTTCAGTAATGCGTAGTGAATGAGTCATTACTTTAATTGCTGTAATTTTTTCTCTGCCGAATGGGCAGCGGGGGTATTGGCGAATTCAGTGGTAACACGCGTCAAATATTCACGCGCTTTTTCGTTATTTTTTTGATCCGCTTCAATCGTACCCAGTCTTAATAAAGTATCCGCTATTTTGGTGCTGTTCGGGTATTTTTCTAGCACGAGATTATAGGCTTGGCGTGCAGAATCAGCATCGGGTTTAACACGATAGGCTTCACCTAAATAATAGTGAGCAATATCTGCATAGCCGCCTGTTGGATATTGGCTTAAATAGGCTTTAAATTGTTCAATTGATTGGTCAGTTTTACCGCTACGCAGTGAGCTGTAGGCTTGTTGATAGGCTTGTTTTTCACCGCCTGAGGCTTGTACTGCAGGTGCAGGTGGTTTAGACGCAGGTGCAGGTGCTGTCACTTCTGGTTCACCAGGCGTAGGTGCAGGAACAGCGGGGGGTGCTGATAAATCGGTCACGGTGGTCTGATGGGCTGCTGGTGTTTCAGCAACGGGCTGAACGGCAGGACTTGGGCTACCGCCTTTTTCTGCATTTTGTAAGCGTTCATCAAAGTCAGAATACAGTGTCGTTTGATTTTTTTTCAGTTCAACAATCAAATTGCCCTGCTCTTCTACCTTGCCCCTCAGTTGCTGTACTTCGATTTGTAATTGATCCAAACGCCCGATAACATCATACAATGCCTTGGATGAAGGCGCGGCCGCATTCGGTAGTGGCGTAGAAGCTGGGTAAGATGAATTATCAATCACAGGTGGGAATAATTCAGATTCTGCAACCGCACTGCCACAAAGACATAATAATAAAAAAGCATATTTTTTCATCGTGTTATCTCGTATAAACAATTTCAACGCGGCGGTTTTGTTCCCAAGCCGACTCATCACTGCCCATTGCCGCAGGTTTTTCTTCGCCATAACTCACGGTTTGCAGTTGACTATCAGACACACCATGCGCTTTCATTATATTAGCAACGGATCTAGCACGTTGTTCGCCTAGAGCAACATTGTATTCACGCGAGCCGCGTTCATCACTATTGCCTTCTAAGATAATATGTATTCTTGGGTTAGCGACTAAATATTGCGCGTGAGCAAGAACGACAGGTAAAAAATCAGGCTGTACTTCACTGCTATCGAGCATAAAGTAAATGACTTTAGCCTGTGGGCTGTTAGGGTCATTATATGCCGCACCACTACCCGCACCGCTCATACCGTCTGTATTCAGTCCGTAGGCATTAACACCTGCACCATTATTGAAACCGTTGGTGGATGCACCAGTAGTACGATTAGGGAGATACTTAACATTATCAGTAACGTTAATGGGTTTTTTATCATCACTACAAGCTGATAACAAGCTGGTACTTACCAGCAATGCTATGAGTGTTTTATTGAATTTCATCTGCTATATCCAAAAAATTAAGGTGCTGGCGACCACGCGGGTTCACGAACTTCACCGCTATTAAAAACCAATTTCTGCTGCATTTTACCATCTATTGATACTGCCGATAAAAATCCTGTCCCGCCTTTTTTGGACGCATACAAAATTAAACTACCATTCGGTGCAAAGCTAGGGGATTCATCGTTAGGCCCTGAGGTAAGCACATTAATAGCCCGCGTTGCCATATCCATCACGCCGATGCGGTAGTGATTGCCATTACCATGCACCATAGCCAAATACTTGCCATCGGGTGAAAAACTAGCGCGGGCATTATAATCACCTGTAAAGGTTAATCGTTGTTCATTACCGCCTTGCGCAGACACCATATACAACTGTGGTTTGCCGCCCTGCCCAGAAGTAAAAACGATAGTATTACCATCGGGCGACCACGTTGGCTCAGTATCAATTGCCAAGCTGTTGGTTACTTTAGTTAAAGCGCGAGTGGCTAAATTCAGCACATAAATATCGGGGCTACCGTCTTTAGATAATGTCAATGCTAAACGGGTGCTATCAGGCGACCACGCAGGCGCACCGTTAATACCCGCGAATTCAGCAACGTGCGTCCGCGCACCTGTCGCCAATGTCTGTACATAAATAGCGGCTCTTTTTCTTTCAAACGACACATAAGCCATTTGTTTACCATCGGGCGACCACGCAGGCGACATAATCGGCTCATTGGATGTGGCGATCGTTTGTGGATTAACACCATCCGCATCGGCAACTTGCAGTTGATAAGACCACTTTCTATTACCTAAACTATTGCTAGTAATATAGGCAATTCGACCACTAAACACGCCTTTTTTACCCGTTAATTTCTCAAAAATCATATCGCTGATGGCGTGGGCAGTTTTGCGTAAATCGGCTGCCGATGAGTTCATTTGATAACTCAGCAGTTGCTCGCCTTTATAGACATCAAACAACTGGAACTCGACATTATATTGCCCTCCGTTATCAGTCACCCGACCGATGGTCAGATAATTCTGACCTATCCCTTTCCAACTATTAAAATCAACTTCCGCAGGCGTACTAGGACGCCTTGGCATTCCTTGTTCTGCTAGCATTTTAAAATAGCCGCTCCGTTCTAAATCTGCATTAATAATATTACGAATATCAACAGGCGCGGCTTGAGAAGCAAACGGCACGATGGCGACGGGCAAGGCACTTTCAACGCCTTCGGTAATTTCAATGGTGAGTTCTGCATGACTGCTGGAAATATTAAAACCCAGTACGGTACATACTACAATTAGTTTAAAAAAATTCACTGGTTTACCTCGGTCACTTAAAAATTATCGTTTAGTTGTGTAGGTTGGGTTAGGCGATAGCCGTAACCCAACAAACGGAGTAATTACTGTTGGGTTACGCTGACGCGAACCCAACCTACGAAACTGCCTTAATTATTGGGGATTAAAAATAAATGTAAACGATCTAAATTCTTTGGCAAACAGCTCTTTGTCTTTAGGGACAGGAAGTGGCGATGCTTTATTAACCGCGTTTTCCGCTGAACGGTCAAAAATATCATTGCCACTGCTCTTAACGACTTGGGCATCCATCACTGTGCCATCAGATGTTAATTTAACACGAATGGTACATTTTAAATTACCCGCAGAATCAGCAGGGCGTATCCAACTTCGCGTTGTTTTTTGCTTAATGTCTCTTGCTACTTTTTCAGCTTCAGCGTCTTGATCGGCCGCTTTAGCCTTCGCAGCTTCTGCATTGGCTTCGGCTTTTTCCTCTGCCTCCATTTCAGCCTGTAAATCCGCTTTAGCCTTGGCTGCTGCCGCTTCTTTGGCTTTTTTCGCATAGGCTTTGGCGTTTTCAGCGTTAGCACGTTCAGTGGCTTCAGCTTTTTCCTTGGCTTTTTCAGCGTTGGCACGTTCGGTGGCTTCGGCTTTTTCCTTGGCTTTTTCAGCGTTGGCGCGTTCGGTGGCTTCGGCTTTTTCCTTGGCTTTTTCAGCGTTAGCACGTTCAGTGGCTTCAGCTTTTTCTTTAGCTTTTTCAGCGTTAGCACGTTCAGTGGCTTCAGCTTTTTCCTTGGCTTTTTCAGCGTTGGCACGTTCGGTGGCTTCGGCTTTTTCCTTGGCTTTTTCAGCGTTGGCACGTTCGGTGGCTTCGGCTTTTTCCTTGGCTTTTTCAGCGTTGGCGCGTTCGGTGGCTTCGGCTTTTTCCTTGGCTTTTTCAGCGTTGGCGCGTTCGGTGGCTTCGGCTTTTTCCTTGGCTTTTTCAGCGTTGGCACGTTCGGTGGCTTCGGCTTTTTCCTTGATTTTTTCAGCGTTGGCGCGTTCGGTGGCTTCGGCTTTTTCCTTGATTTTTTCAGCGTTGGCGCGTTCGGTGGCTTCGGCTTTTTCCTTGATTTTTTCAGCGTTAGCACGTTCGGTGGCTTCGGCTTTGTTTGCCTCTGCTTTGGCTTGTTCGGCGGCTTCGGTTTTCGCTTGTTCAGTGACTTCTTGGGATTTTTTCGCCTCACTTTCTGCTTGCTCAAGCGCGTTTGCTCGCGCTTTTTCTGCTGCTATCTTAGCGCGTTCAGCCGCTTCGGCTTGAGCCTTTTCTTGTTCAGCTTGTTTTAATGCCAGTTGTTTTTTTTCAACATCAGCCTGCATTTGAGAGGCATCAACAATAGTCGCATGAATAATTTCTGGATTAACTGGCAGGGTGGCTTTGTTAGGTTTGAATAGCGCACTCAGGCCAAACAACCCCAACAGCAACAGATGTAAAACTAAGGCCAGAAGAAATGACCATGACAATTTTCTTTGACTATCCATCTACGATTTATGGTTGATCTTCTGACTTGGTCATCAAGCCGACGCTGGGGACACCTGCATTTTTTAATGCTGCCATTACAGTGACTACTGTGCCATAAGCGACAGTTGTATCCGCATTAATTAACACGGGGGTTGTTGGCTTATTCGTCAATACGGCGACTACGCGGGCGTTGATTTCTTCGGGTTGAATCGCATCATCTTCTTCACTACCCGCCTTAATATAATATTGCCCATCGGCGTTAATAGACACCACAATGGGCGGCGTGTCGTCTTTTTGTTCCACCACCGCTGACTGAGCCTGTGGCAAATTAACGTCTACCCCCGTTTGTAACATCGGCGTAGTAATCATAAAAATAATCAGCAACACCAGCGTTACGTCGATATAAGGGACGACGTTGATTTCTGCCATTGGTTTACGGCGTTTCGTGCGTCTACTCATTTGCTGTGCGCCTGTCTTTGTAATAACACCACAAATTCTTCCACAAATAATTCATAACGCCCCGTTAATCTATCCAAACGGGTAGAAAATCGGTTATAGGCAATAACAGCAGGAATAGCGGCAAACAAACCAATCGCCGTGGCAATCAGAGCTTCGGCAATCCCCGGTGCGACCTGTGCCAGCGTGGCTTGTTTAGCATTACCCAGCGACATAAAGGAATTCATAATCCCCCACACCGTACCAAATAAACCAATATACGGGCTAGTTGACCCCACCGTCGCTAGAAACGATAAATGTTCATCAAGCCGATCTAATTCCCGTGATAACTCAATCCGCATAGCTCGTTGCGCACTTTCGACTTGTACTGACGGCTCAACCGTACCACTTTGGCGCATTCTGGAAAACTCTTTATAACCCGCTAAAAATATTTTTTCGATACCTTCGGGTTCAAAAGCCTTCGCGGCTAATTTTCGATACAAATCAGTTAATGGCATCCCCGACCAAAATTGTTCTTCAAATTCATCGGTGATTTCAATGGCTCGGCTTAATTCTTTGCGTTTAGAAAAAATAAACGTCCACGAGGCAAGCGAGGCAATCAGCAATAATGCCATCACAAACTGGACGACAAAACTGGCTTCTTGCACTAAATGGAGTATGGATAAATCAGTATTCATGCGTTAACGACTCATATAAATATTCAGGAATTGCTTTGGGGCGCAAGGTGTGTGCGTCTAAACAGGCGATATGAATAATGCCAGTACATAACAGTTTACCATCACAGCTGATTTGCTGACTAAACGTTAAACTGGCTTTTTTAATTTCAATCACGTCACTACTGGTTTGTAACAGGTTATTAAACAAGGCAGGACGCAAATAATCAACCTGTACCGAACGCACGGCAAAAATAACGCCATCATTGGCTCTAATGTCATCTTGCTCAAAGCCCCGCGCACGGAGCATTTCCGTTCTTGCCCGTTCAAAAAATTTCAGGTAATTAGCATAATACACCACGCCCCCAGCGTCAGTGTCTTCGTAATACACCCGAATGGGGTAAGTAAAATTTTTTATATTCATCATTTATGCAAAAAATTTAAAACTGATGTAGCAACACTTTTTAGGATACTAAATTAATGCGTTATTAATACGTTTGCGGGGGCAATTGGACAAAAAAACTTTTTGTTTGCAAACTTTCAAGCACTTTTTGGCTGTCTTCTTTGGCAAGTTTTCGATTTGGCGCAAGCTCTAGCTCTAACACAAACTCCAATTTACCAAAGCTGAGTAGCAATTCTTCTGGCACACAGGAAAAATCATCTTTTTTATCAATATATAAATAATACAGGTCTTTTTTTACACTTTTATAAACGTAGCAAGGCATAAGATTTCAAGGGAAAATAAACTAAAGCCGTCATTTTACTGATTTTTTGTTTAGAATGCCTGTCTCTTCATTTTATGAACCACCACAATGAATCCAAATCATTTTTTTAAAACTGCCTGTTGGTTTGAGGCTTCGCTGATTATACTCGCACTATTATTGGGTTGGATTGCTGATATTAATCCATTTGCACCGCTGTATTTTTCAGAACCTGCCATTATCATTGGTATATTAGGCACGCTACCTTTATTGTTACTTTTTCAAGCGTTATTTTATTTACCGCAAAAATCCGCCACCGATATTAGAAATTTGCTATTAAAAACGCTAGCCCCTAGCCTGCATCAGCGGCATTGGACTGATTTACTACTGTTAGCCACTATTGCAGGGGTTTCTGAAGAAGTATTATTTCGCGGCGTGATTCAACCGTGGATAACAGCGGCGTGGGGTATGACGGCGGGTTTATATGTCAGTAGTCTTATTTTTGGCTTAGCCCACGCAGTAACACCGCTGTACGCGCTATTAGTGACAGTGGTGGGTTACTATTTAAGCCTATCTATGGATATGGGTGGCGGTGACAGTAATTTATTAATCCCTATCATTATTCACAGTTTGTATGATTTTTTTGCGTTTATTATGCTAATGCGGTTATATCGTGCTAGTAATCAGATTGATATTTAGACAGTTGGAGATGACATGACCATAGAAACAGGTGTTTTACAACGTTACTCACAGGGCGCGGAATCCATACAAGCGGATTTATGTTGTCCTATCGATTATGATCGTGAATTATTGGCATTGTTGCCGCAGGAAATTATTGATAAAGATTATGGTTGCGGCGATCCCTCGCGTTATGTACAAAAAGGCGATGTGGTGCTGGATTTGGGTTCGGGTTCTGGCAAAATTTGTTATATGGCGGCGCAGTTAGTTGGCGACACGGGCAAAGTGATTGGCGTGGATATGAATGACGATATGCTGGCATTAGCGCGTAAATATCAAGCGGAAATGGCAGAAAAAATAGGCGTGGCAAACGTCGAATTTGTGCAAGGGCAAATTCAGGATTTAGCCTTGGATTTGACTGCCTTGAATCACTATTTAGCCGAAAACCCGATTACTAAGGCAGAAGACGTGCTTCATTTACGCGCGTGGCAAGAAAAACAGCGCAAGGAATCGCCGTTAATTGCTGATAATTCTGTGGATTTAGTGGTGTCTAATTGTGTGCTTAATCTGGTGCATGACAGTGACAAAGCACAGTTGATTCAAGAGATTTTTCGCGTCACCAAAGCAGGTGGACGGGTGGCGATTTCTGATATTGTCAGTGATGAAGCTGTACCTGCGCATTTAAAAGCCGATGCCCATTTATGGAGTGGCTGTATTTCAGGGGCGTTGCAAGAGCATGCGTTTTTACAGGCGTTTATTGACGCGGGTTTTGTGGCGGTGGCTTATGATAAATGGGAAAGCCACGCGTGGCAGGTGGTTGAAGGCATTGAGTTTCGCTCCGTCACTATTACCGCTGTCAAGCCACAGGATGAGCCGTGTTTAGACAAAGGTCATGCAGTGATTTATCGCGGCCCATTTGCGAAAGTGTATGATGATGAAGGTCACGTTTTTTATCGTGGGCAACGCATGGCAATGTGTGAACGCAGTTTTAATTTACTGACTGGTTCAGCTTATAACGACCAGTTTATTGGCATTGCCCCTGTGCAGGAACAAACACCACAACACTGGTGTCATGCCGCAGGCACATTAAGACCTGCCGCAGACACCAAAGGCGCGGCGCATAAAGCTGATGGCGCACCGAGTTGTTGTTAAAACTAATGCACAATAAAATGATACCGTTCGTGGTGAGCCATTCGACAAGCTCATGAGAGCCTTGTAGAACCACATTCACACTTCGACAAGCTCAGTGCGAACGGTTTTATTGGCGGTTAGCTATAATTATCGTAGACACTGGACAGGATTATCTACTGTACTGCATTGCATAAAGCTAAAGCCTCTTTTTTTTGCGAGTTGTTGCAAATGGTTTAACCGTTCTTCAAAATGCTGGTGATACACCGATAAGCGTTGCGAATCGCTGGTGTCAATGACGACATCACGATGTTCATCGGTAAAACGATAACGCCCTTTAGTGGGCAAATTGCTTTCTAAGGCATCATAAATGAAGATTAATACCACTTCACAATGCTGCGATAACTTCGCTAAATGTAATTCAGCCGCGTCATTTATACCGCGAAAATCGCTGATAATATAAACCAAACTCCCTGAATGGACGTGTTGGGCGAGTCGGGCAAGCACTTGTTCTAGGCTAATGGGCTTTGCTTCTGCACTTACCGTGTTACCGTTTGCCAGTGTATTTAAAAACCGCAACACGGCGTGTTTGCCATTTTGCGGTTTTAATTCACTGCATTGACTGTCAGAAAATAACTGCCCACCAATACGGTCGCCTTGATGTTGCGCCGCCCACGCAATTAATCCCGCTAGTTTGACGGCTAACACTGCTTTAAACACCCCGCGTGTTGCAAAGTGCATTGCGGCACGGTTATCGACAGAAATAAACACGGGGCGTTCACGTTCTTCTCTAAATACCTTGGTGTGCGTTTCACCTGTACGCGCCGTCACACGCCAGTCAATACTGCGAATATCATCACCCGCCTGATACATTCGCGACTCTTCAAAGTCCATACCCAGCCCTTTAAAACGCGAGACATAACCGCCGCTTTGTGACGACCGCATAGACAAGCGTTTTAAATTCAAACCAGCCGCAGGCTGTGCTAAATCAATGAGGGTTTTTAACGAGGCAGACACTCGTTCACTGGTCAAAACAGTTGATTTTTTCAACATGGTCTTAATCAAGGCACAGCAATGCGGGCAATTAATTCTTTAATCACATAATCGGTGGTAATGCCTTCCGCTTCCGCTTCATAAGACAAAATTAACCGATGACGTAACACATCTAATGCCATGTTTTGAATGTCTTCGGGGGCAACAAAATCACGCCCAGACAACCACGCTTTGGCTCTAGCGCAACGGTCAAGAGCGATACTGGCTCTAGGGCTTGCGCCATAACGTAACCACGCGGCTAAATCTGCACCATAAGCCGCTGGTGTGCGGGTTGCTAAGACAATTTGTAATAAATAATTTTCTAAACCGTCTGCCATGTACAAATCTAGGACTTCCTGACGAGCTTTAAATAAGGTGTATTGGCTCAGTGGTTCAAATACATCACGCGCGATTTCAGTGGTCGAACCTGCTTCAGCCCGCGCCAGATGCAGAATGCTTTTTTCATGCTCCGCGTTAGGGTAACCAACTTTAACATGAAGTAAAAATCTATCCAGTTGAGCTTCGGGTAACGGATAAGTGCCTTCTTGTTCAATTGGATTTTGTGTTGCCATCACCATAAACAACGGCGGCAATGGATAACTTGCCAATCCAACGGTGATTTGACGTTCGCCCATTGCCTCTAATAACGCGGCCTGCACTTTAGCAGGAGCTCGATTGATTTCATCCGCTAAAATCAGATTATGAAATAACGGGCCTTTTTGAAATTCAAACGCCGCTTGTTGTGGGCGATAAATTTCCGTACCTGTTAAATCTGCGGGTAATAAATCAGGCGTGAATTGAACGCGATGAAAATCGGCTTCAATACCTTTGCTTAACACCTTAATGGCGCGGGTTTTAGCAAGACCGGGCGCACCTTCCACCAAAATATGCCCATCGGCTAACAAACCAATCAACATACGTTCTATCAATTCATCCTGCCCGATGATTTCTTGATTAATAAAATCTTGTAAGCGTTTTACTGCTGTTTGCGCGGAGTCTGTAGTGTGTTCTGACATGGGATTATCTAGTCTTAAATTATAAAAACAGCGGCTATTTTATACTGATAGTTCCCTAGATAATGGTTTTTCTATCAAATTTAGGCGTGTTAGGGCTTGTTGTATTGGTTTTGATGGTGCGTTTTACGGCGTGTTTAGCTTTTTTCAATCAAATTTAATTTACAATCTAAATGCTTTTTAAAGTGGTAAAAATTTTGGCTCTTCCCGATTTCGTGGGGTAGCGACTAGATACAGTACCATTGACAAGTGATGTGTCAACACTTTTCAGGACACATGATTAAGCAGCTTTACGCTGCTTTTCAAATTCTACAGGAGACAGGTATAGCCAAAGCAAAATAAAATGATTTAAAAGAGCTGAGAGAACAGTGTATCAGTGGAGCAGTTTTTCTTTCTTCTAAGTGCTGTAGCTTGCGCCCATTTGTGTTCCATAGGATTTAAGTCAGGTGAATAAGGCGGCAAGAATTCCAAGCTATGCCCCGCCTGTTGGATGAGTAGCCTTGCATCGTCGCGCTTGTGAAAAGAGGCGTTATCCATAACGATGACAGAGTTTGTA
>SHZG01000025.1 GCA_009692395.1 Methylococcales bacterium | reverse complement strand
TATTCTGTTCTTACCTTGGGTGCTAAACTTCCAGTCTCTTCATATTGTCTAATCCAACGATTTAATGTGTCTTTTCCTATAGTAAATATCTGTATAATTAAAGTCTTGGGAAATCCTGCTTCGTGGCAGCTTATTACGCATTTTCTCAGATCTTCGCTGTAGGCTTTTTTCATGGGATTTTATAGAAATAAATGGATTATGTTAAAACTAAAATACTATAAGTAATCAGCGGCAACCCTTGTGTAGATACCTATGCTTGTTAGGCTTGCTGGAATCGCGATAGCCGTATTGAAAATCGGGAGTCCAAAACATATTTTGGACTCCTAAATGCTATAACACATCCAAATTGGCATAAGCCAACATCAATTGCTTCTGACCGCCTTGTTTAAAATTAACCACCACGCTTTCTTTATCGCCCTCCCCTTCACAGCGAACTACCATACCCGCGCCAAATTTAGCATGGCTGACTTTTTGCCCTGCTTTATAGCGACCTGTGACCACAGAGGTACGCGTGGCGACGGGCTTTGTTGGCATGGAAGGCGGGTAGGTAGAACGTGGTTTGCTAAATTCACTGGATTTTGCTGAGTTGGCGGGATAACTCGCGGCTGTCTGCATTCTGACGTTGCTAATTAATTCCACAGGAATGTCGCTTAAAAATCGTGACGGCTTTGGGTAGGTGCTACGTCCGTATAACCAGCGGGCTTCGGCATGAGTGATAGTGAGTTGTTGTCTGGCGCGGGTGATGCCGACATAACATAAACGGCGTTCTTCTTCTAAGCGGACTACATCATCAACGGATTGTTGCGCAGGAAATAAGCCTTCTTCCATGCCCACTAAAAACACTTGTTTAAATTCCAAGCCTTTGGCGGTGTGTAGCGTCATGAGTTGTACGCAATCATCGGCATCATCGCCTTGTTGTTCGGCAGATTCTAAGACGGCATGAGTTAGAAATGAGTCCAACTCATTCATGTTTTCAGTATTATCTTTGTCAAAATAAAATAATTTTGCCGCGTTGACTAGCTCTTCTAAGTTTTCGACTTTTTCTTCACCTTTGTCTTTGTCCTTTTTGTGAAATTCCATGAGTCCGCTTTTTTCGACCACCAGCTGAACTTGTGCGCACAATTCTAAGCCTTCGGCTTGTTCACTTAAGGTATTAATCAATGCGGAAAAAACCTGAATAGCACGGGTATTTAATAACGCGGCAGCAGCCCACAGGGAAATACTGCGTTCACGCGCAATGTGACGTAAATCATCCTGCATTTTTGTCCCTATGCCGCGCGTGGGCGTGTTAATCACCCGTTCAAAGGCGGTGTCATCGTCACGATTGGCGATTAAACGTAGGTAAGACAGCGCGTTTTTAATTTCCGCACGGTCAAAAAAGCGCAGACCGCCATAAACGCGATACGGTATGCCAGTGGTCATGAGGCGTTCTTCAAATTGCCGTGATTGGGCGTTGGAGCGGTATAAAATCGCAGTGTCTTCGCGTTTACCACCTGTTGCCACATAAGCGCGAATGCGTTCGATGACAAAATGTGCTTCATCTTGTTCATTAAACGCCGAATAAACCCCCAGCAACTCGCCCTCGTCGGCTGTTGTCCAAAGTTCCTTTTCCATGCGTCCTTGATTTTTAGCAATCACACGGTTGGCAGCTTTAAGGATATTGCCTGTGGAGCGGTAGTTTTGTTCCAGTTTAATGATTTGGTGATTGGGATAATGGTGTTTAAAACTGTGCATATTGGCAATTTTCGCACCGCGCCAGCCATAGATGGATTGGTCGTCATCGCCGACGATAAATAAATTATCGGTGCCATCGGTTAATAGGCGTAACCACGCATACTGCACGGTGTTAGTGTCTTGAAATTCATCAACGTGAACTTGGCGAAATTGTTGTTGATAATGCGTCAGTAACTCTTCGTTATCGCGTAATAATTCCAATGCGCGGAGCAGCAATTCAGCAAAATCCACTAACCCAGCACGAAAGCATTGCGCTTCATAAGCACGGTAGAGCAGAACGAGCTGTTGTTCGTGTGAATCATCGGTATCGGGGAGATGTTTAGCGCGTATGCCCTCATCTTTTTGGGCATTGATGTACCACTGCACTTCACGCGGCACCCATATTTTTTCATCCATGTTTAGCGCGTTGAGCAAGCGTTTTATTACGCGCAATTGATCGCTGGCATCCATGACTTGAAAGTTATCAGGTAATCGCGCTTCTGCGGCGTGTCGTCTTAATAAACGGTGGGCAATGCCGTGAAATGTGCCTATCCACATCTTGTGTGTCGAACTATCGAGTAGTTTTTCAATCCGCCCACGCATTTCTTTAGCTGCTTTATTAGTGAACGTCACCGCTAAAATACTGTGCGGCGACAGTTGGCGTATTTTAATTTGCCACGCGATACGGTGGACTAACACCCGCGTTTTGCCACTGCCTGCACCTGCTAATACCAGCACGGCTTGAGAGGGAGCGGTGACAGCTTGCTGTTGCGCGTTATTCAAAGAGTCGGTAATTTTGTTAATATCCATTGTTTATTGCTTGCAGATTTTTTGTAGCTGTGTATATTGCCATAGATTTTACGCCAGCGCGTAAACCTTACTTTCCTAACCAATACCAAGAGGATTTTAAAATGAGTTTTGATTATAAACGTATGATGAAGTTTGAACACAACGTGGGCGAACAAGAGAAAAAATATCGGTTGTATGCGGGTTCAGCCGCGCTATTTGTTTCTGTTTTTATCGCCTCTATCGCGTTGTTGTTGATTGGCTTGATACTCGTTGCGACTGGCTATTCTGGCTGGTGTCCTGCGTATTCAGGCATGAACAAAAATACTTGCGTGACTGGCGAATCAACTGAAGAAACACCCGAAGCAACTAGCTAAAACACGCTGGAGTCCAAAATACGTTTTGGACTCCATTCCAGAAAATCTTAGTCTTCCTTACGAAATTCACCTTCCAGTACATTGCTTTCAGCCGCTTTAGCTTGCCCAAAACCCGCACTCGCTTCCGCTACCACAAGATAATGTTCAATAATGTATTGTGCGATTTTCTTACGCGTTGCAGGCATTAAACACGCAAAACCCAGCGCGTCAGTAATAAAACCCGGTGTGAGTAATAACGCGCCACCGACTAAAATTAACGGGCCTTCAACCATTTCATAGGCGGGTATTTCACCTCGCGCTAAACTTTCCTGAAAACGGCGAAACGTCGAAAAGCCTTGTTGCCGTAACAACCAAGCTCCCAACACCGCAGTAAAGACAACCAGTAAAATAGTCGGGAATGCCCCGATAATACTACCGACTTCCAGTAGAAAATAAATTTCTGCAAACGGTATAACTAGCACGATTAGTAACAAGATTTGGAAAATTTTCATGATGTATAGTCTCAAAGGTTCAAGGTCACTGCTATTAGTAACCTTACGACAATATAAAGACAATTCTTAGGAATTTCTAGGATAATATCAGCTATTTAACAGTAACTACCGATAAAAAATGTCCACTGATTATCAAATCGTCTTTTGTAGCTGCCCTGATAAGGAGACAGCGGAAAAAATCTCCTATTTATTGATTGAAAATAATGTCGCGGCGTGTGTGAATATCGTGCCGAATATGACTTCTATTTATCGCTGGCAAGGCGAAATTGAACGTGCGGAAGAATGTCTGTTACTCATTAAGGCGCGGCAAGATGCTTATCCACACCTTGAAACTTTAATAAAAAAGCACCACCCTTATGAGTTACCTGAGATTATTGCTGTGCCTATTGAGCGCGGTTTACCTGATTACCTGCACTGGATAGATTCATGCCATTCATTCAACTAATTTTTTTAAGTCTGTTGTTCTGGTTTCAAGCCGCATTAGCTGAAACTGAAACTTTACCGCCTGACCAAGTTTTTAAGGTGTCGGCGGTCGCGCTGAATAATGAACAAGTGGAAGTCACTTGGCACATTCTGGATGGCTATTATTTATACCGAACTAAGACTTTTATTGATTCTAAAACCCCCTCGGTTCAATTAGGTAGTGCAGCGTTTCCAAAGGGTAAAATCAAGCATGATGATGATTTCGGTAACATGGAAATTTACCGTAACACCTTGAAAGTCAGACAACCAATTAAAGCAGGTGGTGCGGCTAGCGTTGCGTTATCGCTACGTTCTCAAGGTTGTGCCGATAAAGGTATTTGTTATCCGCCACAAAAAACCACGCTGGAAGTTACATTACCCACAGTCGCCGCCGTAGCACCCGCAAATCTACTGGCGCAATTGCTCAATCGTGCAAAAAATAACGAGGCGTTATTGCCTGCTAACCAAGCATTTCAATTTTTTGCGACACTTAAAGATGACAACACGGTGGCGGTGAACTGGCGGATTGCACAAGGCTATTATTTGTACCGCGAAAAAATTCACTTGGAATTAGTAAACGCAGCTGATGTGCAACTGGGCAGTTTTACCCTGCCCAACGGTATTCCTAAAGAAGATGAAGACTTCGGTAAAGTGGAAATTTTTTATGATGAATTGATGGTTGATGTGCCGCTGTTACGCACTAATACAGCCGCGCAAACCGTGACATTGAAAGCCAGTTTTCAAGGTTGTGCAGAGCGGGGCGTGTGTTATCCACCGATGACGCAATCAGTTGAATTAGCACTGCCAGTGGGCAAGCTAAGCACGCCTGTTAAAGTCGCGCCTGTGTTATCGGAACAAGACCAAATTGTCGATTCCTTAAAACACGATAGCTTTGCGATGACCTTACTGAGCTTTTTCGGCTTCGGTTTGTTATTATCCATGACACCGTGTATTTTCCCGATGATTCCGATTTTATCGGGCATTATTGTCGGGCATGGTAATCACATCACCACTACTCGCGCATTTTTATTGTCACTGAGTTATGTGGTCGCCTCTGCGGTGACTTACACGGTGTTTGGCATACTCGCGGCGTTATTTGGCGAAAATTTACAAACGCTGTTTCAACAACCGTGGATAGTGGGCTTATTCAGCGTGGTGTTCGTGCTATTATCGTTATCCATGTTTGGTTTTTATAATTTACAACTGCCCAACTCGATACAAACTAAACTGTATAATTCCAGCGTTAGACACCAAGATGGTTCATTGTGGGGCGCGGCGATTATGGGTGCGTTATCGTCGTTAATTGTTGGGCCGTGTGTGGCTGCACCGTTAGCAGGCGCGTTAATTTTTATTGGGCAAACAGGCGACGCAGTATTAGGTGGTAGTGCGTTATTCGCGCTGGGTTTAGGCATGGGCGTACCGTTATTATTACTGGGAATATCGGCAGGTAAATTATTACCCAAAGCAGGTAATTGGATGAATGCCACTAAAGCCGTGTTCGGCGTACTGATGTTAGCTGTGGCAGTGTGGATGCTTAGTCGGATATTACCACCTACAGTGACGATGTTATTGTGGGCAATGTTGTTAGTATTACCCTCGATTTATCTCAGTGCGATTGACCCCTTACCTGAACACGTTTCAGGCTGGCGTAAATTATGGAAAGGCGTGGGTTTGATGATGCTGGCTTATGGCGTATTGCTATTGATTGGCGTGAGCATGGGTAATAGCAATCCGTTAAAACCGCTACAAGGTTTTGCCATGAACACCGCGCAAGCCGCTGAACAAGGCAGTATTTTTCAGCGTATTCGCGCTGATGAATTGGATGCCAAACTAAAACAAGCCAGTGCTGATGGCAAAAAAGTCATGCTGGATTTTTATGCCGACTGGTGCATATCATGCAAAGAAATGGAGGCGTATACCCTTAGTGATGCCAAAGTAAAACAAGCCCTCAGTGGTTTTGTATTGCTACAAGTCGATATCACTGAAAATTCTGCCGCTGATAAAGCCTTGCTAGAAAAATTCAAACTCATCGGGCCACCTGCTATTTTATTTTTTGGCATTGACCAACAAGAACATCCAGAACACCGTGTAATCGGTTATCAGGATGTCGATACCTTTCTTGCCTCACTTGCACACGTTAAATTATGAAATCATCCGAATTGGTTATTATCGTTGCCGTCCTCGCCTTAGGTGTCGGACTCACTGCGCGGTTTATTATGTCGCCCGCAGGACAGATGAACCCTACCCCGTTCGCGGAATTCAGTTTGCCTGATATTTCAGACAAGCAACACAATAGCACCGAATGGCAGGGTAAAATTCGCGTTATTAATTTTTGGGCAACATGGTGTGCGCCCTGTCGCAAAGAAATACCTGAATTTATTGCCTTACAAAGCAAATATGCCGATAAAAATGTCCAGTTTATTGGTATTGCCATGGATGATAAAACCGCCGTTATTGATTACCTGCAAACCATTAACATCAATTATCCAATACTCATTGGCGGCGTTGCGGCAATGACACAAGCACAACAATTGGGTAATCGTATCGGCGCGTTACCCTATACCGTGGTCGTTAATGCACAAGGGCAAGTGATTCATCAACAAGCAGGTGAATTTGCGACTGAACAAGTGGTGCAGGTGATTACACCGCTACTGTAAAATAGGTTTTAAATGCTTTTAAAAATAAGTCATTTGTGATTAACACGCACGAACAATGGGCTTACTGTCGCGATCGTTGGCTAAATGTATAATATCTGGACAATTGTGTGTAAATTCGGCAAAATTGGCCCCGTTGCACAAACCCCTACTAAAAATAAACCTAACATGGCACAGATTACCGTTTTAAATGGCCCGAACTTAAACTTACTAGGGGTGCGCGAACCTAGTCATTACGGCAACAAAACCCTCGCAGATATTCAGCAGACCTTAGAACAACAAGCAGTGGGTTTGAATCATCAATTGAGTTTTCATCAAAGTAACGCCGAATATGAAATCATTGAACTTATTCACCAAGCGTATTACCAGCAGGTTAAATTTATTATTATTAACCCCGCTGCGTTTACGCATACCAGCGTTGCCATTCGTGACGCATTGCTAGCTACCCAAATCCCTTTTATAGAGGTTCATTTATCCAACGTCCACGCACGCGAACCTTTTAGATCACACTCCTATTTTTCCGATATTGCCAAAGGCATTATTTGTGGATTAGGAGCAATAGGATACGAACTGGCTTTACAAGCCGCCCATCAGTTATTAGCCGAGAAATAATGCATCATGGATATTAGAAAAATAAAAAAACTCATCGAAATAGTCGAAGAATCTGGCATTGCCGAATTAGAAATTAAGGAAGGCGAAGAATTAATTCGTATAAATCGTTATTCTTCCGCGCCTGTCAATTACGCACCCGCGCCTGTGGCGGCTGCTCAGCCTATGCAGATTACCGCTGCGGCTGTCGCTATTGAAGAAAAAATCACAGGTCATATCGTTAAATCACCGATGGTCGGTACGTTTTATCGCTCTGCTTCACCTAGCACTAGAGTATTTGTTGAAATTGGACAATCCGTCATGGTTGGCGATACACTGTGTATTATTGAAGCAATGAAAATTTTGAATCAAATTGAATCCGATAAAAGCGGGGTCGTCAGTAAAATTCTGGTTGATAACGCAGAACCTGTCGAATATGGTCAACCGTTATTCATCATTGAATAAGGGGAATACGGATGTTTTCTAAAATAGTCATTGCCAATCGTGGCGAAATTGCCCTGCGTATTTTACGCGCCTGTAGAGAATTAGGCGTTAAAGTGGTTGCCGTCCATTCAGAAGCCGACCGTGATTTAAAACACGTTCGCTTAGCCGATGAATCAGTGTGTATCGGCCCTGCATCATCTGCGGACAGTTATTTAAATATTCCCGCTATTATTAGCGCGGCAGAAGTCACCGATGCCGAAGCCATTCATCCAGGATATGGATTTTTATCTGAAAATGCTGATTTTGCCGATAAAGTAAAAAAGAGCGGCTTTGTGTTTATCGGCCCAAATGCGGAAACTATTCGCATCATGGGCGATAAAATATCGGCTAAAAAAGCCATGATTGCCGCTGGTGTGCCTTGCGTTCCTGGTGACAATGCGCCGTTATCCAATAATGATGCAGAAAATTTAAAATTAGCACAGTACATAGGCTATCCCGTGATTATCAAAGCGGCGGGTGGTGGTGGTGGTCGTGGTATGCGTACCGTACACACCGAAGCCGCGCTTATTAATTCTATTGCGATGACTAAAGCGGAAGCAGGGGCTGCCTTTGGTAATCCAACCGTGTACATGGAAAAGTTTTTAGAAGACCCGCGTCATATTGAATTTCAAGTCATGGCAGATTCACACGGCAACGCCATTCATTTAGGTGAACGGGATTGTTCTATGCAGCGTCGTCATCAAAAAGTGGTTGAAGAAGCCCCTGCGCCCTTTATTACCGAAGCCCAACGCAAATTTATCGGTGAACGCTGCGCTCAAGCCTGTGTCGATATTGGCTATTTAGGCGCGGGTACGTTTGAATTTTTGTATGAAAAAGGCGAGTTTTATTTCATTGAAATGAATACCCGCGTCCAAGTTGAGCATCCTGTCACTGAAATGGTCACAGGCTTTGATATTGTCAAAGAACAACTGCGTATTGCCTCTGGTGAACGGTTATCTATTACCCAAGACCAAGTCAAAATCACAGGTCATGCGATTGAATGTCGCTTAAATGCGGAAGATCCAAAAACCTTTATGCCTTGCCCTGGAACGATTGACCAATTCCATATGCCAGGAGGGCCGGGTATTCGTTGTGAAACCCATATTTACAACGGCTACAAAGTGCCACCGTATTATGATTCGATGATAGGCAAGCTCATTGCGCACGGTGAAAATCGTCAAAGTGCGATTGCGCGGATGAATACCGCATTGAGTGAATTGATTATTGATGGGATTAAAACCAATATTCCGTTACAACAAGACATCATGAATGACAGCGCGTTTGCCGCTGGTGGGCAAAATATTCATTATTTGGAAAAGAAGCTAGGCATTCATTAATCCGAGTTTTAGCCAACCTTCGAGGTTTTCAAAACCTCGAAGGTTTAAACCCTATCATTAAAGTTATGACAACCACCAACTACGACACCGATATTATTGCTTGGGCAAATCAACAAGCATGGTTGATTCGGCATAAACAATTTGATTTATTAGACATAGAACACCTTGCTGAGGAAATCGAGGACGTGGGTAAAAGTGAACAACGCGAATTAGCCAGTCGTATGGCAGTATTAATCGCACATTTATTAAAGTGGCAGCATCAACCTGAACGACAAGGTTCTAGTTGGCAACGTACCATCAAAGAACAACGCAAAGCCTTAGCGTTTCATTTAAAAAACGTACCAAGTTTAAAAACTAAAATAGCGGATGCTGAGTGGTTAGATATTATTTGGTCAGATGCCTTGACTATTGCTATCAAAGAAACTGGCTTGGAGCTGTTCCCTGAAACCTGTCCTTGGGCAGTTGAAGACATCCTTAATCAAGATTGGCTACCCTAATGGCTTGGCATCAAATTTCCGTTATTACCACTGAAAACACCGCACCGCAATTGGCTGATTTTTTCGACTCGTTAGGCGCGGTTTCTGTCACTTATATGGACGCTGAAGACGAACCCGTCTATGAGCCTGCCATTGGTGAAACTAAAATCTGGAGTAATACGCAGGTTATCGCGCTGTATGAATTGGATATTGATACAACGCAGATAAAAACAGCGGTATTAGCTCAGTTTAAAGCCGATGAATTGCATGATTGGTTAGAAGAAACCATTGACGATCAAGAATGGGAACTGGCGTGGATGGAATTTTATAAGCCCATGAAGTTTGCTGACAGGGTATGGGTTTGTCCAACGGATCAAGAACAACGTGAAGAAGGCACGGTGTGTTTAACTTTAGATCCAGGTTTAGCGTTTGGTACAGGTACACACCCCACCACGGCACTCTGTTTGGAATGGTTAGCCAGTCATGATTTAACCGATAAAGTGGTCATTGATTACGGCTGTGGCTCTGGCATTTTAGCAGTTGCTGCGGTGTTGTTAGGCGCGAAAATCGCCCACGCGGTCGATATTGACCCGCAAGCCATTACTGCCACTGAAAGTAATGCCTTAAAAAATGGCGTTGCTGATAAAATTATCCGTTATTTGCCTGAGCAGTTTACGCCACTACAAGCCGATATAGTGTTAGCCAATATCCTAGCAAAACCGTTGATTGAAATGGCAACCGATATTAGTGCGTTAGTTGCACCTCAAGGCACGTTGGTTTTATCAGGTATCCTAGCAGAACAAGCGCAATCGGTTATTGAAGCCTATCAACAATGCAATATCGTATTTGAACCAATCAAACAACAAGAAGACTGGATAAGATTAAATGGTACAAAGTTATTGTCAGTCTGCCCTGAATGAACCTGAATATTCAGTTCATCAACGCTATCACGATACCGAATACGGCTTTCCGTTGACGGATGATAATCAGCTATTCGCGCGTTTAGTGCTGGAAATTAATCAGGCGGGTTTGTCTTGGACAACGATTTTAAAAAAAGCCGCCAATTTTCATTTGGCATACCATGATTTTGACATTGCAACGGTGGCTAATGACACCGAAACAGACCGCCTGCGTTTAATAGCGGATGCAGGGATTATTCGTAACCGCTTAAAAATTAATGCCGCTATTGTTAATGCGCAACGACTGTTAGTCATACAACAAGAGTACAGTTCTTTTAATCTGTGGCTGGACAACCATCGTTCGCTCACTAAAGAACAATGGACGACACTATTTAAAAAAACGTTTTTGTTTACAGGCGGTGAAATCGTCAATGAATTTTTAATGTCCACGGCTTACTTATCGGGCGCACATGAAGAGGATTGTCCTATCTATGCAAAAACTGCACGCCTGTGATGACAACACTAAACAACAAAAAACCTGCGTACTGTGTGGATTAGCAGTAGAGATTGACGGTTTTGTACTGACTACGCCAAACAGTATTCAGAATTTTTGTTGTGCAGGCTGCCTAAGCGTTTATCAATTATTAAATGATGACAACACTGAAACACCTTTACCTAATAACCCACTTAACCATGAGGATAATAAAAAATGAAAGCGTGCGACTCTTGTTCTTCCAGCCGCGTTGAAATCGGCAAAAACCATAAACAACAAACTGTGATTGGTCGCGGTTTGGGCATGGTATTAATTTACTTACCACTCTTAACCTTTCCTTTTATCATTGCCAGCGCCTATATGACTTACTATCATTTACGCATGATGGGCGCGACCAATCTTAAAACATGGTCAGATTTTATTCCTGACCGTGCCAGTCATCGTTACACATTAAAAAATCAAATTACGATGGAAGGCTCATTTGTCGCCAGCATGGCACAATCAAAGTTATTCTGGATTTTAAACTGTACTTGGTACTGCCCTTACAGTGTTGCGTTGTTTGAATGGCACGCTTACATGGTGAAAATTGTCGAAAATTGGTGGTGTCCGTTCACCCACGAGAAAAAAGAAAGTTATAAAAATGCCACTATTGATAAATCATTTTGGCATTTATACCCTGAAGACATTACCAAGTTGGAACAAGACGACGCAGAAAATCCTATCTGGAATGATACTAAGGATTGATGATTTATGTGTAGGTTGGGTTACGCTATCGCTAACCCAACCTACATTACTACTACAACTGTATTTTTGGATTATGATACGCGCCCTTTTTTGACTTCATCACGCCCATGAAAATAGGTTCTTACACACTACCTCACAAGCTAATTCTCGCACCGATGGCAGGTATCAGCGACCAGCCCTTTAGAGAATTATGTAAGCAATTTGGCGCGGGATTAACCGTCTCTGAAATGGTAGCCTCGCGTCCTGATTTACGCCACCATCACAGAACGTTACTAAAAGCCGACATAAGCAATGAAACAGGTCTGAGTTCGGTGCAGATTTTAGGTACAAATCCACAGATGATGGCAGAAGCTGCGCAGTTTAATGCTGGACGTGGCGCACAGATTATTGATATTAATATGGGCTGTCCTGCTAAAAAAGTCTGTTCGGTCGCGGCAGGTTCGGCATTATTAAAAGATGAAGATCTCGTTAAAAGAATCTTAACCGCTGTCGTCAATGCCGTTGATATTCCTGTTACGCTAAAAATTCGCACGGGCTGGGATAGTCACAGCCGCAATGCAGTTGCTATCGCTGAAATAGCCGAAGACTCAGGCATTGCCGCACTCACTATTCACGGACGCACTCGCGCGTGTAAATTTACAGGCGATGCTGAATATGAAACCATTAAACAAGTAAAACAAGCCGTCACTATTCCCATCATTGCCAATGGTGATATTGATTCAGCTGCAAAAGCTCACCATGTGCTGACAACCACAGGCGCGGATGCCATTATGATTGGTCGTGCAGCGCAGGGGAATCCTTGGCTATTTACCGAAATCAATTATTTTCTTAACACGGGGAAAACCATTAAAAAACCAACAGTATCAGACATGCACCAGACGTTCTTAATTCACTTAGAAAACCTATATAGCTTCTATGGCAACACGGTGGGTGTTAGAATGGCAAGAAAACATATCGGTTGGTATTTTAAACAGCTCAATTTTATAGATTCAATTACCAAAAATGGTATTAATCAGGCTGAACACCCCGCTCAACAATTGCTATTGATTAATGCTGCTTTTAATTTTTTAACTATTGATGGTGCAACATCATAATGGAAGCGTCTCAAAAAACAGCGACTATTCCCTTATCTGAGCATATTAAACAAACAGTAGGGCTATATTTTTCGCAATTAAACGGTCATGACGCAGTGAATTTATATGCGATGGTTATCAGTGAAGTTGAAAAACCCTTATTAGAAGCTACCTTAGAAAACTTAGGCTACAATCAAACCAAAGCTGCCAAAGCATTAGGTTTAAGCCGCAGTACGTTGCGAAAAAAAATGGATCAATACGGCATTAGCTAACTGCAACAAACGTTTACATCTCTCTCATTTAAAGGTCTGCATGAACAAAAAAATTACCCGCGCTCTTATCAGTGTTTCTGATAAATCAGGCATCGTCGAGTTTTGCCAACAGTTAAACCAACTGGGCATTGAAATCCTGTCTACAGGTGGCACGTTTAAACTATTGTCAGAACAGCATATTGCTGCCACCGAAGTGTCTGATTACACAGGCTTTCCTGAAATGATGGATGGACGTGTAAAAACGTTACACCCAAAAATTCACGGCGGTATTTTAGCTCGTCGCGGTATAGATGATGCTGTTATGAGCGCAAATGGCATTAAACCGATTGATTTAGTGGTCGTTAATCTGTATCCATTTGCTGAAACTATTGCTAAACCCGATTGTGATGTTGAAACCGCCATTGAAAACATTGATATTGGCGGTCCGACCATGATTCGTGCGGCGGCTAAAAATCATCACGATGTGGCTGTGGTCGTTGATCCTAGTGATTACGCGGCGATTATTGCCGAACTCAACGCGAATGCTAGCAGCCTGATCCAAGCAACACGCTTTAACCTAGCCTTAAAAAGTTTTGAACACACCGCAAGCTATGACACGGCAATTGCCGCTTATCTGGGTGGTTTGAATAATAAAGTATTGCCTGACGTGTTGAATTTACAGTTTTATCAAAGCCAAACGCTACGTTATGGCGAAAATCCCCACCAAAACGCCGCGTTTTACAGCGAAAAATCACCTGTTTCTGGCACAATTTCTGCCGCGACGCAAATTCAAGGCAAAGAATTATCGTACAACAATATTGCTGATGCCGATGCCGCGTTAGAATGCGTCAAAGCCTTTACCGACAAACCAACCTGTGTGATTGTCAAACACGCCAATCCATGTGGTGTTGCTGAAGCCGACGATTTATTGACTGCTTATAACCTCGCTTATGAAACTGACCCGACTTCTGCATTTGGTGGCATTATCGCCTTTAACCAAGAGCTCGACGAAGCCACTGCCACGGAAATTATCAGCCGTCAATTTGTCGAAGTGATTATTGCCCCAACCATTAGCACGGGGGCAAAAACTACCCTAGCGACTAAAGCTAATATTCGCGCTTTAGAATGTGGCGCGTGGGACGCTGTTAATACTGCGTGCTTGGATTTCAAAAAAGTCGCAGGTGGTTTGTTAGTTCAAGATAAAGATTTTGGCGTGATTACAGCGGCTGATATTAAAGTCGTCAGCAAACGCGAACCCACTGAACAAGAACTTGCGGATTTATTATTTGCGTGGAAAGTAGCAAAATTTGTTAAATCCAACGCGATTGTCTATTGCAAAAACGGGCAAACAATTGGGGTCGGCGCAGGACAAATGAGTCGTGTGTATTCGGCGAAAATCGCAGGCATTAAAGCCGCCGATGGTGGCTTAGTGGTTGAAGGTTCTGCAATGGCTTCCGATGCGTTTTTCCCCTTTAGAGATGGCATTGATGCAGCGGCTGAAGCAGGTATTACTGCCGTGATTCAACCTGGTGGTTCAATGCGTGATAACGAAGTAATTGCCGCTGCCGATGAACATAATATCGCAATGGTGTTTACGGGTATGCGTCATTTTAGACATTAATTTTATACCGCAAACAAGAGACTTACTTATGAAAATCCTAATCGTCGGTAACGGTGGACGTGAACACGCCCTCGCTTGGAAAGTTAAACAATCGGCAAACGTCCAACAAGTATTTGTCGCACCTGGTAATGCAGGCACAGCACTGGAATCTGGCGTAGAAAACGTCGCTATTGCGGTCAATGATATTGCAGGTTTACTCGCATTCGCACAACAAGAACAGATTGATTTAACCATCATCGGCCCTGAAATTCCGTTAGTGCTAGGTGTTGTGGACAGCTTTCAACAAGCAGGTTTAGCGTGTTTTGGTCCCAGTGCCAAAGCCGCGCAATTGGAAGGTTCAAAAACCTTTTGCAAAGATTTTATGATTCGCCACAACATTCCAACCGCGAGTTATCAAAGTTTTACTGACCAGCAACAAGCGGTTGCCTACATTCAACAACACGGCGCACCTATCGTGGTCAAAGCCGATGGTTTAGCCGCTGGTAAAGGCGTAATTGTTGCCCAAACGGAATCCGAGGCGATTGCCGCTGTTGAAGATATGTTATCGGGCAATAGTTTTGGTGAAGCGGGGCATCGTGTTGTTATCGAAGAATTTCTGCACGGTGAAGAAGCCAGCTTTATTGTCATGGCGGATGGTAAACACGCCTTGGCAATGGCAACGTCGCAAGATCATAAAGCGCGTGATAATGGCGATAAAGGCCCGAATACAGGCGGTATGGGTGCGTATTCGCCTGCCCCGATTGTCACGCCTGACATTCATCAACGCGTTATGCGTGACGTTATTGAACCCACCTTAGCAGGCATGGCAGCAGACGGTTTGCCGTACACAGGATTTTTGTACGCAGGTTTAATGATTACGCCCGATGGCGTGATGAAAGTGCTGGAATATAACTGCCGTTTTGGTGATCCTGAAACCCAGCCCATTATGATGCGTTTAAAAAGTGATCTAGTCGAATTATGTGTAGCGGCGTTAGCGGGTAATCTTGATACAGTCGATAGTGAGTGGGATGAGCGTGTTGCCTTAGGTGTCGTTTTAGCCGCAGGTGGTTATCCTGATCATTATGCGAGTGGGGCAGTTATTTCTGGCTTGCCTGTTACGAAAGACAATAACAGCAAAGTCTTTCATGCAGGCACACAACAAGTCGGCAATGATATTGTTACCGCAGGTGGACGAGTGTTATGCGCCTGTGCTTTAGGTGTTGATATTAAAGCCGCACAAAACAATGCTTACGCGCTTGCTAAACCCATTCAGTGGAACGGTCTTTACTATCGTACTGACATTGGTTTTAAAGCAATTAAGTAACAACTATTCTTATTAACCCAAGGCTAAAAATGAGGGTAGTGGGTTAAATCTGTAATTATGAATAAATATCGCGCCCGAATTCGACCTTGTTGATAAGCAAACCGATGACGGTGTCGTGCATCAACTCTAGTTTTGAGAAGCAAATGGTCTTGCGATTGAGTCGTTTGATCCATGTCCGA
>SHZG01000024.1 GCA_009692395.1 Methylococcales bacterium | reverse complement strand
GGACATGGATCAAACGACTCAATCGCAAGACCATTTGCTTCTCAAAACTAGAGTTGATGCACGACACCGTCATCGGTTTGCTTATCAACAAGGTCGAATTCGGGCGCGATATTTATTCATAATTACAGATTTAACCCACTACCAAAATACTATACCATCACACCATGCAAAAATATACACACCAACTACTGGATTCAGCCAATCAAATTATTCTAGGTAAAGAACATAAAATTCGCCTCGCGGTTTGTTGTTTACTGGCGCGTGGGCATTTACTGATTGAAGATATTCCAGGTGTGGGTAAAACGACGTTAGCGCATACCTTAGCAAAATTATTGGGTTTGCATTATCAACGTATTCAATTTACTAGCGACATACTGCCTGCTGATATTCTCGGCGCGTCAGTGTTTGATGGTAAAAGTCACGAATTTACCTTTCATTACGGCCCTGTGTTTAATCAAATGGTACTTGCTGATGAAATTAACCGCGCCACACCGAAAGCACAGAGTGCGTTGTTAGAAGCAATGGAAGAAGGTCAAGTCACTGTTGAAGGCAAAACCTATCCATTACCCAAACCATTTTTTGTCATTGCCACCCAAAATCCCTCCCATCAAATTGGTACATTTCCATTACCCGAATCCCAGTTAGATCGGTTTTTAATGCGTATTGAATTAGGCTATCCTGATCCTAAAGCAGAAAGAGCCTTACTGACAGGGCAAAACCGCCAAAAATTCATTGCCTCATTACCTGTACAGCTACCACCTGAACAGCTACAAATTATGCAGCAATCGGTGATTAACGTGCATACGTCCGATGCCTTACTGGATTATTGTCAGGCGATTATCAGCTTTACCCGTGAATCCACTGAATATCCCTGCGGGCTATCACCTAGAGCGGGTTTAGCCCTATTAAGCGCGGCAAAAGCATGGGCTTTTTTAGATCAACGGGATGCCGTTATTCCTGAAGACATTCAAGCAGTATTACCCTCCGTGGCTGGACATCGGTTACGCGCAGGTCACACCAATTCAGAAGCCATCGTCGCCCCTATCCTTGATAAAGTCCCTGCCCTTTGACCCTAAAACAACGCTTTCAACTCAGCCGATTTATGTCAGGTGAACAACCTGTGCACGATGCGATTACCTTAACGCATCGGCGCATTTTTATTTTACCGACGCAGCGCGGATTAGGCATGCTATTGCTCATGGTGATATTGCTACTTATCGCCTTTGTTTATAACAACAACCTCGCCTATCTGCTCACGTTTTTACTCGCCAGTGTGTTTTTTATCACCATCCTCCACACCTTCAAATCCTTAGCAGGTCTAGTCGTGCAAGCGGGTCAATGTAAAGCGGTGTTTGCGGGTGAAGCGGCAGGGTTTGACATTCATATTCACAATCCTAACAGCAATGAACGCCCACATTGTCAGATTAAATTGACTAAGCCGCACAGTTTTACCCTAAAACCATACGGTAAAATAACACTAACACTGTACTCAACGACGCAAAAAAGAGGCTGGCACAATGCGGTAACAGTCACCGTGTTCAGCACTTATCCCTTAGGTATTTTCTATGCGTGGTCGCCATTACGTTTCAATGCTAACGCGCTGGTTTATCCCAAACCGTCAGCATTAGAACTCCCATTTCCAGAAACTCCTTCAGCCGATACTAACCAAGGTGTGAGCCACAAAGGCACGGATGATTTTTACGGCTTACAAAGCTATCAAGCGGGCGATTCTATCAAACACATCCATTGGAAAGCCTTTGCTAAAGGGCAAGGCTTATTTAGCAAACAATACAGTGGCGCAAGCACAGCAGCAGTTTGGCTACATTACGACTACGCCGCAGGACACAACATCGAAGAACGCTTAAGCCAACTGTGTCGCTGGGTCATTGATGCCGAACGCGCACAAATCCGCTACGGTTTAGTATTACCCAATTTAAAGCTCATGCCTAGCAATGGTCTCAACCATTACCAGCAATGTCTGGAAGCTCTCGCGCTGTTATGAATAAACATATTTTGATTTTTTTATTATCGTCTGTTGGACTGATTGTATTACCGCACAGTGCTAATATCCCCCCTGCCCTGTTTGGTTTTTTTAGCTTGATGCTAAGCTGGCGGTTTGTTTGCGTATGGCGACCCCAGTATTTACCAACAGCGCGAATACTTTTTTTCCTAACACTGCTCGCCTTCGCATTGCTGCTTAGTCAGTACAGGCACCTACTCGGACGTGATGGGGGTACTAATTTATTTATCCTCGCCCTCGGCTTAAAATTATTAGAAATTAAAACTGAACGGGATATTTATTTAGTCACTTATTTAGCGTTTATTGTCGCCGCTTCGTTATTTTTATACGAACAAAGCCTACTTATAGCGGCTTATATCCTCGCAGTGTGCTGTGCATTACTTGCCACACTGGTTGCCATCAACAGCATTCAAGTACAAACCCGCGCGGCTTTAAAAACCGCTACTATCATTATTCTGCAAGCCATACCGATGGCAGCAATCATCTTTATTCTATTTCCACGCCTAGAAGCACCGCGCTGGATGCTGTTTGAAGAAAAAAATAAAGCCAAAACGGGTCTAAGCGACAGCATGGAACCTGGTTCTATCAGTGACTTAAGCACCTCCGAAGAACTGGTATTTCGAGTTAAATTTACAGGTGCGATACCACCACCCAATCAGCGTTATTGGCGCGGCCCAGTGCTGTCATATACCGATGGTAAACGCTGGACACAACTAAATAGTCAACGCTTTAAAGCCCGATTAGATAAACTCAACACCGCAGGTACCGCGTATTCATACACACTACTAATGGAAGCGCAGGAAAAAAACTGGGTGTTTGCCTTAGAACTCCCAACACAGTTTGCTAGTCCGTTAACACAAACAGGCTATTACCAGCTCATCAACGTAGAAAAGCCAACCACTCGCACCGAATATCAAATCACCTCTTATTCACAATACAACACAGGACGTGTGACACCCATCGAATACCAAGACAGTATCCAGCTACCGAGTGAGCCCTCCGATAAAATTAAGCAACTTGTCACCCAACTGCATGGTTTTGATAGCAAGCCTGACGAATTTATTCAACAGCTACTCAATTATTTTAGACAAGAAGACTTTCACTACACACTCACCCCGCCACTGATGGAAGACAATCCCATCGACAATTTTTTATTTAATACCCGTCGTGGTTTTTGTAGTCACTACGCCTCCGCGTTTGTCTACTTAATGCGCGTTGCTCATATTCCTGCCCGCGTCGTCACAGGTTATCAAGGTGGCGAATTTAATACCGTGGGCAATTTTCTGGAAGTACGACAAGCGGATGCTCATGCGTGGGCAGAAGTATGGCTAGAAAATCAAGGCTGGGTGCGTGTTGATCCAACGGCTGCCATTGCCACAGAGCGTATTAAACAACAATTTAATTTCGATCAATTCGAACTGGGTGATGAGATTTTCTTCGATGCAAGCAATGCTAAGCACACAAACTTGCTAAAAAAAGCTCGCCAATTATGGGAGAACGCCGATTACCAATGGCAACGCTGGGTAGTCAACTACAGCAGCAATCAATCCGATTTTCTCAGTTTATTTGGTATTCATGATTTCAAAACCATGATGCAATGGTTGATGGCGTTGGTCGGCTTAATAACCGTCTTATTGAGCATTTTGTTACTGTACCAAAAGAAAAAAGCCATTGACCCCGTGTTAAAACTTTATCAACAATTTTGTAAAAAATTACAACCAGCGGGATTAATTAGAGGCAATCGTGAAGGTGCGGTCGAGTTTGCTCAACGCATTAAAGTGGCTCTGCCAGAACAAGCGGAGGCAATTGAAGACATTACCGCCGCATTTGTGCAGTTACGTTATGGCAGAATAACGACACGTGATGATTTTGTTAGCTTGGCTAAATTGGTGGTGAAATTTAAATTAAACAAGCGTGTAAATTATAGATTGGGTTAAGCGATAGCCGTAACCCCATACACATCAACTTAAGGAAACTTGCATAATACATCGTTCCAATCGCTCTGCGTTGGAATGCGTGAGTGGTCGCTCCAGCGTCCTGTAACACATCATGAAGACGCTAAAGCGTCTTCGGTAGCGTTACAACGCAGAGCGTTGTAACGATTATTTTGTTGTTTTATTTATTAAATTTCTTAAGTTGATGCCTATGTAGACAATAGCCATCAGCCAACATAAATACGCCCAATTTCCTAATCTTCAATAACCTTAGGATAGTTATCATCATTATCAGGCGAATGCACAAAAAACCGCGAACACACCAGCCCGCTTTCAAATAACAACCACATCGGCACAGCTAATAACGTTTGCGAAATGGCATCGGGCGGCGTTAATAACATCCCAATAATAAACGCGCCAACTATCACATAAGGGCGTTTATCTGCCAGTTCAGCGGGTGATGTGAAGCCTGTCCACACCAACACAATGGTAAAAATAGGCACTTCAAAACACACGCCGAAAGCGAAGAACATGGTTAAAATAAAATCCAAATACTTAGTAATATCCGTCATTACCGTGACACCAACAGGCGCGGTGGTGGTCAAAAAACCAAACACTAACGGAAACACCACAAAATAAGCAAATGCCACACCTAAATAAAACAGCAAGGTGCTGGCGACCAATAACGGCAACACTAAACGGCGTTCGCTTTTATACAGGCCGGGTGCAACAAACGCCCAAAATTGATACAGAATAATCGGCACCGCTAAAAATACCGCCACCACCAACGCCAATTTAAACGGCGTGAGAAACGGTGATGCCACATCAATCGCAATCATGCTGCTGTTTTCTGGCAGGTGTTTTAATAACGGTTCAGCCAGAAAGCTGTAAATGTTATTCGCGTAAAAAGACAGCGGCAAAAAAACCAATAACACCGCTAAAATCGCCCGTAACAGGCGATCCCGCAATTCAAGCAGATGACTTAAAAACGGCGAGGTGTGCGGGTCAAAATCATTCAAGCTCATGAGGAGGGCATTTTGTTAAATCGACACCGTCTTGAGACAGCGACGTGATGGAGGAATGAATCGACTGCACGGTTTCGTTAGTTTCATCGACCAGTTGCTGGAATTCTTGTAACCCTGATTCTTCTTTAAACAACTGGCGCATTTCTTCGGCGTGCAACTCAATTTGAATCTCTGCCTTAACCGAATTTATCATGGCGCGGGTTTTACCGAGCCAGAATCCAGCCAGTCGTGCCGCTGCGGGTAAGCGTTCAGGCCCGATGACCAACAAACTCACCAAGCCGACCATCACCAATTCAGAAAAACCTATTTCAAACATGATGATTACACTTTTGCATCGGTTTTAATGACAGTTTCGCCTTCGATGATTTTATCTTTCACTTCATCCGCTTCGACAACTTTTTCGCCCTCACCTTCTTTCAAAGCCGTGCGAAATCCGCGTATCGCTTCGCCTAAATCCGTGCCGATATTACGCAGTTTTTTCGTGCCAAACACCACCATAATAATGGCTAATAAAATTAATAATTTAGGAACAGTTATCATGGTTGACTCCAGTAAAAATGCAGTATAACGACTGCCAATCTTTCAAAGACTGGCAGTCGTGTTGGTATCGTAGAGACGTTGCAGCGCAACGTCTACCCTTTATGATTTGCGTCCAGCTTTTTCTTCCAAACCAGACAAACCAAAACGGCGTTGTAATTCAGCTAACACATCATCAGGATGCAGGTCTTGTTGCGCTAACAACACCATACAATGAAACCACAAATCTGCCATTTCATAAACAATTTGTGACTTGTCATCGCCTTTCGCGGCAATCACCGTTTCAGTCGCTTCTTCGCCAATCTTCTTTAATATGGTGTCTAAACCTTTGCTATACAAGCTCGCCACATAGGATTTATCGGCGGCTTGTTGTTTGCGTTGTTCTAAGACTTCGGCGAGTTGGGTTAGTGTGTCGTTCATAATTTTTTATTGATTGTTTTATTAATTTAGATTTTAAAGGCTAATTTTATTTATCATCGTAATGCCTACCAATAGCGAAAATATAAATTCGCTCATCATCAAAACGATCAATCAAGCGGTCTTTTTGAGATAACCGTCTCGACCACAAACCTGATAACTCATAACGCAACGGCTCAGGGTTTCCAGTGCCTTGCTCTGGATTATTGCGCTGCATTTCTTTAAGTAGCTTACATAAACTGTTATGCAATGTTTTATTGTGCGTTCTTAATTCCTCATAAACCTGCCAAGTATTACCCTCAAAACTAATCGAGCGCATTTAATTGTTCCTCAGACGGTATAAATCCCGTTTTATTGGCAAAGGTTTTTTCAGACTTTTCAATTTGCTTCATTAATGAAACATTTTGCAATACAGATAATGTTTCGGAAATATCGGATTGGTGATATTTGCTTTCTAAAAATTCAAGATAATCTAATACCTGATGAGCAACAGATTCAGGTAACTGCTTGGATTTTTCATAAATCAATTCAGCGGTATTCATATTGACCTCTTTTTGTATTCTTTTGAATAAATGCGCTACCTTTCAATATAAGATTAATAATCTCAAGCGTCATCGATGTGTTGCATAAATTTCATCTGGATTTTTTAACACAGGCTCAACCGCTTGCCATTCACCATTCACCAACTGCCGATAAAAACAGCTTTCGCGTCCTGTGTGGCAAGCAATACCGCCTTCTTGTTCAATATGTAGCAACAGCACATCTTCATCACAGTCCATAAATAAACCGATGACTTTTTGTCTATGCCCTGATTCTTCGCCCTTGCGCCATAACCGACCGCGTGAGCGTGACCAATACACCGCATAACCTTCCTGCACCGTTAAAGCCAACGATTCACGGTTCATCCACGCAAACATCACCACTTTGCCGCTGTCGTGTTGTTGGGCAATCACAGGGATTAAACCTTCTTCTGTCCAGCGAATTTCTTTTAACCAAGTTGTATTCATAATGTTTATAAAGTTAATTTAAAGCGTCTAGCGTAATAAAAAGGATTTAGGATTGTCAATTGACCATCAATCACTTGATTATGCTGCATATCCTCAAAATAAAGAATGTCACACTTTACCAGTAAAGCGGCGGCAATAATCAGCGAATCCCAGTTAGAAAACTGATAACGTAGCGCGATTTCAGCACTTTTGCGGATAGTGGATTCATCAACGGCTTGTACATCGGTTCTACGCATTACCACATCTGCAAAAGCGTAAGCCTGTTCCCGCGTGAATTTAAAACGCCGCAAACAAACATTCACCGCTTCATTAATCACCTGCGAACTTAACACAGGATGTTTAGCTAAAATATGTCGCGCAATGGCTTTTTTACGCTCATCCTCGCCCAGTGTATAAAGCACCACATTAGTATCAACGAAGATGAGGTCGGTCATAACAAGCGTCCCTGTCAAAATTCCCATCAAAAACTGAACCAAACTGGTCAAACTCGTTCATATCCGTTATTTCTTGCTCAGCAGCCAGTTTTCGCTGTCTTTTCGCTTTTAAGAATGCGACAAAATCCAAAACTTCTCTTGCTTCAAATTCAGGTAATTCTTTGCTTTCTTGATAAATTAATTCTGCGGTGTTCATTGGATAAATCCCCTTAAATTAATGGCTGTCTAGCGAATTTTATTTAACCAAGTATTTTTATATTAGGTGATGATAATAGGTTTTAACCATGAGTATTTATTAGTAGGCGAGTCATATTTACCATCTTCCCCCATAATAATATTTTCCCAATAAAATTCTATATCGTATTCAGGCTTAATAACTTTTTCTGGGCTTATTGTTTCGTGTTCAGGAAATATTTTACTCTCTTCAGTATATTTGTACTTTGCTAAGTGATGAGTAAAAAAATCAAGGTGCTCTGTTCTTTTGCGTCCTCGTCCTGTATTGGATTCTTGGTTGAGAGCATTTCTCGCTTGTTCGCCGCTCGTAGCATATAGAAAATAACCTTTATCTATTATCTCTTGATGTTGCAATAAGCGCAGTCTCTTAATATCATGGACTACACTAATACGGACATCTGTTGAATTGGTATTACCTTGAAATTTAAACTCAAAACCAATTTTCGTATTATTAAGTTCAGCATATAAATCTAAGTATTTATTTCCAAAACACAAAATAGGCTTTTCAAAATCAAGCTCTATATTTCCTTGATAATACTCTTTTAACCTCCATGCAAAATGAAATACAAGAGATTTTTCTGATGAACAAGGTTTACCCTTGTTTATATCATCCATAAGTTTATACCAAATAGTGCTTATTTCATCCATTTTCACAGAATCCAAATAAAGCGTATCAGGACAAATATCTTGTTCATTGACCCACGTCACCGTGCCATCAGTAACAACGACTTGTTTAAAATAATTAACATCCTGTAATTCCCTAAATACACCAAAATCTAATAATGGTTTGCAATCATAAAGACCGCATTCACCATTAGTAAATTCTAGTATTAATTGATAATCATCCGTTGGTTTAACGGTTTTAACACGGGGATTCATGATATTAACGCAAGGGTTCTATTTTATAAGGCAGTTCACCAGAAACGGCGAGTTGCCAATCTGCCATTAACTCATCCTTATGTATTTCAATCCATGCTTGTAATAATTTCATTTTAGCTTTTGGAATACTGCCTTCCAAAATATCGCCCTCTGGAATAGCAACAATAACTTCATCATCCTGATATTTAACATGGATATGTGGTTTGTTATGTTGTTTATTATCCATGAAGTACATATATATAATAATGCCGTAAAACATAGAAATAGTGGGCATGACTATAATCTCACTTCAATGCCGCGTGAACGCAAATGTTGTTTGGCTTGCTCAATGGTATATTCACCAAAATGAAAAATACTGGCGGCTAGTACGGCATCGGCTTTGCCTTCGAGTATGCCTTCGGCTAAATGGTCTAAATTACCCACGCCACCCGATGCAATTACAGGCACAGAGACCGCTTCACTGACAGCGCGGGTTAAGGGTAAGTTAAAGCCGCTTTTCGTGCCGTCTTTGTCCATGCTGGTTAAGAGAATTTCACCTGCGCCAAATTCGACCATTTTTATAGCCCATTCGACTGCGTCTATGCCTGTAGGTTTGCGTCCGCCGTGGGTGAAAATTTCCCAGCGATTGGCTTCACCATCCGCGCTAACTTTTTTGGCATCAATGGCAACCACGATACATTGTGAGCCAAAGCGTTCGGCGGCTTCTCGGACAAATTCAGGTCTAAAAATTGCCGCGCTGTTAATGCCGACTTTATCCGCGCCTGCGTTTAACATGGTGCGAATGTCGTCTAAAGTACGAATACCTCCGCCCACAGTGAGCGGAATAAACACTTCACTGGCAACTTGTTCCACCACATGAACCATGGTGTTGCGTTCATGGTGCGTGGCAGTGATGTCTAAAAAGGTGATTTCATCTGCGCCTTCACGGTCATAACGGCGGGCGATTTCCACAGGATCACCTGCATCACGAATATCAACAAACTGCACGCCTTTTACCACGCGACCGTTATCAACATCAAGGCAGGGAATAATACGTTTGGCTAGGCTCATGCGATTTCTCGATAAGAAGGAAGCTTGATTAAATCACGCTCACTTTCACGATAAATCGCTATAGTAAAGATACTTTCGCGTGTTTTAGCTTCTGTTTCTGTCCAAAGAGTTTCGAGCAATGCTTTCAATTCTGCACTTCGACTTCCTAATTCATTCAACCATGATTCTTTAATAACCATTTTAACCACATAGGAAGAGTAATCACCTGGATAAGCCTCATCGAGATAAAAATCGCCTTCAATATAGTTTTTAGCTTGGCAAGTTTTTTTAAAACCTTCCAATTTAGCGTTTAATTGTTGTTTATCCATTCGAGTAATCCTCTATTGTCGTCTTGTAGTATGTCTACATAGGTATTGAACATTACTCGCGTCTTTCGGTTCAGATTGATAACGCACTTGTTCACTCCAATGACATTGACCAGAATCTGCAAATAAAATTGCATTAGCTAGAGCGAGTGAAATATTGTCACTTTTAGCTATCTCAAATTTAGTTTTTAAGCCGCTAAAAATAAGTAATACAGCAATATCATGTGTTTTTATCGCTTTTCTGATGTCACTGATACCATGAACTGTGTATTTTTCATCAAATAAATTCGGCATTCCCCAATTTTCACAAATTTTTGCTTTGAGCATTAATTCAATACTGTATCCAGCGAGATAAAATGCACCGTTATATTTTCCTGCATCGCAAAGAATTTGCGCCTCTACAAGCCGTTCGTAAGCTAATTTTTTGATTTCTTCTGGATTTTTCATGCGTAAGTCTCAGCAATCCTCTCCGCTTCTGCAAAATCCAAAGTGCCTTCATAAATTGCCCGACCTGTAATCGCACCCATAATGCCTTCATGCGCCACTTTACCTAAGGCGTGAATATCATCCATGTTGGTGATGCCGCCTGAGGCGATAACAGGAATGGTAATGGCGCGGGCTAAACGGGCAGTGGCTTCGACGTTGACACCTTGCATCATGCCATCTCTGGAAATATCGGTGTAAATAATGGCTTCTACACCATCGGATTCAAAGTGTTGCGCTAAATCGATTACGTCATGTTTGGAGAGTTTTGACCAACCATCAATCGCCACTTTGCCGTCTTTGGCATCTAAGCCAACGATAATACGGCGTGGGTATTCAATTGCCATATCACGGACAAAATGCGGTTCGTTGACGGCTTTTGTGCCGATAATGACGTATTCCACGCCTGCATTCAAATAGGCTTGAATAGTATCTTCATCACGAATACCGCCGCCGATTTGTACGGAGACGTTGGGATAGGCTTCAACAATTGCGTGAATCACGTCAGCATTTCGGGGTCTGCCTGCAAACGCGCCATCTAAATCGACTAAATGGATGCGTCTTGCACCTAAGGCTACCCAACGACCTGCGACTTCAACAGGGTTGTCAGAAAATACCGTGTCATCTTCCATGCGTCCTTGACGTAGGCGCACACATTTTCCATCTTTTAAATCAATAGCGGGGATTAACAGCATAAAAACCTCAAAAGTTAATGACTGCCAGTCCTTTGAAGGACTGGCAGTCATGTTGATTAGACTTGACCATTCCAGTGTAAAAAGTTTTGTAGCAGTTGTAAGCCAACTGCCTGACTTTTTTCAGGGTGAAATTGTACGGCAAAAATGTTTTTGTTAGCTAACGCACAGGCGAAGGCATCGGGATAATCGGTGGTTGCGGCAATCACAGACGCATCATCAGGTTGCGCATAATAACTATGCACAAAATAAAAGCGGCTGTTTTGCGGGATGTTTGCCCATAACGGGTGCGGGCGTTGTGCGACTTGATTCCAGCCCATGTGCGGCACTTTTAATATTTCGCCTTGAGCATCGTGTAGCGGTTCTGGAAAATGCACGACATGACCTTGGAAAATGTTCAACCCATCGGTATGCCCATTTTCCGCACTGTCAGTTAATAACGCCTGCATTCCCAAGCAAATACCTAACAGCGGTTTCGTGGTAGCAACTTGTTTAATAATCTTATCCAAGCCAGATTGTTGCAATGCCTGCATACAATCACGCATTGCACCCACACCAGGAAAAACGACTCTATCCGCGTTTAAAATTTCATTTGCGTGAGCGGTTACTAACACATCCACTTTGGGGGCGGCGTGTTGTAAAGCTTTGGCAATGGAATGTAAATTACCCATTCCGTAATCAATGACAGCAACAGAAGACATAAGTATTAATATGATAGTAGGCGATAGCGTAGACCTGTCAGGTTTTTAAAACCTGACAGGTCTGTTTATGGATTGCAGACGGTATTAAAGCACGCCTTTAGTAGACGGCATTATACCCGCCATGCGCTCATCGGCGGTAATAGCCATACGGATAGCGCGACCTAATGCTTTAAAGATAGTTTCCGCAACATGGTGAGCATTCGCGCCTTTCAAATTATCAATATGCAGCGTGACACCCGCATGATTAACAAAGCCTTGAAAAAATTCACGGAACAAATCGACATCAAAACCGCCGATTGACGCTCTGGGATATTTGACCTCATAAAACAAGCCAGACCGACCTGAAAAATCAATCACTACCCGCGATAAGGCTTCATCCAACGGCACATAAGCATAACCATAACGTGAAATGCCTTTTTTATCACCGAGTGCTTGAGCAAACGCCATGCCTAAAGTAATGCCTATATCTTCCACCGTGTGATGGGCATCAATTTGTAAATCACCATGCGCGACGATGTCCATATCAATCAAGCCATGCCTAGCAATTTGATCCATCATGTGATCTAAAAAAGGCACACCTGTAACAAATGAGGATTTACCTGTGCCATCTAAATTGATGTTAATTTTAATTTGAGTTTCAAGCGTATTACGCTCGACTTGGGCTATTCGTTGAGTCATTTGTTTAGTTAAAATAGACTAGAAATAAGCGACATCTTACACGTTTCTAGTGGTATTTTAAACGTGCCTGCACTAGCTTAAAAAGAACATCATGAGTTTTGCCCGTGTATTGAGCTTAATTGTTATAATGACTGTTAGCAAAAATACTGTCGCTTACTTTGTAGCAACCATTTATTCAATCAAATAACGGTCATCATGAAACCAGTCTCAAACATCCATACTCACAAAATTCTCATCCTCGATTTCGGCTCGCAATACACCCAACTTATCGCACGGCGCATTCGTGAAATCGGCGTGTATTGTGAAATTTATTCCTGCGAATGCAGTGATGACGAAGTGAAAAACTTCGCGCCCAATGGCATTATTTTATCGGGTGGCCCTGATACTGTGACCAGTATCGATACGCCGCGTGCGCCACAAGCGGTGTTTGAATTGGGCGTGCCTGTATTAGGTATTTGTTATGGAATGCAAACTATGACGGAACAATTAGGTGGTAAAGTCGAAACCTCTGACCATCGTGAATTTGGTTATGCGCAAATTCGGGCGCGTGGGCATTCACAATTATTATCGGGGATTGAAGACCATTTATCGGCGGAAGGTTTTGGTTTGCTGGATGTGTGGATGAGTCATGGCGACAGAGTGACTGAATTGCCTGACGGTTTTATCCTAATTGCCAGTTCAGACGGCGCGCCAATTGCGGGGATTGCTAATGAAGCTAAAGGCTTTTACGCATTGCAATTTCATCCAGAAGTTACGCACACAAAGCAAGGCGGACGCATTTTATCGCGTTTTGTTTTGGATTTGTGTGGCTGTGATGCCCTTTGGAATTCTAGCAATATTATTGAAGAAAGCGTTCGATCAGTTCGTGAAAAAGTAGGTACAGATCATGTGATTTTGGGCTTATCGGGCGGTGTGGATTCATCGGTAGTGGCGGCACTATTGCATAAAGCGATAGGCACGCAATTAACCTGCGTATTTGTTGATACGGGCTTGTTACGCTTGAATGAAGGCGATGCAGTGATGGCGATTTTTGCCGAGCATTTAGGGGTGAAAGTTATACGCGTGAATGCGGAACAACGTTATTTAGACGCGCTCAGCGGAATTACTGATCCTGAACAAAAACGTAAAATCATCGGTAATTTATTCATCGACATTTTTGATGATGAAGCAGGCAAAATTAAAGATGCCAAATGGTTGGCACAAGGCACGATTTACCCAGACGTGATTGAATCAGCAGGTTCTAAAAGTGGCAAAGCGCATTTGATTAAATCACACCACAATGTTGGCGGTTTGCCTGAAAATATGACCCTGAAATTGGTTGAACCATTACGCGAATTGTTTAAAGACGAAGTACGGAAATTAGGCGTGGAATTGGGGCTACCAGCCGATATGGTCTACCGTCATCCGTTCCCTGGCCCAGGTTTAGGTGTGCGTATTTTGGGCGAAGTGAAAAAAGAATTTGCCGATTTATTGCGCAAAGCCGATGCCATTTTTATTGAAGAACTGTATCGCCATGATTTATACGATAAAGTCAGCCAAGCGTTTGCAGTGTTCTTGCCTGTTAAATCGGTGGGCGTAATGGGTGATGGTCGCCGTTATGATTACGTCATCGCCATTCGCGCAGTGGAAACCATTGATTTTATGACCGCGCGCTGGGCGCATTTGCCTTATGAATTCTTGGATTTAATCTCACGGCGGATAATTAATGAAGTGGCTGGAATTTCACGGGTCACTTATGACATTAGCGGCAAACCACCTGCTACGATTGAATGGGAATAAACACCTCCAAGACCTGCGAGGTTTTAGAAACCTCGCAGGTCTATTCAGATTCCGATTTAACTAACGATGAAGCGTGGATGCGTTACGCGATACGCTTAGCACAACGCGCCGCAGCACGCGGTGAAGTACCAGTCGGCGCGTTGTTGATTAAAAATAATCAATGTATTGCCGAAGGTTGGAATGATTCAATTGCCAATCATGATCCTACGGCTCATGCGGAAGTGGTTGCATTACGCCACGCAGGCAAAGCAGTGGAAAATTATCGACTGATTGATACTACCTTGTATGTCACGTTAGAGCCGTGTGTGATGTGCATGGGAGCAATCAGTCATGCGCGTATCAAGCGACTGGTATTTGGTGCGTTTGATCCTAAACGCGGCGCGGTGTGTAATGCCTTGAGTTTGACTGATGCGCCGTTTCTGAATCACAAAGTCGATTGGCAAGGCGGCGTATTGAAAACGGAATGCGGGGATTTATTACGCGATTTTTTTCGCGCTCGACGGTAGTTTCTCTTGGTGGGCAAAAAAACTGCCCACCCTACTTTAAATCATAAACTGCTTCAGATTCAGGAGGGGTCTTGATAGCCATTGCATCATTCTGAATCTGATTTTCTTCGGTAAGCCACACTAATAAATCATAATAACTGCGTATGTTTTCTACATAACGCACAGGTTCATCGCCTCTGGCGTAGCCGTGTTTAGTTTGTTGATGCCATTTTTCTTCGGTTAATAACGGCAGGCGTTGTTTAACATCTACCCATTTATCTGGATTACCGCCTTGTAATTCGGTGAGTCGTCTAGCATCTTCGAGATGCCCCATGCCAACATTGTAAGACGCTAAGGCAAACCATGTGCGGTCGGGTTGAGGAATTTTGTCAGAGATAATATTAAGTCGCTGTTTAAAATAACGCGCACCACCATCAATACTTTGTACTGGATCGGTTCGGTCTTTGATATTGAGAAAATCAGCCGTGTCCTCGGTCAACATCATAATACCTTGCACACCATGCGAAGATTCAGCATTGGCTAACCAATGGGATTCTTGATAACCAATAGCTGCCAATAACCGCCAATCTATGTCGTATAACAAGGCCGCTACGTTAAAGTTGTATTGATAAGTTGGCAGGCGAGTTTTTTGGTGTTGGCGAAATTGGCAGTTATCAACATAACTTAGGCTGTTGGTGTGTCCATAATGTTTTTCTAGCAGTTGATCTAAGGTTTTATCGGCTTTAATGCGATTGAAAAACACCACTACTTCATCGTATAAACTGGTGTCATTAGAGGGGCTTAACGCCCACGCCAATTGACGCGCGGTGGAAATATCAAAGGCAATATTGAGTTTGGGATAAAAGCGGCGAATTAACGTCGCTTGATTGGAATCAGCGACCGTGTAATCAATAAGTCCTGCATTAACCAGATACAGCAGACCATCGGTGTCTAATTGCTCATTCTCTGCCCAATTTAATGGATAATTAGTTTGTTTTAATTGAGACAGTGAGTCAACGTGACTCGTGCCTTTAGTGACTTCAAGAATGCCGTTACTTAAGCTGTCAATATCAATAGGGCGGCGGGTTCCTGAACGGTAAATCAGTTGTTCAGTGACTTCGTAATACGCAGGTGCGAAACGCATGGTTTTTTTACGCGCTTCGGTAAGCGTTAGGCCTGCGGCGGCAATATCGGCTTTGCCTTCGGCAATTTTACTTAAAATTTCATCAAAGGTATTAGGCACTTCAATCTTAACTTTAACGCCTAAGTGCTTTGCAAACAGGGTAATGAGATCGTATTCCAATCCTGCATCACCCTCAGCACTTTGATAATAGGTTGTCGGGTCAGTTCTGGTTAAGACGTGTAGCACCCCAGACTGCTTAATTTGATCTAGCGTAGTGTGTGATATAGCCAAAGCAGTATAATTTGATTATTTTAAATTAGATGACATATTCAGCCGATTTCCGCCAAAAAGTATTGACGATTAAAGAACAAGAAGGGCTATAGCCAAAGCAAAATAAAATGATTTAAAAGAGCTGAGAGAACAGTGTATCAGTGGAGCAGTTTTTCTTTCTTCTAAGTGCTTTAGCTTGCGCCCATTTGTGTTCAATAGGATTTAAGTCAGGTGAATAAGGCGGCAAGAATTCCA
>SHZG01000023.1 GCA_009692395.1 Methylococcales bacterium | reverse complement strand
CCGTTGCATTGCGTCCTGACTTGCCCATCTGGTTACTTTTACAGAATGGACAGGTGATTTCTTGGTAGCAGCTCATAAGGTCTTTTAGGTAAGTGTGATTTTATTCTGCCCGTGATTTTAATCTATCATCACAGATTTAATCCACTACCCCTTTTTTCTCAACCCCATAATGTAATTCACAAGCGACGATGATACTGGTACACAAACTATCGGATTCTAATGCCAATATTTTTTGGGTTAAGGTGCTTTGTGGTTGTTTAATTACATGCGACAAAATATTAGTATCTAATAGATATTGCCGCATTAAAAAATATCCTCAGCCGTAGGTGGCTTATCTTCTATTTCAGGAAAATCGTCTACAGGACTCCACGAAGCCAATAAATTTTTCAAACCTATTTTATTTTTTTGCGGCAAAGAATGACTGTGAGCTGTTTTTAATTGGGTAATAATTTTTTCTAGTTCACACAGCGATTCTTCGGATAATTCTTGAATTTGTTGAGCGATAGTTAATCTGTGTTCTGTAATAGTCATTTTCGCCTCTTAATTACTTATTAGCGTTTTGAATTATTCACGCCGCCACTTCAATATATTCAACAATACTGATTGGCTGTGGGATAGGTAAACCGTCTTCAATCATACCTGCAAGATGAAATTCGATAGCGGTACGAATTTCACGCTCGGCTTCTTCAATAGTTGCACCTGTGGCAACACAACCCAGTAAATCTGGAACATAGGCTGAATAATTATTTTCTGCTTTTTCAATAACGATTGCGTAACGCATAAGTTATTCCTTTCGTGTACACACAACGCTGGAGCGTTGCAGGATGAATTCCCATGCTGGAGCAGTGGGAACTATGAAGTGTATACTTATTCCCTCCGCCAGCTGGTTGTGCCGTCTGGGGAGTCTTCTAAAATAATGCCATTGGCTTTTAAGTCATTGCGGATTTTATCGGCGGTTGCCCAGTCTTTGGCTTTTTTGGCATCAATACGCGCTTGAATTTGTTGCTCGATGTCGTCGTCTGCATCGCCTTTTAAAAATGCGTCAGGGGCATCTTGTAATAAGCCTAATAAGCTGGCTAATTGTTTTAAAGTGGCTGCTAAACCAGCTACTTTTTCAGGTTCGTGGGTTTTGGCTTTGTTTAAATCCCGCGCTAAATCAAATAATACCGCTAAGGCGACGGGGGTATTAAAATCATCGTCCATTGCCTGTTCAAAACGGGCTTTGTAATCTGTATCTACGGCTGAATCAACGCTATCGACACCGCGTAATGCAGTATATAAACGAGTCAACGCGCTATAAGCCTCATTGAGTGATTCATCCGAATAATTGAGCGGGCTGCGGTAATGACTGGAGAGAATAAAAAAGCGAATAATTTCAGGGCGGTATTGTTTTAATACTTCGCGGACGGTGAAAAAATTGCCCAGCGATTTAGACATTTTTTCATTATCAACGCGCACAAAACCGTTGTGCATCCACACATTGACAAATTTTTCACCCGTCGCGCCTTCGGATTGGGCGATTTCATTTTCATGGTGCGGGAACTGTAAATCCATGCCGCCGCCGTGTATGTCAAAGGAATTTCCTAAACAACAAGTGGACATTGCCGAGCATTCAATATGCCAACCCGGCCGACCATTGCCCCACGGTGATTGCCATGCGGGTTCGTTGGCTTTTGCCATTTTCCATAAGACAAAATCCAGCGGGTTATTTTTGGCGTGGTCTACATCGACCCGTTCACCCGCTTGCAAGTCATCCAGATTTTTGCCTGATAATTGCCCGTAATTTTTAAATTTAGTGACTGCGTAAAATACATCACCATTACTGCCAATGTATGCTAAACCCTTGCTAATCAAGGTTGCAATCATGGCGATAATGTCGGGAATGGATTGGGTGGCTCGGGGTTCAATATCGACGGGCAACACGGATAACGCTTGTTCGTCTTCGTGCATGGCGGTGATGAAGCGTTCCGTCAGCGCGGTGTAATCTTCCCCGTTTTCGATAGCGCGTTGAATGATTTTGTCGTCGATGTCGGTGATATTGCGGACGTAGGTTAAGTCATAATCTAAATAACGAAAATACCGCGCGACGGTATCAAATACCACCATGACCCGTGCGTGTCCAATGTGGCAGTAATCGTAAACCGTCATGCCACAGACGTATAGCCCGACTGTACCCACGACACGCGGCTGAAAGAGTTCTTTTTTTCGAGTGAGGGTGTTGTATATTTTTAACATGAGTTTTTAGTAGAGACGTTAGCGTTGCTGTAAAGACGTTGCAGTGCAACGTCTTTACCATTCAAGAATCATCTGTTTCATCAGCCATTGCAATGACAGGTTTTACTAACTGAGCTAACTGCTCGGCACTGTCAGCACGAACGGTGACGTGAGCGACTTTACGCCCTGTGCGTGGTTCTTTGTCATACAGATGCAAATGGGTGTGCGGCAAAGCCAATAAGGCGTTGGTATCAGGTAAGCCGCCGATAAAATTAACCATTGCCGAGTAGCCAACTACACTGGTTGCACCTAACGGTAGACCTGCAATGGCACGACAGTGGTTTTCAAATTGGCTGGTTTCCGCACCTTCAATGGTCCAATGCCCTGAATTATGGACACGCGGGGCGAATTCATTGACCAATAATGCACCATTGACTTCAAATAATTCTAACGCTAGTACGCCGACATAATCCAAGGCTTCCAATAAGCGAGTGGCGTAATTTTCAGCGGTTGCTTGCATAGGGTCATTATCCAGTGCGGTAGAGACCCGCAGAATACCGCCACGATGCACATTTTCAGCCACGGAATAAAACACGATGTCACCTGACACGCTACGCACGGCAACAATAGAAATTTCTCTATCAAACGGGACAAAGACTTCCACAATAGCAGGCACGCCTTGTAATACATCCCACGCAGCCGCTAAATCATTGGCTGAACGTAATACCGATTGTCCTTTGCCGTCATAACCTTGAGTACGACTTTTTAAAATAGCAGGGTAGGCGATGGTAGTCATTACTTGTTGTAATTCTGCCGAACTATTGACCGCCGCATAGTGTGGCGTGGCGATACCTATATCATTGAAAAAGGTTTTTTCAACTAAGCGATCTTGGGCAACGGCGAGGGCTTTGGGTGCGGGGTGTACTTGCGTGTGTGAGGCGAGAAATTCAGCCACAGGTGCGGGTACATTTTCAAATTCGTAAGTGACGACATCGGCGCGTTCTGCCAATTGTGCCAGTAATTCAGGGTCGTCGTAGTCGCCTGTTAAGGCTTTGCCTAAACGGTTTGCACCCGCGTCTTTTGATGGGTCTAAAAAAATAAACTCCAGCCCTAGCGGTATACCCGCTAACGCTAGCATACGCGCCAGTTGTCCTGCGCCTAGTACGCCTATTTTCATTGTAGTTCCTTACGCGGGTCTGAGTTTGCTAATACGGTGTCCGTTTGGTCGCGTCTAAAATTATTTAATGCTTCTTTGTATTCAGTATGTTTATTGCTGATAATCGCCGCTGCCAATAATGCCGCATTAATCGCACCTGCTTTACCGATTGCTAATGTGCCAACAGGAATACCAGCGGGCATTTGTACGATAGATAATAAGGAATCCATACCATTCAAGGCCTTAGACTGCACGGGAACACCTAACACGGGAATCGCGGTTTTAGCCGCTGTCATCCCTGGTAAATGCGCCGCACCACCTGCACCTGCAATAATGACTTCTAAGCCTTTAATTTCTGCCATTTCCGCATACGAAAACAATTTATCGGGTGTGCGGTGTGCGGAAACGACTTCAATTTCATGAGGAATGCCCAGCTGCTCTAAAGTTTGAGCGGTGTGTTGCATTGTTTCCCAGTCAGAGGTCGAGCCCATGATGATGCCAACCAGTGCTGTCATGTGTTACTCCTTCACAGTAATTTAGAAAAAAAGGCGGTTAGTATCGCATAAATGTTGTATCAAGTTGATAAAAGAAATGCGTTCTTTGTGCTTATTAATTCCATAGCACTTGCTTTGATAGTGTCATAAAGTGTTATAATTTTTGTTGTATTTTATTTTGTGTTTTATATTTTATGATAAAAATTGCCGCGTTTTATAAATTCGTACCCTTAACGAATCTTGCTGATTTTAATGAAAAAATCAATGCCTTCCGTGAAGTATTTCCTATTTCTGGTACAGTAATTATTGCCGATGAGGGCGTAAATTCGACTATTGCAGGACTCAGTGAAAATATTGATGGATTTTTGGAAAATCTGGAAAAATTAGTGGGTAAGTTGCAGCCAAAATATTTTTTTTGTGAAAATGATCCTTTTCACCGTTTTAAAGTGAAACTGAAAAATGAAATAGTTACCTTTGAGGACAAAAGTGTTGGCCCTAATAAACATATAGGCACTTATATTTCACCTAATAAATGGAATGAATTAATAAAAAATGAGGATGTGCTTTTATTAGATACGCGTAATAAATATGAGACGAATATTGGGTATTTTAAGGATGCAGAAATTCCGAATGTTGATACCTTTATCGAATTTAAAAAATATCTTGATGATGTCATTGAAAATCGCCCTGTAGAAAAAATTGCCATGTACTGCACTGGCGGAATTAGATGCGAAAAATCAACAGGTTACGCTTTAAAAAGAGGGGTAAAAGAAGTCTATCATCTTGAAGGCGGCATCCTGAATTATCTGGAGCATACTCAAGCAGAAGACAGTCTTTGGGAAGGCGAATGTTTTGTATTCGACCATCGTGTTTCAGTGGATAAAGATTTAAATCGGGGTAGTTACGCCCTCTGTCATGCGTGTGGTTATCCTGTCTCTGAATCAGAAAAACAACATGAGCATTATGAGGACGGCGTGTCTTGTGTCTTATGTTTTGATGCTACCACGGAAGAACGTAAACAAGACTTTCGCGAACGGGTTAAACAAATGAAAATAGCTGAAAATCAGGGTAAAAAACACATTGGTGCAAATATGCAGACATTGCGGTGTAAAAATAGATGAAGATAATCCTGATTACGCGCTCGTAACTTGATATAAGGCGAATTGTTCGTTAGATAATCAGATGGATGTGATGTGGCTACTGATGTGTCAATACTTTTTAGGACACATCAAAGGGTGCAAATATGGTGTCTGGTATGTTAATAACACAATGACTCTATGGAGGAAAATGGTTAGGAGAACAATTTTCTATAAGCTTACAATCAACATTATGGAAGTTAAGAAAAGCCAAAATCTTGCAGTTATGACTATTAAGGAAGATAAAATGTACATGAGTGTTTTAAAGTCAATCTACTCGTCTTTTTTTATAACATAGGGAGGTTTAGAATCTCCTTATGTTATCGTAATGAATAAGTTAAACGCTACTTCTACGGCGTGGCTTATGCTCAGTTTTAGGTGCGGCGGTGGTTGTTTTATGCGGCTGATTTCTAGGCTGACGCGGTGGGCGTGGCGGTTCGGGTGGCATCGGTGGTGCGACTGCCGCTTGTTCAAAGCCTTCGATTTGTTCACGTTTAATAGGTGTTTTAATCAATTTTTCAATGATTCGCAAATCGTTCATTTCATCATGAGACACCAAGGAAATCGCCTGACCTTCTTCACCCGCTCTGCCTGTTCGACCAATTCTATGCACATAATCCGCTGGTGCGCGTGGCAGTTCATAATTGACCACATGAGGCAGTAAGTTAATATCAATACCACGCGCGGCAACATCAGTCGCCACTAACACACGAATTTCACCTGCTTTAAAGCCTGATAACGCGCTAGTTCTCGCGCCTTGGCTTTTATTGCCATGAATCGCAGCGGCTTTAATGTCTAGTTTATTGAGTTTTTCAGTCAGGCGATTCGCACCATGTTTAGTGCTGGTAAATACTAACACTTGTTGCCAGTCATTGGTTTTTATCAAATGACACAGTAAATCGGCTTTATTGGCTTTGTTACACAAATAAGCAATCTGCTCAACCGTTTCAGCCGCCGTATTACGCGCTGCAACTTCAATTGTTATCGGATTAACCAATAAGCCTGTCGTTAGTTGGCGTATATCTTCGGAGAATGTCGCTGAAAATAACAAGTTTTGACGTTTTTTCGGTAACAAGGCAATAATTTTGCGGATGTCACGAATAAAACCCATGTCTAGCATACGATCCGCTTCATCCAGCACCAAGGTTTCTATTTGATCCAATTTAAGCGCGTTTTGTCCAACTAAGTCCAATAAGCGGCCGGGTGTAGCAACTAAAATATCCACACCGCCACGCAAACGCATCATTTGTGGATTAATTTTTACTCCACCAAAAACTACTTCGGTTTTTAAACGCGGGTGTAAGTGTTCGCCGTATTTACTGACTGACTCACCGACTTGCGCGGCAAGTTCACGCGTTGGCGTTAAAATTAATACACGAACAGGGCGATTAGTCGCGTAATGTTTTTGCGAAATACGATGCAAAATTGGCAAGGCGAAACCAGCGGTTTTACCCGTGCCAGTTTGCGCCGCTGCCAATAAATCATGACCGTTCAACACGGCAGGAATGGCTTGTAATTGAATAGGGGAGGGCGTGGTATAACCTGCTTCAGCAATAGCACGAAGCAGTGGATCAGATAATCCGAGTTTGGTAAATGGCATGGGGTATAAAATCTCAATGAATGACTGCGCTAATTTTTGCAGTTCGGAATAAAAAGGGTATTAAAAATACGTCAGAGTGTTTTACTAGGAAAGGCTCTGAAAAGGGTCTGCGTTTATAGCTAATGAGGGGAATAGCGATGTACTTCTCGCAGAGGGCGGTACAATTCTGTACTAAATCAATAGGTTTATTGTATCACAGGGTTAAGAAGAACGACTGTTTGATATGTTGTGGCTGACGAAAAATGGGAGCTTGTTGTCTTATTCTTACAACGCGGCGCGTTGAAACTGCATTCCCACGCAGCGCGTGGGAACGAGGTGTGGAGGGTATTTTACTTACGCATTTGCCAGTAAATTTCACCACTGAGTGCAGGGAACAGCACGCCCCATAATAAATTCAATCGTACCCAGCCTTTACAATTTTCCAGAAAGAAATTGCGTTTGCGGAGCATATAAGTACCCGACAAGAAATCCATTGTCAGCCCACAACTGGCGGCCATGCTTTTCACGCGTTGTGGTGAAAAGGTGCTGACGTGTCCAAAGTTAGCGGCGGTTTTGCGGATTTTTTCTTGACGATAGGTTTGTATGATTTGCGGTACAGCAGGAAACCCTCCGATTAAAATACCGCCATTTTCCAGCGGAGGGGCGAGTTTCATTGCCAAATTCTCAGGTTCAAATAAGTGTTCCAGCAGATGCAAAACGATAATAACATCGTACTTGTCTGCCAACGCGAATTCAGGTAAATCGACATTCGCTTGAATTTGTTTGGTGTAGCCCGATTCGCTGAGTTCAGCTTGTAATTTATAATCAACCGCTTCCCAGCAAGCAATGTCAGTAAAACCCGCATCTTGCACATAACGGCGCATTTGCCCTCTATCGACACCAATTTCACAGACGCGTAGCGGTCGTCCTAGTCGCTGTTGTTGTTCTTTAATCAAATTAAACATAAACCAATAACGTAATAATTTGATGGGGTAGTGAGTGCTGCTTTCTGAGTCACTGATGTTTTTAACCCAGCTTTGCTCATTTAGCGAAGATAAACTCCAATTCCAAGCGGCGTGTAATGGGGTTGTTGCGGGTATAAGGGTTGGCGTAGTTTCTTCTTTCATGAGGGAATAAGTTATAAGACAAACAAAATGGGTTTAATTTTAGCGTGTTAGCGGATATCAACCAAACATTTACACAACAGATTTGCAATTAAAACGGTTGTTAATTACCGTTGGCTTGGCGTTTTTAAGACTTTTACGGGTAAATTTTGCTTTTGCCACGCACTGATTAAAGGCTGTGGTTGCGGTGTTATCCAAGCCAGAGCCAATGTGCAGAGTGCCATTAATGCGGTGGTGGTCATGTTGTTATAGCTGTACAATTTTAATGCCGTACCGAAAGATTTTTTCATGCGTCTATTGGATAAATCAACACTATAAATTTCATCCAGCAGTAAGTGGACAATAAAACCAAAGCTGATAAATAAACCACTTAGCCACGAATGTAGATTATCCCAGCGTAATAGGTAACAACCGATACACACCATTAATAGACAAAAAAATACCGCCGTTAAGACGGAATGAAAAATGCCACGATGACTGGTAAAGCGGTCAAATAATTTTAATGCACCGTAGCGCACACCTAAATAAGCCGCCGCCGCCATTAATAATAACCAGTGTGGCGGGTAGTGATTTTTAAACAAATTAATCACCGCTAGCAGGGCGAGTAATGCTAAGGTAGTAAAAAATATTTTGATGGGTATTGAATGCCCTGAATCAATATCGGGTAACATCCCGCCAATTGCACCAAAGGCAATCATCCACGGTGCATCGGTGATGGTAATGATGTTCATATTCACAGTCAGCAGTGCAGCCCCTGCGCTAGCACCTAAGGCAACCGATAAGTGCGTGTTAAAATTAGCCATAGTTTAAAAAATGTTTGCAAAACGTCAATTTTAGCCGATTGGTTAAACTAATTATGTTATTTTTAACTTAACGTTGAATATTGCGATTAAGTAGTTGAGCATAAGTCTTTAATTAGTACGAGGAGTACAAACCTTAGGTTTGTATTCCAACAATACCTAATAATTTTTAAACACCTACTTACTTAACCGAATTCTTATTTAAACAGCGAGGATACAATGCGACTTTTATTGGTTGAAGATGACGAAATACTGGGTGATGGCTTAGTAGCGGGTTTGAAAATGGAAGGGTATGCTGTGGATTGGCTCACCAATGGCAGGCTTGCTGATGAAGCACTCAAAACCAATAGCTATGAGTTGATTGTGCTGGATTGGAACTTGCCTGAGATGGACGGCATGGAAATTTTACGCGCCTTAAGAAGCCGTAAAAATGAAACCCCTGTGATGGTATTAACCGCTAAAGATACCATTCCAGACCGCGTAACGGGTTTGGATACGGGTGCAGATGATTTTGTCATTAAGCCATTTGAGTTGGATGAAGTGTGTGCCAGATTGCGGGCGTTAGCAAGACGTAATGAAGGGCGGAGTGTGCCTAATGTCGAACATAAAGGCATTGTGTTAGATCCTGCCTCGCGTTTAGTGAGCTATAACGATGAAAAAATAGAACTCTCGCAAAAAGAATTTGAAATACTCAGTTTTTTGATGGGCAATATCGGCAAAGTAGTGTCTAAAGCACGTTTAGAAGAAAGCCTGTATTCGTGGGATTCAGATGTCGAAAGTAATACTGTGGAGGTCTATATTCATTACCTACGCAAAAAACTTGATGCGAGCCTCATACGCACTGTCAGAGGTGTGGGTTATATTATTGACAGTGATAATGACGAATGAATTACTCTCTTAAACGCCGCTTATTAATCACCCTCGTGTCTGCCTCAATGGTGATTTGGGGGATTACCGCTTACCTTAGCTACCGTGTTACGCGTGATGAAGTGGCTAATTTATTTGATGCTGAATTAGCTCAATCCGCTAAAGTGTTACACGCGTTCATCGAAAGTTTAGTGCGTGAAGGTTCTTTATCAGGCAACTGGAATAAAGAACAAGCCAGCGGGATGTTACATACTTATGCGTTACGCCATAAATTTAAAAGCAAAAGCACCTTTCAATTATGGGCTGAATCAGGCGGTTTATTATTAGAATCGGACAGTTCACCTGTTTTTTTATTGCCTAACTTTGACGGTAGCAAAAGCGATAACCAGTTATGGGCAGCATTTGATGAAATGCTACAAGCGGAGAGTTTAGGGCATAAATACGAACGCAAAATTGCCTTTCAATTGTGGTCAAAAAAAGATGGCTTATTGCTGCGGTCAGAAAGTGCGCCGAAATTTGCCTTATCAGCCATTACGCATGGTTTTAGTGAAAATAATATCGACGGCAATGATTGGCACGTCTTTAGTTTGACCGATTCAACAGATGAATATGTGATTCACGTTGGGCAAAAAGAGCAGATTCGCTCTGAGTTGACCGATGAAATATCTAGCCAATTGTTTGTGCCTTTCTTAATCGGATTGCCTTTATTATGGCTGGTTATCTCATTCATTGTGCGTCGCGCATTGAGACCGTTTCATCATTTAGAAAAAGCCCTCGCCATCCGTGAAGCCAATTACCTCAAACCATTGCCGCTCAAACGATTGCCGAAAGAAGTTGTGCCAATGGTGAATGAAATTAACAAACTGTTTGCGCAATTAGAGGAGGCTTTTGAACACGAACACCGCTTTACCGCCGATGCGTCACACGAATTAAGAACGCCGTTAGCAGGTTTATTGACGCAAGCCCACGTCGCGCTGAGAACCGATGATGATGATGTGCGTAAACAAGCCTTACTCCGCATTAAACAAGCAGTCAATAGAATGACGCATTTGGTACAGCAATTACTGACGTTTTCACGAATTGAATCCAATACCGAATTTTTGACCAAACAAAACACCATGATTAATCGGGAAGTCGTCGTGGTGATTACCGACTTAGAGCCTAATGCCCATAAAAAACAGATTACTATCGAATTAGTCGAAGATCATCCCGTCCCCGTCATGATTAACGCGCCGTTAGTGTCTATTCTAATTCGCAATATTATTGAGAATGCCATCAAATATACCCCCGTTAATGGTAATGTACTGATTACCGTGACAGGAAGAGATAGGCAATTGGCATTGTGTGTTGAAGATTCAGGGCCTGGAATCGCGCCAGATCAATATGAAAAATCGCTAGAGCGTTTTCATCGGTGTATAGAAACGGCTAATCAAACCCAAGGCACAGGTTTAGGTTTTTCAATGGTACAACGCATAGCCTCTATTCATAATGCGGATTTTATTTTAGGTGTATCCCAGTTTGGTGGCTTAAAAGTAAAAGTATTATTTCCTTTGCCCCTAAAGCTAATGAATAAAAAACCTGCCACATTACGCGATTTATTTAAGGGTAAAAAACAGTAGGCTCAGCAATCACCGTATTAACCAACTCGCCAATGCCTTCAATCGCAATACGCACCGTTTGCCCAACTTTCAAATAACCACGCGGTGACATTTTGACCCCGACACCGCTGGGCGTTCCTGTACTAATCACATCACCGACTTCCAGCGTCATAGCTTGCGACAAATATGCCACCATCTCATAACAGTTAAACAGCATCTCTGAGGTGTTGGAATTTTGGCGCAGCTCATCATCCACCCACGTTTTTAAACTGAGATTATGCGGGTCGAGTATTTCATCCGCAGTCACTAACCAAGGCCCTAACGGCCCGCAAGTATCGAACGATTTACCTATCATCATAGTCGGTGAACGCGCTTGCCAATCCCGCACCGACACATCATTGGCAATCATAAACCCTGCAATCACCTCACACGCTTTTTCCACAGGAACATGACGACAACGCCGCCCAATGACAAACGCTAACTCACCTTCATAATCCAATTTATCAGACACCTTAGGCATTTCAATCGACTCACCTGAACCAATCACACAAGTGCTTTGCTTAGTGAAAAAACTGGGATACTCAGGTTGAGCCTTGCCCGTTTCAGCAATATGATCCGCATAATTTAACGCAATCGCCACATATTTAGGAGGTCTAGGTATGGGCGCATGTAACTTTATAGCCGCCAGTGCGAGTCGGTGTTCACCACTGTCGATTAAGGCTTGCATCGCTGTTAAAGCCGCTACACCTGCACTCAAAAAATCAATCATCGTGCAGGGTATTTTTGCATTGCCAAAGCTATCAATAACGGCATCATCGACCACTGCACCCACGCGCGTGTGGTGTTGATAAGTAAAGGTGACGAGTTTCATGTATTACTGTTCCTGTGAGTGCTGGTATTGCTAATCTTTTAAGTCTATTGAACTCGTATTTAGACAAATTCTCGTGTTGTAGTCAATAATACCTCGATGAAATACTGGCTAAGAAAAAGCAAGGTGTGCTTTAAACATACTTAATTGTTGGTCGTTGCTCAGAATAGCCGACGTTACTCGAATAGGGAAACCTTTGCGTTAGATTTTGATAGTTAGGGATTTCGCTATTTAGCAAAATGAGAGTTTATGAGGCATGATAACAAAACAAAAATACATAGAGTACCTGATAAGTACACCGATTAACTATACCTGCACGAACTTATCTGAGCATATGGATAACGTGAGTCATGATGTGATTAGTGAGTTTTTAAAGCGAAGCCGAATAACGCCAAGGTAAGTTTGGGAGAGAGCAAAAGGTTTGCTGAGCAATAGCGAAGAATCCTGCTTGATTAGTGATGACAGTGTACAAAACAAGCAGTATTCAAAGTCGATAGAGTTGGTAAAGCGGCAATACAGCGGAGCGGTAGGCGGCTTAGTACGAGGGATTGGTGTGGTCAACCCAGTGCATACCGATGTTAAGATTATCGGATTTATGCGCATGAAGCGGATGGAAAAACCAAAAACGATCACTTCACGGAGAGGCTGATAAACGCGCGGTAGCCAACAAGCAAATCAATGCAAAAACGGTGTTGTTTGATAGTGGGTACGCGGCATGGCAAAACCTAAAACTGGTGACTTTCGATGGAAAGTCGAAAGCATTTCACCGTGAATTAAAACAGCTAACAGTGAGTGAAAAGTGCCAATGCCGTAAAGCCCGCTCTCAACGTAATCATCTCGCTTGTTGTTATCATCCGTGGTTGTCATTGAAAGTATATGCCCAGAAAACCTCAACAACTCTTTACACAGTCCGTTCTCATTTGTTTTCTGAGTTTTTGAAAAACGAGTTACGCTCACCTCGAATTCAGGCTTTTTAGCAGGGTATAGCTAAAGCACAATAAAATGATACCGTTCGTGGTGAGCTTGTAGAGCCACATTCACGCTTCGACAAGCTCAGCGCGAACGGTTTTGTAATCAATTTATACTGCCTCGGCTATAGCGAAAGTCCTAAAAATATAAACGCAAATATTGGTGTCAAGCATGAGCATTAATAAAACTCCCGCTCTTGCGGTGCATCATTGTCTCTTTCTGCAAGACAATCATCATCAAAAAACTTTTTGAAGCAAAAAATCTATCCCACTTTTTAGCCAATGGCTTTTCATTTTCATACATGATGATAACTTTTGCATGGCTCACGGTTATGTCATCAGGCAGTTTCAAATGAATTTCATGATTTGGCATAATGACTGCATTGAGTTCTATGGCTTGCATGGTTAGACCTACTTTTTATCTGGTTCGCACATCGAGAAATTCAAACCACAGAGGTTTTAAAAATCTCTGTGGTTTGCGTAGCCTTAAAGTTTATAACCACGATGCACGGCAACAATCCCTTGTGTCATGTTAAAATATTCGCAACGTTCTAGCCCTGCGTTTTCCATCATGGCTTTGAGTTCGTCTTGTTTGGGGTGCATACGGATGGATTCGGCTAGGTAGCGGTAGCTGTCTTCGTCTTTGGCAACTATTTTGCCGATTTTAGGCAGTAGTGTGAATGAGTAGAAGTCGTAGACTTTTTCGGTGATTTTGTCGATGGGGTGCGAGAATTCCAGCACGATGACGCGTCCACCGGGTTTTAGGACGCGGTACATGGAGCGTAAGGCGGCATCTTTGTCGGTGACGTTGCGTAAGCCGAAGGCGATACAGACGCAATCGAAGGTGTTATCCGCAAAAGGTAGGCATTCGGCGTTGACTTGGGCGTAGCGGATGTTGCCGACTAAGCCTTTGTCGATGAGGCGATTGCGTCCTGTGCGGAGCATTTCGGAGTTGATGTCGGCTAAGACGACTTGTCCATTTTTACCCACACGTTGTTCAAATAGGGTGGTTAAATCGCCTGTGCCGCCTGCTAAATCTAGCACTTGTTCGCCTTGCCTGACGTTGCTGAGTTGAACAGCAACGCGCTTCCAGATGCGGTGTACGCCCATCGACATCAAGTCGTTCATGATGTCGTATTGTCCTGCGACGGAATCAAATACGCCGCGTACCAGTTTAACTTTTTCTTCGGTGGCGACTTCTTTAAAGCCAAAATGGGTGGTGTTGGTAGTCATGATGGTTCTCTGTTTAGTGTGAGGTGTTATGTTGATGCCCTGCATTTTTCAGTTCTTGCAGGTAGTTTGTCCATAGTGTGCTGTAGTCATTACCCAATTGATAGAGCATATCCCAAGTATAAATACCGCTGCTGTGTCCATCGGTGAATACAGGGGTGATGCCGTAGTTGCCGACAGGTTTAATTTCGCTAATGCCGACGTTTTCTTTGCCGACTTGCAAAATTTCTTGTCCCACACCATGCCCTAGGGCTTCGGCTGAGGGTGTGTACACGCGCAGGTATTCACAAGGCAGGTTGAAAATTTTGCCGTCATCAAAATGGATTTCAAGGCTACGAGAAAGCTGGTGCAGAATGAGGTCAGTCGGTCTGCTGTGACAAGGTTTGATTGTTAAGCGCATTCTGTTTAGTGTTTAGGTGTTAGTGAGCAAACATGATTGGTGTCGCCTTGTTCAATTTGCAAGGTGCAATGATGAATGGAAAAAGCATGGTCTAAGGTGTGGGTAACTTTATCAATAAACGCGTCATTAGGACACCCATTAGGCATAACTAAATGCACGGTGAGCGCGGTTTCAGTGGTGCTTAAGCCCCAAATATGTAAATCGTGGCAGTCAGTTACGCCATCTAGTTGGCATAAATAATTTTCAATGGCGATGTCATCTATGTTGGCAGGAACAGCATTCAATACCAAGCGCATGGATTCACGCAATAAACTCCCTGTGCCGATGACGATGACGAGGACAATTAATAAGGTAATCGCAGGGTCTAGCCAGTAATAATTATTGGTATAAAACATGACTAAGCCAACAATAACCACAGCGAACGACACTGCCGCATCTGCCGCCATGTGCAGATACGCGCCACGAATATTCATATCCTGTTGACTGCCTTTAAGGAACAGCCACGCGGAGATGCTATTAACAAGAATACCAATACCCGCAATGGCTGACACAGTCAGACTTTCGACCACAGGCGGCTGGTTAAAGCGTTCTCTCGCTTCCCACGCAATCGCCCCACAAGCCACTAATAACAGCATAGCATTGGCAAGCGCGGCAAGTATCGACGTGCTACGCAAGCCGTAAGTGTAGCGTTTACTGGATTTTTTACGCGCTAACAGCACCGCACCACCTGCCAATATCAAACCCAATACGTCAGACAGATTATGCCCAGCATCGGCGATTAAGGCGGTGGAGTTGGCAAGCAAGCCGTAAATAAACTCAATAATGACAAAGCCTGTATTTAAAACGATAGCAATAATAAACGCTCGCCCGCTTTGATGCGAATGGCTGTGATGATGTGAATGGTCGTGTGTGTGGTGATGAGTCATGTATAAAAATATCAATAATTTGGCTATTACGCGCTTGCTCTAATGAAGCGTTGAGCGTGCGCAGGTGTCAATAATAGGGGGCTTTTTGCAACCTAATAAACATGAGGAACACATAACATTTGCAATCATAATTGTGCGTGATTGTATTGGCTTGGAAAAGCACCAACCCACCCTACACGGCTTATCGAGTTTGTTCAAAAAATCGTTTTTGCATGGTGGTTTTGAAATATTGTCAAGCAGAGCTTGAGGGTAGGCATTCCCAAGCAGAGAGACTGTGAAAGTATTAGCAAAAACGACTAAAATAAACACAAAATAGCAAAAAAACCGCTGTCAGTCATTGATTTTTAGTTGCCAAAATAAAAGTTCAACCCGAGTTTTGAATACTTTCACAGTCTCCAGCGCTTGGGAACGAGACAATGGTATTGTCATACCCGAGGGTATCGGGCATGAGTAGGTTGGATTGCGACTTTTTGCAACCCAACAAACACGATGAACAAATCACAGTTGCAATCATAATTGTGTGTGGTTGTGTTGAGTTGCCAAAAAGACGGCAACCCAACCTAAGCCGCTATAAGTGGATGTTTTATCTTGTTAAATTTGGTGAGTCAGGATTCTGAACAGCCATGATTTAGGTGATTTCTTTCTGTACCGAATAAACAGTGCGGTAGCCAACACCAACACCACCATCACCACTACGACTAACAATATTAAAATCGGGTGTTCGTAAACTGTTTCAATAACCGCACCTATGCCATGTGTTGTACCGCGAGAATAAGGTCCCATGATTTCCCTCTGTTTTTTGATTTTTATAAAAGGTTTAGAAATCCAAAATATACTTTGGATTGATGTGGTTAGTTTTTAAAATTTCCTATTAAGAATGATGGTAGTGGGTTAAATCTGTAATTATGAATAAATATCGCGCCCGAATTCGACCTTGTTGATAAGCAAACCGATGACGGTGTCGTGCATCAACTCTAGTTTTGAGCAGCCAATGGTCTTGCGATTGAGTCGTTTGATCCATGTCCGAAAG
>SHZG01000022.1 GCA_009692395.1 Methylococcales bacterium | reverse complement strand
CGGCTTCTTAGGTAGAAAAAGTGATGGCTTCCCAGGTGCTAAAACCTTATGGGAAGGCATGGAAAAAGTCAGGCATTACGCTTTCGGTATCGAAATCGCTAGGGCGGTTTATGCTAACTCTGATTGAGTTGTGGGTAATCGTGTGGATTATAGTGCAATGCCATTACTAATAAAACTATATCACTACCACAAAGCCGATATGAATTTAGTTAATAATTTAGCAAGAAAAATTGAGAATATTATTTTTAAGAAAGAATCTGCTATGGCAGATTACCGTACAAAAAATTGATTAGATTCAAAAACAAAATAATACACTGGAGTTGGTAATAAATTATCTGATGAATTGCAAAAATTAATAGATACTGGATTTCAAGAGTGGTGGAATTTTACTGGCAGTTGCAGGGATTATTTTAACGGAAACTACCATTATCATAAAAATATTAAGTATGTTTTATGGAGGTATGAAAATTATTTACGAGAACCAAATCGTACTCGCTTAATATCACCAACAGAGTATAAGAATAAATTTGGTAAACATAACCTTGATAATACAACTGACCACATTACACCACAAAACCCGAATTTTACAATTTATACTCAGGAATTTAGGGATAACTGGTTAAATAATATTGGTAATTTAGCTCTTATGGTATGGGGCGACAATGCTGAAAAGAAAAGTTATAATCCAATTGACAAAGTCTCGCTTTTTGATAGTGACTTTTATACAGATAAAGAAATTAGAGATGTTTTATATTCAAGAAAAATTTGGGGAGAGTCTGAAATAAAAAAAAGACGCGATAAAATCATTAACTTTATTTTTAAAAATTGGGATTTAATATAAGCAAGTAGCCTAGATGAAGCGTAGCGGAATCTAGGGCAGTTTTCCAAAATACAATAGTTTTGCACATTCTGCTTGACTCCATGTGGGCTACCAATAAACTCATAGGAAATATCTCATGCAAGCCTACTATGACATAGAAACTGATATTACCGCTAATCATCAATTACATATTCAACTGCCCGACAGCATTCCTCAAGGTCGCGCTAAAATTAAAGTTACTTATGAAGTAGCCGAAAATAATAAACGAACATTTGAAGATACACCCACTTTTAATATGTGGAAATATAGAAACGACATGACTGATTAAATATTAACTTTTGGAGTCAATAATGAATATATGGACACAAGAAGAAGCGAAAAATAGTTTTGATAGCTTATTAGAAAATGCAGTGACACTTCATCAAGAACAAATTATCGAATTGAAAAACCAACAAGAAGTCGTCGTTATTTCATTGGAATATTATTTAAAGCAAAAATTCAAAAATCCGTCTTTAGGGTTGTGGCTAATTAATAATATGCGTGATATAGGAGAATTATCTTTACCTGATAGAAAAGAGGATGACCGCGAGATTCCGTTTTAATAATGAAGTTTTATGTATTGGATACTAATGTCATTTCAGAATTAATGACAAATTCACTGAATAAAAATGTGATTCAGTTTTTAGCACAAATAGAAGAGAGTTATTTATCCGTAATTACCTTGCATGAGTTGCATTATGGTTTAAATCTATTGCCAGAAGGTCAGCGAAAAAAAATTCTGTCTGTTTAGTTAGAAACATTGCTGATGGAATATAGCGATTACATCATCCCGCTAACACCTGTTGAAACCACACAAGCAGCTGTTTTACGCGCAACCGCTAAACAACAAGGCTATATCGTCCATTTGGCGGATACGCTAATTGCCAGCACAGCAAAGGTTCATAACTTGGTTATTGCAACACGAAATACCAAAGATTTTGCGCAATTAGGCATTGAATTAATTAATCCTTGGGATTTTGATTTATAACGTCTTGCGTTGAACAATAGACCGCAGCGCGGTCAGTATGAATTCCTACGCAGCGCGTGGGAACTAGATATAAACGAATTTACAACAAACACACGAGTCATTTCATGGAAAAAACATATTCACCACACGCAATTGAACAACGTTGGTACGACACTTGGGAAGCGAACGATTATTTCTCTGCTAAACCTGCCGATGAATCGTATTGCATTATGATTCCACCGCCGAATGTCACGGGCAGTCTACACATGGGTCATGCGTTTCAAGATACCATTATGGACGCGCTTACCCGTTATCATCGGATGAAAGGCTATAGCACGCTGTGGCAAGCGGGGACTGACCATGCGGGGATTGCCACGCAAATGGTGGTTGAACGGCTGTGTAATGCAGAAGGCAAAACGCGCCACGATTATGGACGCGAGGAGTTTGTTAAAAAAGTTTGGCAATGGAAAGAGGAATCAGGCGGCACGATTACTCGTCAATTACGCCGTATGGGTTCATCGCTGGATTGGTCACGCGAACGCTTTACGATGGATGAGGGAATGTCCGATGCCGTGCAGGAAGTGTTTATACGTTTGTATGAAGAAGGGCTGATTTATCGCGGCAAACGGCTGGTGAATTGGGATTCTGTGCTGCATACCGCTGTGTCTGATTTGGAAGTGTTGTCTGAAGAAGAAAATGGTTTTATGTGGCACTTGCGTTATCCGTTATCGAATGGGCAAGGGCATTTAATCGTAGCAACCACGCGCCCTGAAACCATGTTAGGTGATGCGGCGGTGGCGATTCATCCGAATGATGAGCGTTATAAACATTTGTTGGGTGAGTTTGTGGAATTGCCATTAACTGGCAGACGCATTCCGATTATTGCCGATGACTATGTTGATCCTGAATTCGGTACAGGTTGCGTTAAAATTACCCCAGCCCATGATTTTAATGATTATGGGGTGTGGACGCGCCATCGTCATACGTCTGCTATGCAAGCGTTGCCGCATGGTGGGTTGATTAATCTGTTCACTGTCGATGCGGCGATTCGTAGCAATGAAGAAGACGAAGGTGATTTAATTCCTGTGGCTTATCAAGGCTTAGACCGTTTTGCGGCACGCAAGCAAATGGTGGCTGATTTAGACGGACTCGGTTTGTTAGAAAAAATCGCTGACCATAAGTTGATGACTCCACGCGGGGACAGAACGGGCGCGGTGATTGAGCCGTTATTAACCGACCAATGGTATGTGAAAGTTGCGCCATTAGCAGAACCCGCGATTGCCGCTGTGGAAAACGGTGATATTAAATTTGTCCCCGATAATTGGAAAAACACTTATTTTGATTGGATGCGTAATATTCAGGATTGGTGTATTTCACGGCAAATTTGGTGGGGACATCGAATCCCTGCGTGGTATGACGAGTTGGGTAATATTTATGTGGGTCGTACTGAGGAAGCGATTCGTGAGCAACATAAACTACTCGCTGATTACCCGCTAACACAAGATGAAGACGTGTTGGATACATGGTTTTCGTCTGCATTATGGCCGTTTTCTACCTTGGGCTGGCCTGAAAATACTGAGGAATTGGCTCAGCATTATCCGACCAGCGTGTTAGTGACAGGCTTTGACATTATTTTCTTCTGGGTGGCGCGGATGATTATGATGGGTTTGAAGTTTCAAGGGCAAGTGCCGTTTAAAGAAGTGTATATTCATGGCTTAGTGCGTGATGCCGAAGGACAGAAAATGTCTAAGTCTAAAGGTAATATTATTGATCCTATCGATATTATTGATGGCATTGATTTAGAAACTTTAGTCACTAAACGCGTAGCAGGCATGATGCAGCCACACCTGCAAAAGAAAATCGAACAAGCAACACGCAAAGATTTTCCAGAGGGTATTCAGTCTTACGGCACGGACGCGTTGCGCTTTACCTTTGCTTCATTAGCTTCAACAGGGCGTGATATTCGGTTTGATTTGGCGCGTACTGAGGGCTATCGCAATTTCTGTAATAAATTATGGAACGCGGCGCGGTATGTGTTGATGAATACCGAAGAACAGGATTGTGGTTTAACGGGCGAGTGTACTTATACGCAAGTGGATCGCTGGATAGTGTCTCGTTTTAATGAAGTCACGAAAGTTACCAGCCACGCAATTGATAACTACCGTTTTGATTTAGCCGCCCAAGCGATTTATGATTTTACTTGGAATGAATACTGCGATTGGTATTTGGAACTAGCAAAAGTATCGTTGCAATCAGACGATGAGGCATTACAACGCGGCACGCGCAAAACGCTGTTAAACGTGCTAGAAAGCATATTGCGGTTAGCCCATCCAATCATGCCGTTTATTACCGAAGAAATTTGGCAACGCGTCGCGCCATTAGCGGGTATTGCAGGCGATACTATTATGCTACAACCTTATCCCGTTTGTGATGAAGCGCAAATCGATAAAAACGCCATTATTGAAACTCAGTGGTTGATGCAGTTTATTCTCGGTGTGCGCCGTATTCGTGGGGAAATGAACATTGCCCCTAGTAAGTCATTGCCTGTATTATTACAGGACGGCTCAACCATTGACAAACAGTGTTTAGTTAATAATCGTCGTTATTTAGCAAGGTTGGCGCGTTTAGAATCTCTTATGTGGTTAAATCCTGAGGATATAAGTCCAGAATCAGCGATGGCTTTAGTTGGTAATATGAAAATTTTGATTCCAATGGCGGGTTTGATTGATAAAGAAGCTGAATTAATCAGGCTGGACAAAGAAATTCAAAAAATTAGCAAGGAATTACCCAGAATTGAAGGTAAATTAAGTAATTCTACTTTCATTGATAAAGCCCCGCCCGATGTTATCGATAAAGAAAAAGAAAAATTGGCTGATTTACAGACTATGCTTAATAATCTTGAGCAACAACGAATTAAAATTCAGTCGTTATAAATAGCGTGCAGGGTACGCATTGCGTACCCTGCTTAGATTATATCCTTCACTACTGACAATATACAATTACATGGCTACCGCACCAAAAGACGCTCAACAGCTTAGTGGCATTATGAATTTTCTGATTCAGCATGGGTTTCTGACGGAAAGTGATGCCAAAACCCATGACCAAGACGCAAAAAGAGAGAAAATTGCGCCGCTAACTTATCTTGCTGCCCATAAACTTATAGACGGTAAGTTGGTTGCAGAACGAATTTCTACGCAGTTTGGTTTTCCGTTATTTGATTTGGATGCTATTAATTGTCAAGCCTTGCCTATTGCCAAAATCAGTACCAAACTTATATTGCAACATAATGTATTGCCTCTTTTTGTAAGAGGTAAATCAGTATTTATCGCAGTATCAGATCCAACTAACCATCCGATGCTAGATGATATTAAGTTTCAAAGTTTACTGAGTCCAAAAGTAATATTGGTTGACGAAAGCAAGTTAGCCAAAGCCATTGAGCTTGCTTTGGAAGAGCCAGAATCAGCAATGGGTGATATGCTCGATGATGATTTAGATAACTTAGCAGTTGCTAATGAAGATGCAATCGATATTAATGCGGAAGTAGATGAGGCACCGATTGTACGCTTTGTTAATAAAATCCTATTGGACAGCGTTAAAAAAGGCGTATCGGATATACATTTTGAACCCTATGAAAAAACCTTTCGCATTCGTGTTCGACAGGATGGAATGCTGCGCACGATTGCCAACCCACCGCCTAGCATAGCCAATAGAATTGTTTCAAGAATTAAAGTCATGTCTAAAATGGATATTGCTGAACGCCGTATTCCGCAGGATGGTCGTATCAAATTAGTATTATCCAAAAATCGTGCTATCGATTTTCGTGTCAATACCTGCCCAACGTTATTTGGTGAAAAAGTCGTTATGCGTATTTTGGATCCAACGAATGCGCAGTTAGGAATTGAAACATTAGGTTTTGAACCAGAGCAACAAAAACTTTTTCTTCATGCGATTAATCGACCTTACGGTCTGGTTCTGGTAACTGGCCCTACGGGTAGTGGTAAAACCGTAACGCTTTATACAGGCTTGAACATTCTCAATACCGTAGATGTCAATATTTCCACGGCAGAAGATCCAGTGGAAATTACCGTAGAAGGCATTAATCAGGTCAACATGAATCCGAAGGCGGGCTTAACGTTTTCGACGGCTTTGCGTGCTTTTTTACGGCAAGATCCTGATATTATTATGGTGGGTGAAATTCGAGATTTAGAAACTGCTGAAATTGCTGTAAAAGCTGCGCAAACAGGGCATTTGGTGTTATCAACTTTGCATACCAATGATGCCCCGCAAACGTTAAACCGCTTAATGCAGATGGGCATTCCCCCTTTTAATATCGTTTCAGCGGTCAATTTAATTATGGCGCAACGCTTAGGCCGAAGATTGTGTGTGCATTGCAAAAAAGAAGCTGATTTTCCTGATAATGTTCTGTTAGATGCAGGGTTTAAAGAAGAGGAGCTAAAAGATTTAGTTATTTATGAGCCTGTTGGTTGTGATCAGTGTACTAATGGCTATAAAGGGCGTGTGGGTGTTTATCAAGTCATGACACTCACGGAAAAATTACGCGCACTGGTTTTAAGAGGTGGCAATGCAATGGAAATAGCAGAGCTGTCTTTAGCCGAAGGCTTTAATGATTTACGTCGTTCAGGACTCAATAAAGTGCGGCAGGGTTTTACCAGCTTAGAAGAAGTTGACCGTATCACTCAGGAATAATTATGGCAGATCAAATTGAACAAATAGACTTTCAGTGGCAAGGTTTTGATAGTGGCAAAAAACCTATAAAAGGGGAAATCGCCGCAAAAAATGAGATGACAGCAAAAATTGAATTGCGAAAAATGGGCTATCGCATTACCAAAATCAAAAAAAAACCCAAGCAAATAAATTTATTCGGGTCTAAATCACAAGCAATTACACCTTCTGATATTGCTTTTTTTGCCCGACAGTTGGCAACCATGCTGAATGCAGGGATAGCGATAGTACAGGCATTTGATATTGTGGGCAGAGGATATGAAAATCTCAGTATGCGTGAATTAATATTAGGTATCAAAGTTGATATTGAGGGGGGCGATACGCTCGCTGAATCGCTGAAAAAAAGACCACTTTATTTCGACGAGTTATTTTGTAATTTGGTGGAAGCAGGTGAAAAAGCAGGGATATTGGAAGGTCTGTTAGGGAAAATAGCGACTTACAAAGAAAAAACCGAGTCAATGAAGAAAAAAATAAAAAAGGCACTGACTTACCCGATTGCGGTATTGGTCGTGGCTTTTGTGGTAACGACTATTTTGTTGGTGTTTGTGGTACCTGTATTTGCTGAGCTATTTAAAGGGTTTGGTGCAGATTTGCCCTCCTTTACATTAATGGTGGTTCATATGTCAGAATGGATGCAGGCAAATTGGTGGATTGTGGTTGGTATCATTATCGCTGTTATTAAGGTGTTTGGTTATTTTAAAAAACGATCAACTGCATTCAACCATTTTTTAGATAGAACAATGCTAAAACTGCCTATCGTTGGTTTGATTTTGCATAAATCTTCAATTGCGCGTTTCGCTAGAACCTTATCGACTATGTCTGCCGCAGGTGTGCCTTTAGTTGAAGCCTTAGAGTCGGTTGCTGGGGCATGCGGTAATATTGTTTATTACGATGCTGTGATGAAAATTCGTGAAGAAGTGTCTATGGGTAATCGATTACAGTCAGCGATGGCAATGGGTACGTTATTCCCGTTTATGGTACAACAAATGATTGCGATTGGTGAAGAGGCTGGATCTATGGATGCCATGTTAGGTAAAGTAGCTGATTTTTATGAGGAAGAGGTGGATAACTTGGTTGATAATCTTAGTGCGTTAATGGAACCCATGATTATGGTGATATTAGGTACTTTAGTGGGTGGTTTAATCGTGGCAATGTATTTGCCTATCTTTAAGTTGGGATCGGTGGTTGGTTAAATGACAAATCTATTATCAACCTCACCTTATTTATTTGCCGCGATAGTCGGTATTATCGGTTTGCTAGTGGGCAGTTTTCTCAATGTCGTCATTTATCGCTTACCTGTGATGATGCAACGTAATTGGCGTAAAGAATGCCTTGAGTATTTGCAAATGGATGCAGAAACAGAGACTGAGCCGTTTACGCTGTCTTTGCCTTTATCGCGTTGTCCGCATTGTCAATCGCCTATCAAGCCTTATCAAAACATCCCTGTTATTAGCTATATTTTTTTAAAAGGACAATGCGCACACTGCAAAAATCCAATTAGCTGTCGTTATCCCTTGATAGAAGCCTTTACCGCTATTGCATCAGTGCTGGTGGTGTGGCATTTTGGTTATACCTCTCAAGCGGGATTTGCTTTAGTGCTGACGTGGGCTTTAATTGCGCTGAGTTTTATTGACATTGATCATCAGTTATTACCCGATAGTATTACCTTACCTTTTCTTTGGCTGGGTTTATTATTGAGTTTATTTGGTTTATTCACTAACGTCGAAGCAAGTATTATCGGCGCGATTGCGAGTTATGTGGTACTTTGGCTCGTTTATCATGGCTTTAAACTAGCGACAGGCAAAGAAGGCATGGGCTATGGTGACTTTAAATTATTAGCATTATTTGGCGCGTGGCTAGGCTGGCAAATTTTGCCAATGATTATTTTATTATCATCCTTAGTAGGTGCAGTTATTGGGATTGCGATGATAATTTTTGCTAAGCATGACCGTAACAAACCGATTCCTTTTGGCCCTTATTTAGCTGCGGCAGGTTGGATAGCATTGCTGTGGGGTAATGATATTAATCAACTGTATTTAGCATCCGTAGGTTTGTAAATAGGTGTTAAAAATAGGGCTAACAGGCGGTATCGGCTGTGGCAAAAGCACGGTAACAAGCATTTTTAAACAACTTAATGTTCCCGTTATTGATGCAGACGCAATAGCTCATCAACTGGTCGCTGTTGGGCAGCCTGCATTACAGTTAATTCAACAAGCATTCGGTACGCATAGTTTACAGGCAGATGGTTCGCTAAATAGAGACCTTATTCGTGAGCTGGTCTTTAGCAATCCTGAACAAAAACAAAAATTGGAAGCCATTATTCATCCGTTGGTTTATCAAACGATAGCAGAACAAATGGCATTACTTAACACGCCTTATTGTATTCTCAGTATTCCGTTATTATTCGAGACTAACAACGCTGATTTTGTGAATAGAGTGCTGGTGGTTGATTGCCCTGTAACAGTACAAATTGAACGCGTGCAAAAGCGTGATAATCTGACCGTTGAGCGTGTACAATCCATCATGGATACTCAGGTTTCCCGCGCTTTTAGAACAGCACATGCGCATGACATCATTGATAACACTAAAACGGCTACAGAACTTGCGAAACAAGTTGAAAACCTGCACAATTTGTACCTTTTATTAAGCACTTACTAGGATAAACGCGTCTGTGAACACCACCATTACTTATGAATTTCCACTCAATGAACGAATTCGTGTCTTCATAAGATTAGAACAATTATTTCAACAAGGTGCTCATTTTTCAGCAGGGGCTACCGCAATAGATAAGCGAGCTGCATTGAGTGTATTGCTGGATATAATCATGATCTTTAAGCGTAACGATTTAAAATCAGAAGTCTTAAAAGAACTGGATCGGTGTGCGAAAATTTTAAATACTCAGACAAATCATCAACACACCGCCGCGCTACTTCAATTGACACAAATGAGTAAAAAATTGTATGCGATCAAAGGAAAAATTGGTGCGCACGTGATGCAAAGTGATTTATTTCAAAGCATTGCTCAACGCAGCACCATTCCAGGTGGCACTTGTTCCTTTGATTTGCCCGAATATCATCATTGGCTAGAGCAAGATGAAGCAATTCGTTTACAAAATCTTCAGCAATGGAGTAATCCATTTGATGATATTCGACTTGCCATCGACTTAATTCTCAACCTTATCCGCACCAGCAGTTTACCTAGTCAAGAAATTGCTACCGCCGGATTTTTTCAAATTACACTGGATAAAAATCAGTCTTACCAAATGGTAAAACTCGATGTCGATAAAGCTATTCATTGTTTTGCAGAAATCAGCGGTGGTAAACACCGTTGCTCGGTTAGATTTATGATTCCATCGATTGGCGACGTGCGTGCTACACAAAGTACCGATAATATGCCTTTTACGCTAACCTGTTGTTTGCTTTAATGTCATCCCCACTGATAGTTAAATGCCCAACTTGTCAGCGTGCTGTGACTTGGACGGCTGAGCAATGTTTTAAGCCTTTCTGTAGTGAACGCTGCAAGCTAATTGATTTAGGCGAATGGGCAATGGAAGAAAAGCGCATTGCAGGCGAGTCATTATTGCCAGAGGGCAATGACGATGAAGATGAAGATGCCTTTTTTCAATAACCTATCTCTTTAGACGTTGCATTAGATGTTGCAATGCAATGTCTCTACCGCCATTTTTTATAAATATGCTTAAATTTATCCTACCCTTAGTGTTGTTTGTCGTATTGGCAGTGTTTCTAGCATTGGGCTTAAACCTCAATCCGCATGATATTCCGTCCCCGTTTATTAACAAACCTGCACCTGTATTTTCCGCGCCTAAACTGACTGCACCGACTGAAAAATTATCCACCGCTGATTTAAAAGGCAAAGTATGGTTGTTGAATGTCTGGGCTTCATGGTGTGTGTCGTGTCGTGCAGAACACCCTGTACTCAATCAATTAGCCAAACAACAAGCGGTAGTCATTGTCGGTTTGAATTATAAAGACGAACCCGATGCCGCAAAAAACTGGTTAGATACTTTAGGCAATCCTTATACCGTTAGTATTATGGATCAAGATGGGCGTATCGGTATTGACTGGGGCGTTTACGGTGTCCCAGAAACCTTTGTTATTGATAAGAAAGGCATTATTCGTTACAAACACACAGGGGCTGTCACCGTTGACGATGTGCAGAAAATTTTTCTTCCTCTTATTGCTACCTTGCAAGCAGAAAATCCATGAAACCCTTATTAATCGTTTTGTTACTGCTGTTGTCACCGTTGGCGAATGCAGTTGATGCCTACCAATTTGCCAACCCAGAACAACAAGCCGCTTATAACTCACTGGTAACAGAACTGCGTTGTTTAGTCTGTCAAAATCAAACCATTGGTGATTCTAATGCGGAACTGGCGGCTGATTTGCGCCGTCAAGTGCATGAAATGCTCCAACAAGGCAAAAGCAAAGCCGATATACAGCAATTTATGACTGACCGTTACGGCGATTTTGTCTTGTACAACCCGCCTTTTAAAGCAAAAACGGGCTTACTGTGGTTAGGCCCAGTCGCATTTCTTGCAGTCGGGTTATTGGTCGTATTTTTAGTTATTCGCCGTAAAAACCCCACGCAGCCTACTAATATAATTGAGGATGCAGAAAAATTAGCGGCGGTGCACCGCTTATTGACCGAAAAGGACACGGAGAATTTATCTTGAATTTATTATTTTTGTTGATTGCGGCTTGCTTAGTATTGCTGGCGTTTTTATTCATTTTGCCGCCACTGTGGCGACAACGTCCGATAGCCAAAGCGACGATGAACGAGCGCAATATTGCGATTGCCAAACAACGCTTAGCTGAATTAACTGAACAATTACAGTCGAATGTCTTAAGCCAAGCGCAATACAATGAGCAACGCGCCGAATTAGAACAAGGGTTAAGTGATGACCTTGAACTAACAACTCAGATTGAAGCGAATCCAGAAAAAGGTCAGTGGATGGCATACTTGCTGATGTTGGGCGTGCCTGTATTAGCCGCTACATTATATTGGTCTTTAGGCACATTCAACGCCATTGAGCCGACACCTGAAATGCTCGCAAGTAATAAGCCAACTATGCCTAATCAAGACGCTATCAATAAAATGGTCGATGGTTTGGCAAAAAAAATACAAGCTGATCCTAATAATGCGGAAGGGTGGGTAATGCTGGGTCAGTCCTATAAACACTTAGAAAAATACGCGCAATCTGCTGATGCCTACGCGCACGCCTATCAATTATTAGGCGATAAGCCCGATGTCATGTTGCAATATGCGGAGGCGTTATCATTTGCCAATGATGAACAAATCACAGGAAAATCCGCTGATTTAGTCTTTAAAGCCTTAGCTTTAGAGCCGACGAATCCTAATGCCTTATGGTTGGCAGGTATGGCAAAAGCCCAAGCAGGCGAATTTATGGCAGCCAAAAAATTATGGACTCAGTTAGCCGACTCTTTGCCAGAAGGCTCTGAAGCGCAACAAGAAACCCGCGCTTTATTGACAAAAATAGACAGTAAAATTGCCGAAGCTAACAACGAGACGGGTACAAAAGTAGTGAGTAAAGAAGCGGCGAATGCAGAAAAAATTACCCCCGTTTCTATTGCCAGTGTTGATGTGCAAGTCAGTCTTGCCCCTGAATTGCAAGCGCAAACCAGCCCAACCGATACCGTGTTTATTTACGCGCAAGCACTCTCAGGGTCACCAATGCCGTTAGCGATAGTCCGTAAACAAGTGAGCGATTTACCGTTAGCCGTCAACTTCACGGATGCACAAGCAATGACTCCTACGATGAAATTATCCAATTTTGCCGATGTTACATTATTGGCAAGAATTTCTAAATCAGGTAATGCGATGAAACAAACAGGCGATTTAATCGGCGTACTTGAAGGTGTCACCGTCGCCGATAAAACGCGCCATACCATCGTCATTAACAGCGTCGTGAAATAACATATCACTATCTCGCACAAAAACAGCAACAATTTCTCCGAGTTATTTGAGGGCTTATGATGAATGATAATCGACTTATCGAATTAGAAATAAAAGCTGCTTATCAAGAAGACTTACTGCAAGCACTGAACAATATAGTTAGTGCGCAACAGCTACAGATACAGCGATTAGAAACGACTTGCCAATTACTGAATGAGCGTATTAAGAGCTTATCCACTGAAGGCATGGGCAGTGATGTTGCTATTGATGAAGTACCACCGCATTATTAGCCGTCATAGGCATCATTTAATAAATTAAACATCGTTACAACGCGCTGCGTTGTAATGCTACCGAAGAGCTATAGCGTCTTCATGATGTGTTACAGGACGCTGGAGCGTCCATTCACGCATTCCAACGCAGAGCGATTGGAACGATGTGTTTTTGTGAACTTATTGGTTATTATGCCAGTTTCCTTAAGTTGATGCGTATGCCACCGCATTATTAACTGTCACTTTGGTGATTATAAACTCGTTCGCGCTGAGCCTGTCGAAGCGTGAATGTGGTTCGACAAGCTCACCACGAACGAAATCATTCGGGCGTAGGGGTTGTTACGATTATTCGTCTTCTTTAGGTTTACCTAAACCAAATGATTCTGCCAACATCAACACCACGCCTAAAGTAATTGCTGAATCAGCAATATTAAAGGCTGGCCAATGCCAAGTGCCGTAATAGACATCAAGAAAATCAAGTACATAACCGTAAGCTAAGCGGTCAATTAAATTACCAATTGCACCACCTAAAATCAGCGATAAAGCAATGGCTAATAAAGTTTCATGTTTTTGTAAGCGACTTAACCAGACGGCAATAATGACGCTAATGACTAACGCCAAGCCCGCAAAAAACCAGCGTTGCCAACCGCCTGCTTCACTTAAAAAACTAAATGCTGCACCAGTGTTGCGAAGATAAGTAATCTTAAAAAACGGTAAAATTGGAATAGATTGATAGAGCTGCATCGAGCCATCGACCATTAATTTACTGGCTTGATCCAAAACGACCGCCAGTAATGACAACCACAACCATTTCAACATCATTACATTACGCATAGTGGCGTTGCTCACCTGCACCCGCTACGTTTTCTACGCAACGACCACACAGTTCTGGATGGGTTTCATCATTGCCTACATCAGCACGTTGATGCCAACAACGTACACATTTTTGATGTTCAGATACATACACTTTTAAGCGCACACCCTTCATATCAGTTTGCACTGCATCTTCTGGACATTCGTATTCATAATCATTGACTGCGGTGGCTCTGGAAGTCATGAATATAAAATGCAGTTCTTTTTCCATCTGTTTTAGCACATCAAAAAAGTGCAGTTCTTTGGAGGCATCACTTAACACATGAAACACTAAATAATCGTAATAAAGCACGACTTCGGTATTGAGTGATGAGCCAATCAAGCCTTGAGCGCGGCTTTTTTCCAGTTCTTTACTGACGGTGGCACGAATGTCCATGAGTCGTTGCCAAAAACTTCGAGTCATTGGGGAATTATCATCCAATGGCATTAAACCCTCATACCACGTTTCTAAAAACACCGATTCACTGCGTTTACCGGGTAAATACTGCCAAATTTCATCTGCTGTGTAGCTGATAATAGGGGCTAACCAGCGCGTTAAGGCTTCTAATACATGATACATTGCGGTTTGTGCAGAACGTCTGGCTAAGCTATCGGCTTTAGCGGTGTATTGACGGTCTTTGATAATATCCAGATAAAAACCACCCAAATCAATCACGCAGAAATGATGCACTTCTTGGTAGATTTGTTGAAACGCATAGCTTGTGTAGGCTTCTTTAACACCTTCTTGTAATTGAAACGCTCTATCAATCACCCAACGGTCTAAGGCTAATAAATCATCATTTGCAACGAGATGTTGTTCAGGATCAAAATCAGCTAAATTGGATAATAAAAACCGCGCGGTATTGCGTAAACGGCGATAACCATCGGAAGTACGTTCTAAAATTTCATCGGAAACGCGCATTTCAGAACGGTAATCAGTCGCCGCTATCCATAAACGCAACACATCCGCGCCTAGATTTTTCATTACCGCTTGCGGTGGAATCACATTACCTTTGGATTTAGACATTTTTTCGCCGTTTTTATCAACGGTAAAACCATGCGTTAATACGGATTTATACGGTGCAGCGGCACTCATTGCCACCGACGTTAATAACGACGATTGAAACCAGCCACGGTGCTGATCCGAACCTTCTAAATATAAATCAGCGGGGAAACTCAGTGACTCACGGCGTTTTAATACTGCTTCATGAGTTACACCCGAATCGAACCATACGTCCAGCGTGTCAGTGGTTTTGTCGTAATCTTTGGTTTCTTCGCCCAATAATTCAGCGGCTTCTAAATTAAACCACGCGTCTATGCCTTGCTCCTCAATGCGTAGCGCGACTTGTTCAATCAGTTCAGCGGTGCGCGGATGCAGTTCGCCTGATTCTTTATGAACAAATAAAGTAATCGGCACGCCCCAAGTACGTTGACGAGAAATACACCAATCAGGACGACCGTCTATCATGCTTTCAATACGCGCTTGACCCCATTCTGGAATCCATTCAACGCGTTTTACTTCGCTTAGCGCGAGGTCACGCAAACCGTTTTGATTCATAGAAACAAACCATTGCGGTGTGGCGCGGAAAATAATCGGCGTGTGGTGTCGCCAGCAATGTGGATAGCTGTGCAGAATCGCATGATGATGAACCAGCTTGCCGCTAGTTTCTAGCACTTCTAAGACATGAGTATTCGCATTAAAAACGTGTTCGCCTGCAAAAATTGCCGTGTTAGGTAAAAATACACCATCACCACCGACGGGGCATTCTACGGGCAAGTTATAAACCCGCCCAACCACATAATCTTCTTGACCATGTGCGGGGGCAGTGTGTACCGCGCCAGTCCCTGCGTCAGTCGTGACATGATCGCCTAAAATAATCGGCACTTGTCTGTCATAAAAAGGATGTTGCAATAACTGGTGTTCTAACTCTGAACCTTTGCAATAGGCAATAACGCGGTAATCATCAACACCGTAACGCCACATCGCATCTTTTAATAAGGCTTCGGCAATCACTAAGCGTTCAGTTGGGCATTGCACCACCGCATAATCTAATTCAGGATTTAACGCCACTGCTTGATTAGCAGGTAATGTCCACGGTGTCGTTGTCCAAATAACAACCGATAAATCGCCATGCCCTTCGTGTTCAGGCACATGATGGCAGTTTGCCATAAATGCAGGCACATCAACCACAGTAAAACGTACATCAATCGCAGGTGAATGTTTATCTTCGTATTCCACTTCGGCTTCCGCTAACGCAGAGCCGCAATCGGTACACCAATGCACAGGTTTTGAGCCTTTAGTCACATGACCATTCGCCACAATTTTACCCAACGAGCGCACAATATCCGCTTCAAACGCAAAATCCATTGTTAAATACGGATGTTCCCAATCGCCTAAAATCCCCAAGCGTACAAAGGCTTCTTTTTGAATCTCAACTTGTTTAGCCGCGTATTCGCGACAGGCTTTACGAAACACCGTCGGCGTGACTTTAATGCCCGCTTTGCCGATTTTTTTCTCAACTTGTAATTCAATCGGTAAACCGTGGCAATCCCAACCGGGTGTATATGGCGCGTCAAAACCACTTAAGGTTTTAGATTTAAGAATAATGTCTTTCAACACTTTATTAACGGCATGACCAATATGAATTTCACCATTCGCATAAGGCGGGCCATCATGCAGAATAAACGGCGGTCTTCCTGTACAGGTTTGGCGAATTTTTTTATACAGCGTTCCTTCGTTCCATTTTTTCAACCGCTCAGGTTCACGTTGCGCTAAATTTCCCTTCATAGGAAACGCAGTATTAGGCAAATTCAGGGTTTTTTTATAATCAGTAGTCATACACTTTTCATCTCAGGTTTTAATTCGTACACGTTACGCGCCACAACATAAATATTATCGGTTATTGTATCAGTTAGCGGATGGTTATCACAAAAGCCGCATCCTTTAGCGACTTGCTTGTAATTTCTGCAACTCTGTCAGTAACAGTCATTTAGCAAGGTAGTAGATAGGCTAAGGACGAAGTCCAGCAATCGTGACAGATGGGCTTATAGTATTTTAGTTTCAACATAATCCATTTATCCCTGTAAAATCCCATGAAAAAAGCCTACAGCGAAGATCTGAGAAAATGCGTAATAAACTGCTATGAAGCAGGATTTCCCAAGACTTTAATTATACAGATATTGACTATAGGAAAAGACACATTAAATCGTTGGATTAGACAATATAAAGAGACTGGAAGTTTAGCACCCAAGGTAAGAACAGAAGATAAAAGAAAGTTGAGCGATGAAGATTT
>SHZG01000021.1 GCA_009692395.1 Methylococcales bacterium | reverse complement strand
CCGTTGCATTGCGTCCTGACTTGCCAATCTGGTTACTTTTACAGAATGGACAGATGATTTCTTGGTAGCAGCTCATAAGGTCTTTTAGGTAAGTGTGATTTTATTCTGCCCGTGATTTTAATCTATCATCACAGATTTAACCCACTACCAAAAAGGTTAAGTGTTTACCAATGTAGAGACGCAAAACAATGCGTCTCTACACACACCATCAATAAGGCTTTTTACCCATAAAGTTGCCTGCGGGCGCGTAATTACAGGCGATCATTACATTGCCACCGCACGCCATCTTAGCGCACCCTAATTCAGTGCTAGTACGCCAAACCATTTGCGTATAATGCCCAGCTTGCGACCAATTCGCTTTACTTAGCACTTCGCCTGAATAATTAATCTTCTCACTTTCCCATGCTTTAGCCGCTTCAATAACCGCTTCATGATTCTGATTGGATGAACTCATAAAAAGATTCTCCCCATAATTAGAATCTTGACTATGGCGCAACTCACAACCTTGAGCCGCTAGGGTAGCAATCCAATTAGCTGAATGTTGTGCAAGTTGTCCTGACCAATGCAACGGCGGCACATTAACACTCGCTCTAACTTCATTGTGATAGCTTAAAATCGCCTGCTCTTCATCGCCATCTAGCCCATTAGTGCTAGGGCTTGTCACCTTTGGTACAGCGACAGAAACGGGCTTGGTGGCGTTTTGCTGATTAGCACAGCCCGCACTTAGAAAAAAAATTGAAACCAATAAAATAGGGTAGCGCATTGCTTTTCTCCTAATGATTAAAAAACTGCTTTAGGGTAAGATCCCAGCAACTTAAGCATGGTCACCTTATCTTCTAATAATGCCAAGGCTTTCGCAACCTTAGCATCCTCGCTATGCCCCTCAATATCAATAAAAAAGACATAATCCCATAAACCTTGTCGAGAAGGGCGTGACTCAATATTCAGCATATCGACTCCTGCCGTCGCAAACGGTTCAAGGGTTTTATACAACGCCCCTGCCTGATTATTGGTAGAGACCACTAACGTCGTTTTATCTTTCCCTGTCGGTGCGGACAGTTGCGTGCCAATGATAATAAAGCGCGTCGTATTATTGGCTTCATCTTCGATATTTTTTTCCAGCACCGTTAAATGATAAACCTCAGCTGCTGCAATACCCGCAATCGCCGCCGTATGTAGATTACTTGCTGCTAAACGTGCCGCCTCCGCATTGCTACTCACCGCCGTTTGTACCGCATGAGGTAAATGCTTATTCAACCATTGCCGACACTGTGCTAATGACTGCGAATGTGAATACACTTCGGTAATATCAGCGAAATTCTCCGTTAAGCCGAGAAGATTTTGATGCACACGAATTTCTACCTCACCACAAATTTTTAACGGCGAAATCAATAGCCTATCCAGCGTATGACTAATCACACCCTCCGTGGAATTTTCCACAGGCACAACGCCAAACTGACACGAACCACTTTCCACGCTATTAAAAATATCATTAATCGTCGCCGCAGGAATCGTCTTCACCGCATGACCAAAATGCTTAAATGCCGCTTGCTGGGTAAACGTTCCCTCAGGTCCTAAAAACGCCACATCCAAGGGTTTTTCCAACGCCAAACACGCCGACATCAGCTCACGAAAAAATCGAACCACCGTCTCATTCGCCAACGGCCCTGAATTTAACTCCTGAATACGCCGCAACACCAACGACTCACGATCAGGACGATAAAATGTCCCCGTCTCGCCTTGTGCCAGCTTGGTTCTAGCAACCTCTAACGCACACTCAGCCCGTTGATTCATCAACTGCAACAGTTGCGCATCAAGAGCATCAATTTTTTCTCTTAGTTCAGACAGTGGGATAACAGACATAATTAATTCTCGTACAGGTGTTTATTTTAACGGGTTCAAACGTGCGACTGGTCAACACAAAGCCGAATATCCAAGCTATGCATCACTTGAAAAAAAGCGGCTAATGCGGGGTTATCTTCATCAGGCATATTATCAGACTGCGGTAAATTTTTTGCTTTGGCAATGACCCGCAACGCATGAGCAACTAAAGCGGCATCATTTTCTTGCAAACAGGCATCCAAATAAGCGGCAATATCTTTATCATTATGCAAATGTGCCGCGCTATCCCATTTCTTCAATATTAAGTTATTCATCTGCTTTCCTCCAGTTGTTTAGCCAAAGCCTGTGCCTTATTAATATCACCCGTTTGCGTTGATTTGTCACCACCTGCCAACAAAATAATAATCTCTGCCCCACGTTGTACAAAATAAACCCGATACCCCTGCCCATAATGAATACGCATTTCAAAAACCCCATCCTCCACTGTTTTACAATCACCCATATTGCCCAACTCAGCACGGTCAATTCGCGCTTGAATCCGTGCTTTTGCCTGTCTATCTCGTAAATTCATAAACCCATTATCAAACAGGGCGGTGGTACGAATGGATTTCATGATGAGTTAAGTGTGTTACGCTTTGTGATGGATTACAGAGTGGAGGTTTTTATTTTTGTAGGATGGGTAGAACGCAGTGAAACTCATCATTTACGCGATTTTGTGATGGATTTTGCAAAGCTCGCACTCAGTTATTCGGATTTATTCGACACGATTGGTGGGTTTTGTGCCGCAGCATTATCTTTTCGTGTACTGCGTATTATTGAATCCATTTGTCCCGCTTCAAAATACCGTATTATCAGATTAACTAATGCGCTACGACTTTGCCGTTTGGATGTAGTAATCTTCAATAGTTCGGCTAGTTCTAGTAGTTGCTTGGCTGAAAAATATTCTAATTCTGAATTAAAGTAGCTTTGGATTTCAGATGGTGCCATTTTTCGAAGGCGTTCCTCAATTCCTTCTGGTAACAGATTGATACTGGATTTTGATGTTTTTGTCTGGTTTGGTTTTATATCCCCTACTAAACCAAAAATGACAGAGAGGGTTTGTTCCAATTCCATGTTAGGCAATAATCGTAGTAACTTTGCTAGGAGGTCTAGTTGAGTTGCAAATTCGTGTGTTTTCACAATTGATTACCTTAGAATTAAACAATTCGAGTTACAAATTCATCCACTACACCTTCTAAATGCCTCGCTTGTTTCGTTGCATTCTAGTGCGCTCGCGGGCAATCCTTATAAGCATAGACAGGGAGGTTCATTTGCGCGGCAGTTGATATTCCATCTCCATCGGTAACATATTTAGAAAAAATTGCCGATCTTCCAAGTTGAGCAGCTGTTGAGTTTATAATTTGCTGATGACCATTTTTAGGCCCACCACCGTATTCGTCAACCATGTTGAATATAATTCCACCAAATCTTGTAGCTACATACGAATCTGAAAGACCAGCGTATACCCACATGGACGTATAATCATTATTAAACTGATTCATATATGTGTTGATTAGAGATATACCAACAGTCGATAAAAAGTCTGGAATTGCGGGAATAACGTAGTAATCACTAGCGAAAAATGCGTTTTGTGTGACTAAATGTACATTTGGCGGACAATCACGCAGAACATAGTCGTAATCATGTGTAACCAAGTTAATAATATTTTTTATTACGGATAACTTTTCTATTTCAAACTTTGTTTCTTCACGGTGGTCGCGACCAGAACGCTTTTCTCTGGCTAACTTCATATCAAGGAGTGTTAGCTCTTGATACGAAAGAATGATGTCAACTGTTGTATAAACTTGCTCCGCATTAGCTCTTACTTGCTGTTGAAGAATTACATTATTGGCTGTTAAAGGTGTAGGTGAGAAATAACTATCAAATATATCCTTCAATGTTGGTTGGCTATTTGTGTAGGTATGAGTGACATGTTCACTTGTACCAATTGCCAAGAATGAGAGATTACACTGAGCATCAAGGTCAATAAGCAAAACTCGTTTTCCGTGTCGCTCTGCAAGACCAGTAGCGAGATGAAGGGTTAGCGTTGTTTTGCCAACTCCACCTTTCCAATTAATCATACTTACAACTATCGACATCTGCTTTTCCTTACTTAATTATTATAATCATTGCATCGTTCCAACGCTCTGCGTTGGAATGCGTCTGTGGACGCTCCAGCGTCTTCTTGTCTTGCTAAATAACAGCCCACGAATGATAAGTATCTTTCTTATTTAATAACGCAACTAAAACACCCGTATCAATAATGACATTTCGCCTCATTTGCCATAGCCTGATAAATAGTTTTTATTAACCGATAAATCACTGGGTGCATCGTCAATACAGCCTAAACCGTCCTGCATTAAATCAAAACAAGATACTGTTTCAATCTTTTCTTGTTGTTTAAGTGCGGTTGTTAATAAGGATAAAACAAACTCAGAAACTGCTAACTGTTTATTGTTAGCGATAATTTTTAATTGTTGTTCTATATCATCGGGGATATTTAACGTCATCATAACTACCACCTTTAAATAATACGGGACTGATTCAAGTTAAGGTAGACCGTTGGTTGGAGTGAGTGAACCCCAACCAACGAAACGCTGAATTAACGACTACGTTCAAACTCCGCCATAAAATCAATCAGCGCGTCGATACCTGCGTCTGACATGGCGTTGTAAATACTCGCTCTCATGCCACCGACTGAACGATGTCCTTTTAATTCAAATAAACCTTTGGCTTCAGCACCAGCCAAAAAGGGTTTATCCAAACTTTCATCGGCTAAAATAAACGGTACGTTCATGCGTGAGCGTGAAGCGATTTCCACAGGATTTGAATATAAAGTTGATGCGTCAATCGCCGCGTAAAGCTTAGCCGCTTTAGCGATATTGTGTTGTTCAATCGCCGCGATACCGCCTTGGGCTTTCAACCATTTCAATACTAAACCGACTAAATACCAGTTATAAGTCGCTGGTGTGTTCAGCATAGATTGATTTTTAACTTGTTCCGCATAATTGAACACAGATGGCACAGATTTAGGCGCGTGACCGATTAAATCGTCTCTGACGATAACCACGGTGACACCCGCAGGACCCATATTTTTTTGCGTACCTGCATAAATGATGCCGTACTGACTGACATCAATCTGACGTGACAAGATGTTGGACGACATATCACAGACTAACGGCAAGCCTTTAGAATCAGGAATTGATTGGAACTCAACACCGTGAATGGTTTCGTTAGAGGTGTAATGCAAATACGCCGCATCGTTATCAATCGCCCATGTTGCTGCGTCTGGAATAGTGGTGAATTTAGTATCTTCTGAACTCGCGCTTAAAATCACATCACAATACGCACCCGCATCTTTCACGGCTTTTTCTGACCACGCGCCTGTTTTTATGTAACAGGCTTTGGTTTTGCCCGCCAAAATATTTTGTGGAATGAACGAAAACTGCGCCGACGCGCCGCCTTGCAAAAATAACACTTTGTAGTTGTCTGGAATCGCCATTAACTCGCGCAAATCACTTTCTAATTCTTCGGCAATAATAGAGAAATGTTTGCCACGATGGCTCATTTCCATCACCGACATACCGCTATTACGCCATTCCAACAGCTCTTGTTGCGCTTGTTGTAAAACCGACTCAGGAAATGCAGAAGGGCCGGCACTAAAATTATACACTCTGGACATTGGGGTTCTCTTGGTTAGGTTGTTAAAAAGGTGATTTACAGTACGGTTAAATATTCACTGCTTTCCGTGTGAATAAGCTCACCGCTACGTTGCAAGACAAAATAGCCGCGTCGTAATGCGTCTTCTTTGGCATCGTCATTAATATGAAAAGCGGCTATTGCACCGTATTGTTTAAAATGTTGATAGAGTGGAAATAGCTGTTTGAAATGGCGTATTTTTCGGTCTAATTTGTCCAAATCATTGCTATGGGCTTTATATTTCACTTCCCCCACGGCAACCACATCGCCATTGGTCATGACTAAATCATATTCTTCTTGTAGTTTTCCGCGATGTTTTGCCATATTTTTGGTGACATCATCAAAACGAATGTCACCTAGGCGATTATCTTTTATGAGACTTTGAAAAAAGAACTCTTCGGCAACATCCCCTTGATTTTGCGAGATATTGCCTAGCTTAATACCGATACGCTCCAGCTTTTCATCAGTGCGTTTCATTTGTTCAATGGTTGCTTTTTGGGCAATGGCTAAGCCAGCAACCAGTTCTTTTAATTCATCATCGGTCATGATTACTCCTCGTCACTGCCTGCCACAGCATCATCCACGCCTGCAACATCCTCTTCCTCTTCACCCGCTAAGCCTTCAATCTTATCCACGCCGATGACTTTTTCTTTTTTGGCTAGGCGGATGATGGTGACACCTTGAGTATTACGACCAACGATAGAAATGCCATCGACGCGAGTGCGAACGAGCGTGCCGCCGTCGGTGATGAGCATGATTTCATCGTTGTCGTTGACGAGGACTGCGCCGACCACTTCGCCGTTACGCTCTGAGGTTTTGATGGCAATCATGCCTTGACCGCCGCGATTATGGCAGGTGAATTCTTCCAGTCTGGTGCGTTTGCCGTAGCCGTTTTCGGTGATGTTGAGAACCATGCCCTCGCTGGCGATAATCAAAGAAATGACTTTCTGCCCTTCTTTTAAACGCATTCCGCGTACCCCGATGGAGGTTCTGCTCATGGAGCGGACATCGGTTTCATTGAAGCACACGGCTTTGCCTGTGCTGCTGAATAATAAAACGTTTTGTTGTCCGTCAGTGACTGCCACGCCGACTAGGTTGTCGTCTTCGCGTAAGTCGATGGCGATTTTGCCTGCGCTGCGTTGGCGTTCAAATTCGGGTAACGGAGTCTTTTTGACTGTGCCTGAGGCGGTTGCCATGAAGATGAATTTATCTTCCGTGTATTCACGAATCGGCAAAATAGCGTTAATTTTTTCGCCATCTTCTAGCGGCAATAAATTGACGAACGGTTTACCTCGTGAGCCGCGACTGGCTAACGGCAGTTGATAAACTTTCAGCCAATAGACTTTGCCGCGTGATGAGAAGCACAAAATGGTGTCGTGAGTGCTGGCAACAATGAGTTTATTGACATAATCCAGTTCTTTGGTTTTGGTGGCTGATTTACCACGTCCACCACGGCGTTGGGCTTTGTAATCATCTAAGGGTTGCGCTTTCACATAGCCTTCATGCGATAGCGTGACAATGCGGTCTTCTTCGGTAATCAAATCTTCAAGTGATAAATCTGAATGGTCTTGCATGATGACCGTGCGGCGCGGATCGCTGTATTGGTCTTTAATGGCGACTAATTCTTCACGAATCACTTCCATCAAGCGCGTATCGTTACCTAAAATGGCTAAATAGAAATCTATTTGTTCCAGCAGTTGTTGGTATTCGCTGATTATTTTATCTTGTTCTAAACCTGTTAAACGGTGCAGACGTAACTCTAAAATGGCTTGGGCTTGGGTTTCGGTTAAACGATACACACCCTCGACCATGCCAAATTCTAACGATAATTCATCAGGTCTGGAGCGAGCAGAATCAGCGCGTTCCAATAACTCAGATACCAAACCCGCTGCCCACGTTTGCGCTAATAACGCCGCTTTAGCTTCCGCTGGATTGCCTGAATTTTTAATCAGGTCAATCATGGCGTTGATATTGGCTAAGGCAACCGCTAAACCTTCTAAGATGTGAGCGCGGTCGCGGGCTTTGCGCAATAAATAAATGGTGCGGCGGGTGACGATTTCACGTCTATGGTTGATAAAGGCACTGATAATTTCATGAAGGTTCATGCAGTGCGGACGACCGTCTAACAACGCCACCATGTTTAAGCCGAACACGGTTTGGAATTGGGTTTGTTTGTAAAGATTGTTCAGCACGACTTCGGGCGTTTCGCCGCGTTTCAGCTCAATCACCATGCGCATTCCGTCTTTATCGGATTCATCACGCAAGCCTGAAATGCCTTCGAGTTTGGCATCCTTAACCAGTTCGGCAATTTTTTCTAATAAACGGGCTTTGTTGACTTGATACGGCAGTTCGGTGGTGATAATGGCTTGTCGTCCGTTGTCGCCAAATTCTTCAAAATGACATTTTGCGCGCAGATAAATTTTGCCGCGTCCTGTAGTGTAGGCGTTATAAATGCCTGCCGCGCCATTGATAAAGCCCGCAGTCGGGAAATCAGGGCCAGGAATATAGGTCATCAATTCAAGAATATCGATGTCTGGCTCATCTATCATAGCCAAACACGCGCTCACCACTTCGTTTAAGTTATGCGGTGGAATATTAGTTGCCATACCAACAGCGATACCCGATGAACCGTTGATTAATAAGGTAGGTATACGAGTCGGCAATACACTAGGTTCAGATTCAGAGTCGTCATAGTTGGGGGTGAAATTAACGGTTTCTTTATCCAAATCAGCCAGTAATTCGTGGGCGATTTTTGCCATCCGCACTTCGGTGTAACGCATCGCCGCAGGTGAATCGCCATCAACGCTACCAAAATTCCCTTGTCCATCTATCAACATATAACGCATAGCAAACGGTTGTGCCATACGCACCATCGTGTCATACACAGCGGTGTCACCGTGTGGGTGATACTTACCAATCACATCCCCGACCACACGAGCAGACTTTTTATAGGGTTTGTTAAAGTCATTACCCAGTTCACTCATGGCGTATAACACACGGCGATGCACAGGTTTAAGACCATCACGGACATCGGGTAAGGCGCGACCGACGATTACGCTCATGGCGTAATCGAGGTAAGATTGTTTCATCTCGTCTTCGAGATTAACGAGGATGATTTCTTTGGCGAAGTTTGACATAGTTCCCTAATCTGCTAGTTGGCAACCACTGACTAAAGTCAGTGTGCAATCATAAACAATTCAACCCAACAACATTAAAAAGACTTGTTTGCTTTTTAAAAGCAAGCAAGGCTTAAGTATGGGGTTAATGACAAGGTAATTATACCATTGATAAGGCGGTGTTGCCTTAGGTGAAATTTTCACAGTGGCAGGATGTAGGGTTTTTATGGAAAACGTCCTACTGAGACCGAACAGCTGTCACTTTTTAAACAAAAAGTGACGGTTGTTCTCGGAAAAAAGCGGTTATGCAAGGGCTAGTGTAACCAATTGTAGCCTACCAGCAAATCACAACTAGCGGCATACAATTAATCCATCCTTACTTGTCTATCCACTCTTCCAATGCGGCGATAATCGCTTTTGCTTGGTCGGTGCTGGATATATTAAATTTGGATTTTTGTTGATATTCACCGTTGCGTTTTTGGTAGCGACGGATGGTGTATTTGTCTGCGCCGTATTCTTCTTTGGCGCGATTCCATTCTTGATAACGGTACATGATGGTTGCCCACGCGCCTTTGGTTAATATTTTTTTATCGAGTTCTTTGACGGTTTCAATACCACCATCTTCGTAAGTAATGGTTAATTCATCTACGGTTTCAGCCATGTTAGTCCTTAATTATTTAGTCGTTAGTTTTTCAGTTTAACACACTCAGCGACCGCGAATAATAGCGGCGGCTTGATGTTGTGGTGCGAGGTTATCCATTTTATGCCCCTCGACTAAGGTGCGATTGACCATCGGATGACTTTGATGCGTAGGTCCCCAATCGCTGTCTGGGTGATACGCAATAACATCCATCGTGCTGGTGTCAGTTATAAAGCAGTGTTCAGTGTTTTTAGCAATGTAAAACAAGCCACCCGTTGACAGTGGAATGGTTTGTTGATTCGCGACACACACGCCCTGCCCTTTGGCAATAATACCTGCACGCAGTGACGGATGGGTATGTGGGGTTTGTTGAATACCCGCAGGAAAATGCAGGTGATTCAGGCACGGATCGCCCAATAGTGGCGGCGCACACAGTAGGGTATCGCTACAGCTGTCAATATAACGTAACCGACCTTGTGTTTCTATCGGGCCACCCATTGCATAAAGACCTTGATAATCTATACATTGCGACACTATTACACGGCTATTCTCAGTGAAATTGAGCAAAAACCCTGTCGGTACGCTGAACCACTGCCCTGCATTTAATAACCAATTGACTTGCCTATTTTGCAAGCATACGTTGCCACTGGCAACAAAACCAAAACACGCGCCATCATCGGCAATGGTAACTTGTTTGTGCTGACTATGAGCAGGCGATTCATTTTCAAACCCATAAAGTATGGTCTGTTCATCACGCAGTAATTCGCCCCAGTAGTTTGTCCATACTTGTACTGTTGTTTGATTGTGTTCCATTATTCATCCTCTGGTCGATTTAATAACCGCGTATTCAACCTTGTTCCGTTAGTACGACATAATCACCCAGTGCTAATAGATTTGCCGCGCCATTTAGCGAGTCTCGATAATAGCGAGGGTCGCTTTTAGTTAAATCCCATATTGCACGGGTAAAGGAAAATACTTTAGCGGCACTTTGATAATCGCCTTTAGGGCTAGGTATTTTGACAATCACCCGTAATTTAGTGATGTCGTTGTGTTCGGCAAATACCGCAGAAATAATGTTAGCCTCCGTTTTATCTAAGGCTTTCCGTTGTTCAGGATGATGCTCTAAGGCTTGCAAGTCCAAATTCACTAAAATTTTTAACTCCCCCTTTACTGGCAATTTCACCATCCATAGCGCGAATACCTTCAATTAAATCAATCTGCTTAATCGCCGCGCCGATGTCGGGAATTGTTTTGATAGTAGCCGTTATTTTTTCGGCACTCACGCCTACAACTGGTGTTTCTTTGCCTTTACCAGAGCCGAAATTAAATAAACTCGCATCGGCGACGGCGACTTGAGTGCCAGCCAAGCATACACTAAGTAATAAAGTGAAAAACAAAGCGTTCGATTTCATGAGTTACAGTCCGTCAGAAATGTTGTGAGCTTGCATCCATAATTCTAGGGATAACAAGAGCCATAATCTATCACCGTAATAAGGTCGGATACCTCCACCTTTAAAGTCAATTAAGTTTTGCAGTGCTTTGGGTTCGATTAGATTGCGAATTTTAGCGTTGCGATGTAATAACACGTCTTTCGCAAATTTCTTTAATTCTTTATTAAACCAGTAATGAACAGGTACTAACATTCCCGATTTAGGTCTTGCAATAATCGACGCGGGTACAATATCACTAACAGATTGCTTTAAAACATATTTTTCCACCGAGCCGTTTAACTTCATCGCGGGTGGCAAACTAAATGCCAATTCTGCTAGTTGTCTATCAAATAACGGCGAACGTACCGCAATGCCTGCCGCTGCTGAGGCTTTTAATACTTTAGGTAAAATTTGCGAACCGCCTTTTAAACGCAAATTAATGTGCATCAAACGGTGTAAATATGAGCTAAAGCGGCTGTCATTCAAAAAAGGTGCGAGTAATTCCGCAGAACTAGCAGAGTGTTTAAGTTGTTGCTGAAAATCCTTGGATAATAAAGCGGGCAAATGTTCATGCCCTTTGTTATAAGCCATCAGATATAACTCTTCACGAGAAAATTCCTGCATTGCGCCGCTGTAGGCTTCATAAGCCATAATCGGCAAGTTTTTCGGGCCACCGAACACAGGATCGCCGCCTTCGCCGTTAAACACCAACTGCACTTCTTTTGCCGCTTCTTCGACGACAATAATATTCGGCACGGTTAATGGGTCGCCTATCGGCTCATCCAAGATAGTCGCAGTCTGGAGAAATTTGGCTTTTATCCTCTCAGAAGTCACGGTAATGACTCGCGCTGGAATGCCCAAGTGTTTTGCCATTAAGCCAGAAAACTCTAATTCATTGCGATATTCGCTTCCAAAATTCAGCGAATAGGCGGCGGTGAGATTATGTCCGCCAACTAATGCACCCACTAAGCTGGAATCTAAGCCGCCTGATAACAATAAGCCTGTTTTAGTGTTGGCTTCAAGGCGGTTAGCAATCGCTAAGTCTAACGCGGCTCTAACCTCTGCGATGCTTTGTTCTTCGGTAGTGTGATTGCCCACACTACCATCATTTAACTGGTGATAATGATAGCTTTCAATGACAGATGGTTTAATGACAGCAATAACGCCCGCTTGCAGTTTGCTGATACCTTGTACAGGCGTGCGTTCAAACGGTGAAAAACCTGTGCTTAAAAAATCACTGACACCCGCAGGGTTGATAACGCGGCTACAGTCGGGATGGCTCATTAATACCGCTAAACGGTCGCTAATGATAACGTTAGTCGGGCTTTGCAAAATGTACACAGGGCGTTCACCAATCGCATCACGCACTGCCAATAGTTTGCCATCAATCACCATGACAAGCGCAAAGAAGCCTTGCAACTGGCGCGGAAAATCTAAGCCGTGTTGCGCGTGTAGTTGTTGGAATAACACGCCCAGTTTTTGAGCCGTTGTTATCTCATTAGCAAAACCTTGGGTTAAACTCGCCAAGTTGAATAATTTACCCGAAAAAATTCCGACACAACGCCCATCAGGTGACGCAAACAGCGTACCATGTTCACCAATATCACAGCGGCTGTCAGGCATAAAAGCAAACACACAGTCATTATGACTCAGTGCTTGCCAATCTTGGCTTAGCGAGTGGGCAAAGCGTTCAGATGCCGCGCCACAATACACTTGAAAGCGACTCATAAATCAACCATAACCATCACTGCGGTCAGCGGCGGCAACGGAGGTAATGAAGTCAAAAGGTAAACCTTCATTAATTGCCGCGCCACACATTGCCACCAATACGGCAGGTTGAAATAGCGACAATTCAGCGTTTTCACTGATTTTTTTGTTGCGATCGGCTTTTTTAATCGTCATGGCTTTGAATAATTTTTTCTGCCCTATGTTTAAGCCTAAATCCACGATATTCAATGGTTGCCCACCAAACCATTTAGGGTCAGTTTTAACACGGCGTACACATGCCGCGCCTGCGGGTGAATAATCATGCAGGAGAAACACTTGCAAATTGGGATTTTGTTTTAAGCGCGTCAGCATATCTTCATAAATCGCTTCTGGATAGCCATTGCCACCTAATACAGGGCAGGAATAATGGAAGTGAAATAAGTTACTGAGAAAAAAATCCACCGTTTCATTACGATCGCATATTAGTACACGATCAAAAGAAATATCATCTAAGTTGCTGCTGCGTTTACTGCTCTTCGAGGCTTTGTATTTTTCTGCGGTGAGTAGTTTTTTATGGGGATTAACGACTGTCCATTTAAAGACCAGCATATCCAGTTTGCTAATACTGTTAGCGCACTTAAAACGTCCAACGAGGATGGCAATCGCTATAAAACCACTAAATATCGCTAATACGAAAAAACCCCCGCCTTTGATGATGGCGAATAGTAAGATAATCGCCGCAACTAATACCGCAATATTAAACGTCCGCAATTTTTTCTTGAGCTTACGCTGTAATTGATACTTGAGCTGGTCTTTAGAAAAATACAGCGTTCCTTGAGCTGAAATCTCGTCTTCCGCTGATTTTATTGCCATATCAGTTACGCCGTGTTCCGCAGGGTCAGCAACAAATGAATGATGACAGGATGGGCAACGTCCACCGCTGCTTATACGGTCTTTTTTCTTTGAATCTTTATTACATTTAATACACTTCATTCACTTACCCTCTAAACTCGCAAACCAGCATTCTAAAACACACAACATCCACAGCCTATCACCCCAACGTCTACCGCGTCCGTCACTAGATGTGAGGGTTTGCTGTCTTATGGCTTGTACGGTATCAGGATTTAATAGCCCCGATTTCGCCACTCTATTTTTGTTTAACCAATACATCGCTAATGGGCGCAAACCAAGGCGAAACCATTGACTGGTCGGCACGCCCATACCTTGTTTACGGCGGTCAACGACTTGCTCAGGCAAATAGGAACGCGCCAGCATTTTTAATAGCACTTTATCTGTTGCACCTGATAATTTCAAATGATTAGGCAAGGCGATGCCCAATTCAATCATGTCAGTTTGAAAGAACGGATGGTGTAAAGTCAGTTGATGGGCTTTTGCCATTGCGTCTATTCTAGGCACAATATGTTGCAGTCCCTTTAATTGTAAATCGACCCAACGCAATTGATTACAAAAATCGGCTGACGGTGATGAAGCAAAGGCCTGTTTAATCGGGCTTTCCAGTTCAACCGTATTGTCTAGCTGTTGACCTAATTTTGCAGAAATTAGCGCGTCCCATTCATCGGCAAATTTATGAAAACTAGCTAGATAGCCTTGCTCTTGACGGTAGCCCGCTTCGGGGTATAACTCACGCATAAGCATGGGTTTCATCGACCACGAACCGAATAATTGATCGCCGCCTTCGCCTGTGAGTACCGTGTGTTGCGGTTGGTGTTGATAAATCTTTTTAAAGAGGCAATAAAAGGGTAACAGCACAGGATCACCTAACGGTTGATCTAATGCGTCCACTACGCGACCAAACCAACGTAGTGCGTCCAATGAATTTATGACGATTTCTTTGTGTGCTATACCCAAATGTTGAACAGTCATTCGCGCGGCATGAGTATCAGAACCCGCGCTGGTATCAGCACCACTAAAGCGTGCATGATAAGCCGTAATCGGTGTTCCTGCGGCGTGAGCGGCGGCGGCAATCATCGCGCTATCCAAACCGCCTGATAACAATACCGCCGCTTTAGCTATTGCAGTGTGTGCAGATAGTTGTTGTAAAAAGGTGCTTTCTGGCTGTTGTGGTGACGGTCTTATCGCGGGTGTATCAGCAACGTGCCAACTAATGTCCTCGTTAGCAAACGGTAGCTGACAACTCATGCCAGACGGCACAGCGGATATGCCCTGAAAAATAGTGCGCGGCGCAGGCACAAATCCGTAACACAGAAAATCGCGAATGCCTTCGGGACTGGGTCGATAATTGACGTAAAAACCGAGTTCTCGAAGGCTATGAGAAACCAACCATTTGTTGCCCGCTGCGGTTGGAATGGGCTGATTGAAAAAATATAACGGGGAAACGGAATACGCCTCACGGGTTAACATTCGACCCTCAGGCGACTGACGGAAAAAACTCTGATGTTTCGAGTTAGTCATACAGGTTGATGATAGTTAGACTTAACTCAGCACAAACTTAAGACCAATCAGCAATAACACCGTTGCCAATACAGGACGTAACACTTTTTCAGGGATTTTCGCGCTCAAATGGCTACCAATCCAGATACCAGGTATTGAACCCATTAATAAACTGCTCAATAATACGAAATCGACATTACCTAGCATCCAATGCCCAAAACCTGCAATCGCCGTCAGTGGAATTGCGTGTGCTAAATCGGTGCCGACAATTTTCAGCGTGGTCATTCTTGGATATAAAAATAACAACGCCACTGTACCTAATGCGCCTGCGCCAACGGACGTTAGCGTGACTAATACGCCTAACACCATACCAATCAACACGGTGGCAGGAATTTCTAAGTGTTTAAAACGCGCCGCATTTTCGAGATTACTATGCTCATCATCAATTTGCCCTAATTGTTCGGCATAATGTAATAACGCACTGCGGACAAACAAAGCGCAAGCTGTGAGTATCAAAGCAATGCCCAAGGTGAAGGTAATCGTGCCTGTGATTTCTTTACCAATAGACGTTAAATGGTTAAGCGCGAATAACGTTGCAATTGCAAACGGTAAACTGCCCAGCGATAACCAGCCGACAATTTTCCAATCAACTGAACCGTGTTTACCATGATGTACCCACACGCCGCTCACTTTAGTCAGCGCGGCAAATAATAAATCTGTTCCTACTGCGGTTGCTGGATGAAAATTGAACAAAAAAACCAGCAACGGTGTCATTAATGAGCCACCACCTACCCCTGTTATGCCGACTAATAAGCCAACTGCAAAGCCAGACAAGGTGTAAAAAACATTCATGCAAGATAATCCTTAGGGTTGTATAGATTACATCGTTCCCACGCTCTGACGTGGGAACGATATTTATGACGCGATTGCACCCCACAATACAGGCGTGCTACTGGATGAATACCGTCTTTGTAGAGGTAAAAACTGATCCGCTATTTAACTTGAAGCAATTCTTTGTCGTCACTAGAAAAATGACAAATACCAGCGGCAAAATTATCACAATCCTTTGACTGCTCTATTTTTGCACCCGTTTCACTAAGCTGAATTTTTAGTTCACAATAACTGGCTTCACTTTCAGCGTGTTTTTTGACGACCAATTTGCCTTCACCCATGCTTTTGGCTTCACCCGAAAGTGCAGCTGAACACGCCTGTCCTTTTTCATTGGCATTCGGTTCAAAATCGACATCAGCAGTGACGGTTGTTTCTTTATTAAGCTCAGTAATTTTTAAATGTTGAACATGATTGCCATCGCGCAATACATAATGATCTGTGGTTGCAAATGCACTCCCTGAAACCAATAGTGCAATAGTTATAAATAATGTTTTTTTCATGAGATAATCTCGTGTTAAGTTGTTGTAATTAACTGTATATAAGATACGCTTGTGTCTCTTTATTGATTATAGGTTTTTGAGCTGCCATTATCATTTAATCAATAATTTTTTGCTCAGAGTAATTTTAAAATCGACGACTATCATAGCCTAATGATGAATAATGCCACCTCATCGCACAAACGATTAGCCAGCTTACTCCAAAAACTAATGAAGTGGTCGAAAACCATTCGACCGCGCTATTTTTCTGGACTGACGCTGTATGACATCGGCTATTTCTTTTTAATAGACACGCGAAAAAGTGCGATTAGCACTCGCGCATCGGCAGTCGCATTCACTTTTTTTCTGGCACTTTTTCCTGCCATTATTTTCTTTTTTTCCTTGATACCTTTTTTGCCCATTGATAATTTACAGGCACAACTGCTCAATGAAATGCACTCTTTACTGCCTGAAAACGCTTACCAAGCCACTGTCGTCACCATTAATGATTTGATCGGAAACCAGCATATTATTATCATTTGGTTTTTTTATCACGCTTTACTGCGCCACCAATGGGATAAACGCCCTGATGGATGCCTTCAATCACGCCATTAATATTGCTGAAACCCGCAGTTTTATCAAGCAAAGAAGTATTTCACTGTTTTTATTTGTCATCCTTGCCTGTTAGTGCTGACTGCGTCGATACTGATTATATTTAGCGAAGTTGCCATCAATTATGCCGTTGCTCACGGCTTACTATTAAGTGATGGTGTCGTTATTTTATTACTGACGCTGGGTAAGTGGTTATAGTATTTTAGTTTTAACATAATCCATTTATTTCTATAAAATCCCATGAAAAAAGCCTACAGCGAAGATCTGAGAAAATGCGTAATAAACTGCTACGAAGCAGGATTTCCCAAGACTTTAATTATACAGATATTTACTATAGGAAAA
>SHZG01000020.1 GCA_009692395.1 Methylococcales bacterium | reverse complement strand
TGGTAAGCGCAATACGCAGAAAATAGAACGTAAAAACCTGAACTTTCGGACATGGATCAAACGACTCAATCGCAAGACCATTGGCTTCTCAAAACTAGAGTTGATGCACGACACCGTCATCGGTTTGCTTATCAACAAGGTCGAATTCGAGCGCGATATTTATTCATAATTACAGATTTAACCCACTACCCAATATTTATATCAGCGACCGCACTATTGACAGTCATATCCGTCACATCCGCCAAAAATTTGCCGATGCGGGCTGTGAAACCTTAATCGAAACCGTCCACGGTGTTGGTTATAAATTAACCTCATGCCAATAAACGCCCAGCTACCGTTTTTTCGTCGTCGCTTATTTCCACTGCGTACTATTTTATTGTTCGTGATGTTAATGGTGTTAGCCTTGCCATTAGTGGGTTTATACTTTTTTCGCATTTATGAAAACGAATTAGTGCAGCAAACGGAATTAGAACTCATCTCACAAGCCGCTGCATTGTCAGCGAGTTATCGACAGTTAGTCCGCCAATTGCCTATTGCACCCACTTATGGGCGTTATTTACCCACTTTGCCGCTAGTGACACATTCGTATGAACCCATTACGCCAACGTTGACGTTAATTAACCCCATTCAACCACCACGCCCTGCCGCACAACCCGTGACACTGCCCATTGATAAACTAGCGCAAAAAATCGGCGACTTCATGAATCCTGTGATAGTGGATACCCAGCATATTACTCTGGCAGGCATTCGACTTCTGGATATGAACGGCGCAGTGATTGCTGGTCGTGAAGAAATAGGCTTATCACTTGCGCATATGCCCGAAGTCCAGCAAGCCCTGCAAGGGCATTATGCCAGTGTGATTCGGCAGCGTATTTCCGATGAACCACCGCCGCAGCTATATTCTTTAAGTCGTGGTACGCATATTCGTGTTTTTATTAGCTTTCCTATATTAGAAAACCACCACCTGCAAGGCGTGTTGTATCTGTCACGCACACCGAACAACATCATCAAGCATTTGTTTGAAGTGCAGAATAAAATTTTAACCGCGAGTGTATGTTTGCTAATTGTAGTGATAATGCTGGTGTTGCTAGTATCTGCGACGATTTCCCGCCCCATTCGTGAACTAATTCGTCAAACTGAGCGCGTCAAACAAGGTGAACAAAAACGGATAGAGCCGTTAAAAAATCCTGTCACCTATGAGATTGCCCAACTGTCGGACAGTTTTGCTAGTATGTCGCAAGCGTTAATGGAGCGAACGGACTATATTCAACGCTTCGCCACTAACGTTTCCCATGAATTTAAAACCCCGCTCACCTCTATGCAGGGTGCGTTAGAATTATTGCAAGACCACCTAGACACCATGCCCAATGAACGCCGCCAGCGGTTGATTGATAATTTATTAGCGGATACGCAACGACTTAAACAACTAGTGAATCGTCTATTAGAATTAGCACGCGCAGACGTACTAGAACCCAGTCAACAAGATAGCCGCTTGCCTGATGCAATTGTTAGCTTACACAATCGTTATGCGGAACGTGGCTTGCGACTTAATTACGTAACGTTACCCCATAACCCATTAGCCATTGCCCCCGACGCACTAGACATCGTATTGACTAATTTATTTGAAAATAGCTTACAACACGGCGCGACACAAGTAGACATTACCGCTGTTTTGCAGGACAACACCCTAGAACTGCGATTACACGATAACGGCACTGGCGTTTCCCCTGCCAATCGTGCAAAAATTTTCACCCCATTTTTTACCACGCGCAGAAATAACGGTGGCACAGGTCTAGGTTTAGAAATTACGGCTTCTTTATTAAAAACCTACAGTGGCACAATTGAGTTAGCAGAAAGCACAGAAGGTGCATTATTTGTGTTAAATCTACCGCTAAACCGTCGGTTAGGTTAGCAGTGTAAGCGACGAAAAAAAATTGTTAATGACCTAAGCGGTATAATTTCGTAAAATTACACCAATTAATTTTTTTATAGCGGGATGAATCCTTAAGCGGGTCATCCCGTTTTGTACATTAGAGGTGACGTGTTTGACTAAATCCGCATTATTAGTGCTAGAAGATGGCACCGTATTCAACGGCATATCCATAGGCGCAGACGGTTGTTCTGTGGGTGAAGTAGTGTTTAACACTGCGATGACAGGCTACCAAGAAATTCTCAGCGATCCATCCTACTGCCGACAAATTATTACCTTAACTTACCCGCACATTGGCAATACAGGCACAAACAGCGAAGATGACGAATCGCCCGCGGTATTTGCCAGTGGCTTAGTGATTCGGGATTTGCCGTTAGTTGCCAGCAACTGGCGTTCAGAAAAAACCCTGCAACAATATTTGCTTGATAACAACGTGGTTGCCATTGCTGAAATTGACACCCGCAAACTGACGCGCATCTTGCGTGATAAAGGCGCACAACGCGGCTGTATTATTGCGGGTGACGATATAAGTGTAGAAACCGCTACTGCCGCGATTGATGGCTTTGCTGGTTTAAAAGGCATGGACTTAGCCAAAGTGGTGTCTGTGACTGAATCATACCAATGGACAGAAAACACTTGGAATTTGCGCGCTGGTCACGTCGAAGCGGAAAACTTAACGAAACACGTTGTCGCCTACGACTTCGGTGTTAAACGCAATATCTTAAGATTGCTCGCCAATCGTGGTTGCCGAGTGACCGTTGTTCCTGCACAAACCCCAGCGGCTGAAGTGCTTGCGATGAACCCAGACGGCGTATTCCTATCCAATGGCCCAGGTGATCCAGAACCGTGTACTTATGCGATTGAAGCCATTAAAACCATACTGGAGGCTAAAATTCCCGTGTTTGGTATTTGCTTAGGACACCAATTATTAGCCCTAGCGAGTGGCGCGAAAACTGAAAAAATGAAATTCGGACACCACGGTGCGAATCACCCTGTCCAAGAAATCGCCACAGGTCGCGTCATGATTAGCAGTCAAAACCACGGCTTTTCTGCCGATGAAGCCAGCCTACCCGCCAATGTCATCGCCACGCACCGCTCACTATTCGACGGCAGTTTACAAGGTATCAGATTGACTGACCACCCAGCGTTCAGCTTTCAAGGACACCCCGAAGCCAGCCCCGGCCCGAACGATGTCGAAGGCTTGTTTGATGCGTTTATTGATTTGATGAATGCCTGATAAACAAAACCTGCGAGGTTTCAAAAACCTCGCAGGTTTAAGCTCCAGATTCCGCTATGCTCCATCTGGGCTACTTACTATAGTCTATTCAATCAATTCTAAGTATGAATTTTCCTACATTAACCAGAATAACTAGAGATAGAGAATATAATTTATATTCATCAATTATCAAAGATAATATAGTTTATTCTTATCTATTTAAGGGCTTATCTCATCGTGCTTTAGATGAAGAATTTATTGGTTTAGACCCTGTGAAAAGTAAAGGTTACCAATCAATGGGGATTTTACATTTTTTAGGGTTGTGAAATGAACACAAAAACTTCTTTAATGGACTTAGTGTAAATAAAGCTATTTTAGTGTTAATCGGAATTAATACGCCAGATTCCTTGTGCGTTGTAAAACACATCAAAGGGTGTGATAACTCAAATATTTTCGACAGTAAAAACATTGAAAATGAACTTCAAAAGAAAATAGAAATATCAAGAAACTTTAGTGTAGAGCAACGAAAGAAAAATATAAAAATTATAGAAAATGATAATCCAGAACGTATAGAGGTTGTTTCTATTGTCTTTAAACGTAGCTCAGATGTTATAGTTGAGGTTCTAAATCGAGCTAATGGTTTTTGTGAACTTTGTAGTCAAAAAGCACCTTTTTTAAGAGCTAAAGATGGTAGTCCTTATTTGGAAGTACACCATAAAAATCCCTTGTCCGAGGGTGGAAAGGATAATGTAATTAATGCCATTGCTCTTTGTCCAAACTGCCATAGAAAAGTTCATTATGGAGTTAAAAATACATAATAAAAAAGCACGATAGCAAGTAGCCCGTATATAGTGAAACGTAATACGGAAAATCGTAGTGAAACTTTAATTAGGTGGTAACGATGTCACAAATAACCTTAGAACTAAAAAATAACGAAGATGAACAGCTTGTATTAGCGTTATTAAGACGTTTAGGTATTCATTATTCAATGCAGAATGCTTCTAATATACCTAACAAAGAAACTTTAGCTGCTATTGAAGAAGCGCGTAATGGAAATCTTGAGCGTTATACCTCTTTAGAGGCAATGTGGGCAGATTTGGATAGCGATTAATGCGTGAAGTTATTTTAACGACAGCTTTTAAAAAAGATTACAAACGTCTAAGTCGTGCTGGACAATATATCATGCAACATTTACAGGAAGTTACGGAGAAATTAGCAAGCGATATCCCTTTAGATGAGAAATATCGTGACCACGGATTAATAGGTAACTGGCAAGATTGCAGAGAATGTCACATAAAACCTGATTGGTTATTAATCTATCAACTTAAAGAGAGTGAACTTATTTTAGTTCGTACAGGTTCACACAGCGATTTGTTTTAATTAATTATTTTACACATATACAAAGCAAGTAGTATTCAAACACTATAAATTTCAATTATTAAAACGAGCAGATATAAAAATGTACACGCTTTATAAAATAAATAGTGATGAATTAAATGAATCTTTTATTGCTGCAATAAAAGCGCAGTTTCCCCATCAAGCAATTGAAATTGCAATTTCTGAGGTAGCGCAAGTTGAGCAAGATGAAACGGCGTATTTATTGCGTAGCCCTGAAAATAAAGCACGGCTTTTATCCGCAATAACAAACGTTGAAAATAATCAACTCATTGATGTTGATATAAACAAATTATGATTATCAGTTTTGAATCCAGTGCTTTTGATGATTTTAACGACTGGGCAATGCTTGATAAAAAATGCCATAAACGCATTGTTAATTTGATTAAAGATAGTAGCCGCAATCCCTATCAGGGGTTGGGCAAACCAGAGGCTTTAAAGCATGAGCTACAAGGCTATTGGTCTCGGCGCATCGACGATGAGCATCGCTTAGTTTATAAAATTGAATCCGACCGACTTATTATTATCAGTTGCAAGTATCATTATAAAAAATGAGCTGTTCCTGTATCTTCATGCGAACATTATAAAAAATTCCAACCTTAACACTTAAAGAATATGCCAAAAAGAACCGACATAAAATCCATACTATTATTAGGCGCTGGCCCTATCGTTATTGGGCAAGCCTGTGAATTTGACTACTCAGGCACGCAAGCCTGTAAAGCGTTGCGCGAGGAAGGTTATCGCGTGATTCTGGTCAATTCGAATCCTGCGACTATCATGACCGACCCCGATATGGCGGACGCGATTTACATCGAGCCGATTGACTGGCAAACGGTGGAAAAAATTATTGCCAAAGAACGCCCCGATGCGGTATTGCCGACCATGGGCGGACAAACGGCGTTGAATTGTGCGTTAGATTTAGATAAACACGGGGTATTAGCAAAATACAACGTGGAAATGATTGGCGCGACTAAAGAAGCCATTCAGAAAGCCGAAGATCGCCAGCTTTTCAATGATGCCATGAAAAAAATTGGCTATGAAGTCGCGAAGTCAAAAACCGCACATACGATGGAAGAAGCCTTAGCTGCGCAAAAAGAAGTCGGTTATCCAACGGTGATTCGTCCGTCATTTACGATGGGCGGCAGCGGCGGCGGTATTGCTTATAATAAAGAAGAATTCATGGAGATTTGCGAACGCGGTTTGTATTTATCACCAACTAATGAGTTATTGATTGAAGAATCGGTACTCGGTTGGAAAGAATACGAAATGGAAGTGGTGCGTGATTCTAAAGATAACTGCATCATCGTGTGTTCGATTGAAAACTTTGACCCTATGGGCGTGCATACGGGCGATTCGATTACTGTCGCGCCTGCGCAAACCTTGACCGATAAGGAATATCAAATTTTGCGGAATGTGTCGCTGGCAATTTTGCGTGAAATTGGCGTGGATACAGGCGGTTCTAATGTGCAGGTGGCAATTAATCCTGTCGATGGACGGATGCTTATTATTGAAATGAATCCACGCGTGTCGCGTTCGTCTGCGTTAGCGTCTAAAGCCACAGGTTTTCCAATTGCCAAAGTGGCTGCAAAATTGGCAGTGGGTTATACGCTGGATGAGTTGCAAAATGAAATCACAGGCGGCAAAACCCCTGCGTCCTTTGAACCGTCGATTGATTATGTCGTCGTCAAAGTGCCACGTTTTACCTTTGAAAAATTCCCGCAAGCCGATGATCGTTTGACCACGCAAATGAAGTCAGTCGGTGAAGTCATGGCGATTGGTCGCACCTTTCAAGAGTCCTTACAAAAAGCCTTGCGTGGTTTGGAAATTGGCATTGATGGCTTGAATGAAATTACCGATTTAACCGCTGATAATGCGGCGGATAAAATACGCCGTGAAATGCGTCACCCCGGCCCTGATAGATTATTGTATGTTGCCGATGCGTTTCGTTATGGCATGACGCTTGCCGAAGTGCATGACTCCAGCAAAATTGATCCGTGGTTTTTGGCACAGATTGAAGATTTGATTATCACCGAAAAATCTTTAGCGACTAAAACGCTGTCCACCTTGAAAGCGGGCGAATTATTCAAGCTGAAACGTAAAGGCTTTTCTGATAGACGTTTAGCCAAATTATTGGATGCGTCAGAAACCGAAGTGCGCAACGTGCGTCATAAACAAGGCGTGCGCCCTGTGTATAAACGCATTGATTCGTGTGCGGCTGAATTTGCCTCTGATACCGCCTATTTGTATTCAACGTATGAAGAAGAATGCGAAGCGCGAGTCACCGATAAAGAAAAAATTATCATTCTAGGCGGCGGCCCGAATCGTATCGGACAAGGTATCGAGTTCGATTATTGCTGTGTTCATGCCGCTTTAGCATTACGCGAAGATGGCTATGAAACCATCATGGTCAACTGTAATCCTGAAACCGTGTCTACTGATTTTGACACCTCAGACCGTTTGTATTTTGAACCGCTAACACTGGAAGATGTGCTGGAAATTGTCCACATTGAAAAACCAAAAGGCGTGATTGTGCAGTATGGCGGACAAACGCCGCTGAAATTAGCCCGCGCTTTAGAAGCGGCAGGCGTGCCGATTATCGGCACTTCCCCTGATTCCATCGACTTAGCCGAAGACCGTGAGCGTTTCCAAAAATTGTTAGAGCGTTTAGGTTTGAAACAACCACCGAATGCCACCGCCCGTTCTACTGAGCAAGCGATTAATGCCGCGAAAGAATTGGGTTATCCGTTAGTGGTGCGTCCGTCTTATGTATTAGGCGGTCGGGCGATGGAAATCGTGTTTAATGATGAAGGTTTGTATCGCTATATGAAAGAAGCAGTCAGCGTGTCGAATGATTCGCCTGTATTGCTAGACCGTTTCTTGGATGACGCGGTGGAAATGGACGTGGATGCCATTTATGACGGCGAAAGGGTGTTAATCGGTGGTTTGATGGAACACATTGAACAAGCTGGTGTGCATTCAGGCGATTCTGCCTGTTCATTGCCGCCTTATGAGTTGTCCAAAAAACTGCAAGACCAATTGCGTGAACAAGTCGCAAAAATGGCAGAATCTCTAGGTGTGCGCGGCTTAATGAATACCCAGTTTGCGATTCAAGGCACGGATATTTATGTGCTGGAAGTCAATCCACGCGCCTCACGCACCGCGCCGTTTGTTTCTAAAGCCACAGGTTATGCCTTGGCAAAAATCGCCGCCAGAGTCATGGTTGGACAAACGTTAGAACAACAAGGCATCACCGAAGAACGTATTCCTGATTATTTCTCCGTGAAAGAAGCGGTATTTCCGTTCGTCAAATTCCCTGGTGTTGACCCATTGCTAGGCCCTGAAATGAAATCCACAGGTGAAGTCATGGGCGTAGGTAAAACCTTTGGTGAAGCCTTTGCTAAATCACAACGCGCCGCAGGGGTAGATTTAAACGCCAGCGGTAAGGTGCTGATTAGTATCCGTGAAGTTGATAAAGTGAAACTGCCAGAAATTGCGCGGATGTTGGTCGCGAAAAACTACGAAATCGTGGCAACAAGCGGCACAGCACGATTTTTAAAAGCCGCTGGCATTCCCTGTGAAGAAGTCTGCAAAGTCAACGAAGGCAGACCGAACACCGTGGATATGATTAAAAACGACCAAATCCAATTAATCATCAACACCACCGAAGGCAAACAAGCCATTTCCGATTCCTTCACTATGCGCCGCGAAGCCTTACAACACCGTGTTACTTATTACACCACAATGGCAGGTGCAAGAGCCGCTTGTTACGCGCTGGGTGAATTGGATGCTGGCGATGTGAATTGTTTGCAGGATTTGCATAAGAGTTTGAATTAATCGTTTTATGATGTAGGGCTGGGTTTAGCCCGCCTTATTGTCTACAATTCAATATAAAAGGAGGTAATCATGCAAGCCATGATGATAGATAATGAATTTTCCGCAACGGTTAATGAAATTGCGCGTGAATTGAATATATCGCAACACGCCATTCTTAAACAAGCGATTGAAGACTATGTAAAAAAAATCAAAAAACATCAGGCTTTATTAGCGTTTGCGGGGATATTGCAAGAAAATGAAGCAGATGAGTTATTGGTAACTATTCAGCAAAGTCGCGTCAATAAAAACATAGAACTTAATTTATGAAATACGCAATTGACAGCGATATATTGATTTACTATTTAAAAAATCATCCTAAAGTGGTTGAACGGTTTGTAAATACTAATCTGGATGAGCTTTCAACGACCATTATTAATTATACTGAGTTATTATTTGGCGCGTATAAATCGGCTAAATCCGTTGAAAATTTAACGGAAATTCGGCATTTTTTAGACTCGTTAAATATCGTGCAGTTTGATAAACAGTCAGCGGACATATTTGCACATACAAAGGCACGGTTACAAAAAGAAGGTAATATTATTGCCGATATGGATTTATTGATTGCAAGTATATGTCTGGCGAATAATTTAACGCTGGTAATGTGATGTGCGGTATATGTCTGGTTACGCTATCGCTAACCCGACCTACGGACTGCTTGTTACGCGCTGGGTGAATTGGATGCTGGGGATGTGAATGGCTTGCAGGATGTGCATAAGAGTTTGAATTAAGCATTTTGTAGGTAGGGTTAGGCGATAGCCGTAACCCGACAATCTCATGATGTGCGGTATGTGTCGGGTTACGCTATCGAGACTGTGAAAGTATTCAAAATTCGGGTTGAATTTTGATTTCGGAAACAAAGAATCAATGAGTTACAGCAGGTTTTTTGCTGTTTTGTATCGATTTCGGTTGTTTTTGATAATACTTTCACAGTCTCTATCGCTAACCCGACCTACAGACTACGCGCTACGCGCTAATATTTTTTACTATCTTTTCTTTGAGAGCAATATGAAACGATGGCTATTTACTCCTTATAATCTTGATAGCTGGAATACTGCTAAAGAGAGAATTCTGTGTGTTGCTATAGAACCTAACGGAGAGCAACCGAATGGCGGTAATTTGGATATGGGGGCATGGTTTAGGGCAGTTTCTTCAAAAAACAACTATTAAGGAAATCCCATTTTTTTTCAGAGACGCCAGATTATTTTGAATGGATTAAATGGAAAAAATATTGTGCATCCAGATGAATATCTAAAAAGTGATGCCGATTTTTCTAATTTTAGATTGTTGGACTTAAAAGCAACTCAGGGTATTGGCAAAGCACCAGAAAAAAATATCGTTTCGCTATATGTCAAAGATAATTTTGATGAAGTAATTAAACACTTTAATTCTACTGATAACAATTTTGGATTATCTCCTCATATTGTCGTATTGCTTGGTAGGGATGTTCAATCCATATTTTCTGAACATATGAAAAACAGACTAAAAGACAAAAGCTTAAAATGGGTTGGAATGCCGCACCCTTCTCCTTCCAGTGCTGTTTCCTATGAGGGGCTGATATATGCTAGCCAACATATCAGACAATATCTGAAACCTATTGATGAGCGTGGTTATAGATGGACATATAACAAAAATAATTTTGATGATTGGCGTTTTATGTAGCCCGCATGGAGCTTGCGGAATGCGGGGCTTTTTCATAGTTCCCACCGCTCCAGCGTGAGAACTCATCCTGCCATGCTCCAGCGTTTCGAGATATGACGCTAGAGCGTCACACAAGCATTCCAACGCAGAGCGTTGGAACGATACATACAATAAACAGCTTAAATGTTGGGGTTCAAACCTCGCCCCAACCAACAATATCGGAGTAAAAAAGAAATGGTTAAAGTACCTCTCACCATCACAGGTGCAGAAAAATTACGCGCAGAATTAGAAGAGTTAAAATCAGTGGTGCGTCCGCGCATTGTGAATGCGATTGCGACGGCTAGAGCGCATGGCGATTTGAAAGAAAACGCTGAATATCACGCTGCGAAAGAGCAACAAAGTTTTGCAGAAGGACGCATTAATGAAATTGAAGGCAAGCTGTCTAACGCGCAAATTATTGATGTCACTAGAGTGGATGCGGGTGGCAGAGTGGTGTTTGGTGCGACGGTAGAAATTGAAAAGCTGGACACCGAACAACGGGTGATTTATCAAGTTGTCGGCGAAGATGAAGCGAATATTAAAGAAGGGCGTATTTCTATTGGTTCACCGATTGCCCGCGCTTTAATTGGTAAAGAAGTTGAAGATATAGTGATTGTTAAAGCCCCAGCGGGTAATATCGAATACGAAATTATTGCAATTCAGTATATTTAATGAACGGCATAAAAAGCACGAGGTCTTTTAGCCTCGTGTTTTTCCTTGAAAACTATTTTTTCGGGTTTAGTCTATAAATAACGATGATTTGTCCAATGGATTGAATGGCTTCTGCGCTAGTCGCTGTGCAAATTTTTTCACTGATTAATTTGCGTTCATCACGTTCAGCGCAAATTTTTATTTTAATCAGTTCATGATGGTCAAGTGCCAGTTCAATTTCTGCTAACACGGCATCGGTTAATCCAGGCTGACCAATCATCACGACGGGTTTTAAACTATGTGCATCGGACTTTAGTTTTTTCTTATCGACTGCTTTCACTTTTTATTCTCAAAATCAAAAACTTAATTCTACACCAAAAATAGGGCGTTATGGCACGAAGTAAAAGCAGTAATCAATGGATGCAGGAACATTTTGATGATGAATATGTCAAAATGGCGCAGGCGCAGGGCTATCGTTCACGCGCCGTATTCAAATTATCTGAGATTCAAGATAAAGACCAGCTGATCAAAGCGGGCATGAATATTGTTGATTTGGGTGCAGCACCTGGTGGGTGGTCTCAATATGCACAGCAACGTTTAGGTAAAGGTAATAAGCTGGTTGCACTGGATATTTTGCCGATGGATCCGATTGACGGCGTGGATTTTATTCAAGGCGATTTTCTTGAGCAGGCGGTGATAGATCAACTCTATGCTGTGCTAAATAAGTTGCCTGTGCATCTGGTGTTGTCTGATATGGCTCCGAATATGAGCGGCAATAAAGCTGTCGATCAACCGCGTTCGATGTATTTATGTGAACTCGCTTTGGATACCGCTAAGACCATTTTGGCAAAAAATGGCGGGTTTTTAGTCAAGGTTTTTCAGGGCGAAGGCTTTGAAGATTTTCATAAAGAAGTGCAGCAGAATTTCACGAAAGTGGTTATCAGAAAGCCAAAAGCCTCCAGACCGCGTAGTAATGAAGTGTATATTTTAGCAAAGGGCTTTAAATAGGCTTGATTAACCCTTATATCGCTAAATCTGGTACTTCTGAGTTTTAGTCGTACCGCGTAAATAACGACAGTCAGAGGGATAACTCCTGATATAATTAATCAGTTTTTAAACCGATGACCGTTCAGGTTCAGGGTGTGTAAATGAATGATATGATGAAAAATATAATCTTGTGGGGTGTCATTGCGGTTGTCTTGATGCTTCTCTTTAGCAACGTGAGTTCACAAAAGGAGCGGTCTGATTCGTCGTTATCGTACTCGCAATTCATCGATTCGGTGAAAGCGGGGCAGGTTCAACAGGTTACTATTGATGAGCATATCATTAAGGCGAAGATGCAAAGTGGTCAGAAAATTAAGATATACGCGCCTGACGATCCGCATTTGATTGATGATTTATTGGCAAACGGCGTTGATACGACAGCGATTCCGCCTGAACAGCCTTCTATGCTGATGCAGTTGTTGGTGTCTTTTGGCCCGATGTTATTGTTGATTGCTGTTTGGGTGTTTTTTATGCGCCAAATGAATGGCGGCGGCGCAGGTGGTCGTGGCGCGATGAGCTTTGGTAAAAGTAAAGCGCGGATGCTGGAAGAAGATCAAATTAAAATCACCTTTGCCGATGTCGCAGGTTGTGATGAAGCCAAAGAAGAAGTGGTTGAAATGGTCGATTTCCTCAAAGACCCTGCTAAATACCAACGTTTGGGCGGTAAAATCCCTAGAGGCGCGTTGATGGTTGGCCCTCCTGGCACAGGTAAAACATTATTGGCTAGAGCCATTGCTGGTGAAGCGAAAGTGCCATTTTTCACCATTTCTGGTTCAGATTTCGTGGAAATGTTTGTCGGTGTCGGTGCATCACGCGTGCGTGATATGTTTGAAACTGCCAAAAAACACGCACCGTGTATTATTTTTATTGATGAGATTGATGCGGTCGGTCGGCAACGTGGCGCGGGTTTAGGCGGCGGTAACGATGAACGCGAACAAACCTTAAATCAGTTATTAGTCGAAATGGACGGTTTTGCAGGTAATGAAGGCATTATTGTTATTGCTGCGACTAACCGTGCGGATATATTAGATAAAGCCTTATTAAGACCTGGCCGCTTTGATCGTCAAGTCATGGTAGGCTTACCCGATGTACGCGGACGTGAACAAATTCTTAAAGTTCACATGAAAAAAGTCCCTTCGGATGATGATGTTGAAGTGAAATATATCGCGCAAGGTACACCAGGGTTTTCAGGGGCGGATTTAGCTAATCTTATTAATGAAGCGGCTTTGTTAGCTGCCAGAATGAATAAGCGCGTTGTCAATATGGCGGATTTGGAAAAAGCGAAAGACAAACTTATTATGGGCGTGGAAAGACACACAATGGTGATGGGTGAGAAAGAAAAGAAAATGACTGCTTATCATGAAGCAGGTCATGCCATTGTTGGTAAATTAGTCCCTGAACATGATCCTGTCTATAAAGTCAGTATTATGCCTAGAGGTCGTGCGCTGGGTGTGACTATGTTCTTACCTGAACGCGACCAATACAGTGCCAGCAAACAAAAACTAGACAGCATGATTTCCAGTTTATACGGTGGTCGTATTGCAGAAGACGTAGTATTTGGTTGGGAACAAGTCAGTACAGGTGCATCTAACGACATTGAACGGGCTACCGAATTGGCACGCAATATGGTGACTAAATGGGGCTTTTCACAACGTCTAGGGCCGCTTTCTTACAGTGAAGAAGAAGGCGAAGTATTTTTGGGGCGTTCAGTCACGCAACATAAATCTGTTGCTGAAGAAACTTCGCACAGCATTGATGAAGAAATTCGTTCTTTTATTGATCGCAACTACGAACGTGCTGAACGACTCATCAAAGAAAATATTGATATTCTTCATGCAATGGCAGAAGCCTTAATGAAGTATGAGACTATCGACAAGTATCAAATTGATGATTTAATGGCGCGTAAACCTGTCAGAGACCCACAAGGCTGGGATGATAAACCACCTCGTGATGGTAAAATCAGTATGGATAAGCAAACTGATGCACCCATTGGTAAAACCGCTGAACAAAGTTAATTATTGTCAGAACTGACCATAAAAGGAGAGGCATCTACCTCTCCTTTTTTATGTCATTAATTAACAGATGACAACGAACACTCAAAAAAATATTCGTTAATCTACGCGATAGTGTAAAAACTCAACTCCTGTGTCTCTTTCTAGGGCTTAAAATGATGACAAAAAAATATTTTGGTACTGATGGTATTCGTGGCAAAGTCGGCGAAGCCCCCATAACCGCTGAGTTTTTCTTAAAATTAGGCTGGGCAGCGGGGCGCGTTTTTGCTAACGAAGGTCATGGTTTTGTACTGGTGGGTAAAGACACGCGTATTTCTGGCTATATGTTTGAATCTGCCTTAGAAGCTGGATTAACAGCAGCGGGTGTGGATACTCATTTATTAGGCCCTATGCCCACACCTGGGATTGCCTATTTAACGCGCACTTTAAGGGCTAAGGCAGGCATCGTTATCAGTGCTTCACATAATCCTTATTATGATAATGGCATCAAGTTTTTTTCTGTTGAGGGTACAAAGCTACCCGATGACATAGAGGAAAAAATGGAGCATTACATTGATTCACCGATGACAACAGTAGAATCGGCTCACTTGGGCAAGGCAAAACGTATAGTGGATGCTGCTGGTCGTTATATTGAATTTTGCAAAGGTAGTATTCCGACACGACTAGATTTTAGTGGTTTGAAAATTGTCGTTGATTGCGCGAATGGCGCGACTTATCACATTGCCCCTCATGTATTCCGTGAAATCGGTGCGAAAGTAACCACTATTGGTGCGGAACCTGACGGACTCAATATCAATGAGGAATGTGGCGCGACCAGTCCAGCAAAATTAGTCGCGGCGGTATTAGCGCATCAAGCTGATATAGGTATTGCTTTAGACGGTGATGGTGACAGGCTCATCATGGTTGACCATAAAGGCGAAATAGTCGATGGCGATGAACTGATTTATATTATTGCCAAATCACGATTAGATGCGGGGCAAATGTCGGGGCCTGTGGTTGGAACATTAATGACTAATTTGGGTATGGAACACGGCTTAAAACGTTTAGGTATTGATTTATTGAGAGCCAATGTAGGGGATCGCTATGTGATGGAAATGTTGACTAAGCATAATGGCATTTTAGGTGGTGAAAACTCAGGGCATATCATGTGTTTGGATAAAACAACAACTGGCGATGGCATTATTGCAGTATTGCAAATTATGGCAGAAATGGAAAATAGCGGTAAAAGCCTGCATGAATTAAAATTGGGTATGCAAAAATATCCGCAAATTTTAATTAATGTTAAAACCACGAAAAAAATTAGCATCAACACTAATGAATACATACAACGATCAGTGCGGGCGGTTGAACAGCAGCTAGGGGACACAGGGCGAGTGTTATTAAGAGCATCAGGCACAGAGCCGTTAATCCGCGTCATGGTAGAAGGTGAACACGACGAATTGGTCAGAAATTGTGCAAACCAACTAGCTGATGATGTTAGAAAAGCAATGGATGCTTGAACAAAAGCTCATTAACCTATATCATTAGCGGTTTTATTCTATGTGGGAGCAATAATAATGCGTCGGTCTCTAGTTATCGGAAATTGGAAAATGAATGGCAATCGTGCAAGTGCCGAGTCGCTTGCCCAAGGTATTATTGCTGGTTTAAATGCGGATATTGGCGACATTGCCGTATGCGTCCCCTACGTTTATTTAGCAAGTGTTGGTGATGTTGTGAAAGGCAGTCGCTTAGCATTAGGCTCACAAAACATTGCTGATAAAGCCTCAGGTGCTTATACGGGTGAAATTTCAGCGTCTATGTTGAAAGAATTCAACTGCCAATACGCCTTAGTAGGACATTCAGAAAGACGTAGCTACTATGGTGATACTGACGCATCGGTTGCTGCCCGTTTTTGCCAAGCACAAGAACAAGGCATCATTCCTGTTTTATGCGTAGGTGAAACACTAGAACAACGCGAACAAGACCAAACGTTCGCCGTTATTGATGCACAACTGAATGCCGTTATTGATGTAGCGGGTATTGCTTCTTTTAGTAACGCAGTGATTGCTTATGAACCTGTTTGGGCAATCGGCACAGGAAAAACCGCAAGCGACGAACAAGCACAAGAAGTGCATCACTACATTCGTCAATTCATTGCGGCAAAAGATCAAACTATCGCCGATAAAATTCAAATTTTATACGGTGGCAGTGCTAAGCCAGACAATGCAAAAGGTTTATTTGCCATGCCAGACATTGATGGTGGCTTAATAGGTGGGGCTTCGTTGGATGCGGAATCCTTTTTAGCAGTTTATCATTCAATCTCAGAGTAGTTTAAACGTTCATGTATCAGGTAATTATTGTTATTCATGTCTTGCTAGGACTAGGCGTTATTGGTCTAGTGTTAATGCAGCAAGGAAAAGGAGCTGATGCAGGTGCGGCTTTTGGTAGTGGGTCTGCGGGTTCTGTATTTGGTGCGCAAGGTGCGGCATCATTTTTGTCTCGCTCCACAGCTATTTTGGCAACTCTGTTTTTTGCAACCAGTTTAGGGCTTGCTATAGCAAATGGTCATAGAGGTTCTGAGACAGACTTAATGACGGCCCCTGCTACTGAGCAAGATAATTCAGGTCTTCCTGCTGTAGAAGGTGCGAAAAATGATATTCCGCCTGCTGTTACACAACCAGCTGTTCTAGTAACGCAGCCTGTAGCACCTGTACAGCAGCCAGTTACTCAGCCTGCCGTTACGCCTCCAGTCCCTACTGTAGAAACGCCAAAAGTAGAAGAAACAAAACCTGTTGAAGAAGCTAAACCAGTAGTTGAAGAAAAGAAACCTACTGAAACAAAGAAGCCCGTTGAACATAAACCTGCTTCTAAAGATAAAAAAGCGGCTGACCATAAAGTTAAAGACGCTAAGAAAGACCATTAAGAAAAATGCCGATGTGGTGAAATTGGTAGACACGCCATCTTGAGGGGGTGGTGACGCAAGTCATGCTGGTTCGAGTCCAGTCATCGGCACCAAATACCGTTCCAGAGAGTTTTCAGGAATATCAAAAACCCGCAAGTCGTAAGGCTTAGCGGGTTTTTTGTTGTCTAGTGAGTTCTCATAAGAACTATTGACATACCGCCATAAAAAACACTAAGCCCACATCAGCTAGAGATATGGCTAAAGCACAATAAAATGATGCCGTTCGTGGTGAGCTTGTCGAACCACATTCACGTTTCGACAAGCTCAGCGCGAACTTTTTTAATCAATTTATACTGCCTCGGCTATACCAAGAAATCACCTGTCCATTCTGTAAAAGTAACCAGATTGGCAAGTCAGGACGCAATGCAACGGGAGAGCCACGTTACCGTTGTCGAAACCCGTTGTGCATGACCAAAACCTTTATGCTGAGCTACCGATACAGCGCTTGTGAAGTAGGCATTAAGACCAAGATAGTAAACATGGCAATCAATGGTATAGACAAAGCAGTATAATTTGATTATTTTAAATTAGATGACATATTCAGCCGATTTCCGCCAAAAAGTATTGACGATTCAAGAATAAGAAGGGCTAACACAAGCGGAAGCGGCAGTGCGTTTTGGTGTTGGAGTGGCAAGTATAACAAGGTGGAACAAGTGCTTGGAATCGAAAAGTACACGAACAAAACCCGCTACCAAGCTAGATATGAAAGCCTTGGAAGAAGACGTAAAA
>SHZG01000019.1 GCA_009692395.1 Methylococcales bacterium | reverse complement strand
GCATTGCGTCCTGACTTGCCAATCTGGTTACTTTTACAGAATGGACAGGTGATTTCTTGGTAGCAGCTCATAAGGTCTTTTAGGTAAGTGTGATTTTATTCTGCCCGTGATTTTAATCTATCATCACAGATTTAACCCACTACCAAAAAAATTAATGAACTATCCATAAACGGCGGAGAAAAATAACTGATTAAAGTTGCCATCATGAATGCAGCGGAGGTGTGTACAGAGGGGAAGCTGAATTTATCCGACGGAATAATGACACTCACAAAGTTTTCTAACGCTGCCGCAGGACGGTTACGTTTAAAACTGTTTTTCAAAACAAAATACACGGGTAGTTCGATCAAAAAAGCCAATAAAATAGCGTGTAGAAAAGAACTGTTAATGCCTTGATATTTACACAATAGCACTGCAAATAAAACATACAGCGGACCATCGGCTGTTTTAGACAGACCGCGAGAGATTCTAGTGAATGGGGTATGTAGCTTGACGTTTATTAGCCAAGTGAACATAAAGACATCGTATTTATGTTATGGAATAAAGCAATTTCATTTTGTCTCATCGAAGATGCAACTACCGTGATTTACTTGTGGTGAAAATCACGATTTTTCTATTATTATCATGCTGTTTTTGACAAAGAGTAGAATGCGGGTGTGACAAAAAAATGACGTTTTGTTTAAGTTTGTGTGACAGTGGCTAATTTGAAAAACAGGCTGTTACGCGCTACCTACGAAAGACGGGCAAGGTATCGAAAAACCGTTATGACACAATTTAATTTGTCGATTAAATGGGTAGTCTGTGCTTTGTTTTTGTGCTTTTCGTGGGTGTTGCTTGTGCGTAACGTGAGTGTGTTGAGTGAATTTTTTCTACGAAATATCGACTAAAGAGGGTAAAGTGTATCGATTGAAGGTTGTTGATAAGTTGTAAATACTTAAAAAATAACTTATTTGCTGAAGATATTCATTGAATTCTGGGTTATCGATGGAGGGTGACTTTTGAGTTTAGTCAGTGTTATTTTGACGAGTAGTCTGGTCTCATTTGATTATTGTGATTTAGTTGATTTATCACAATGCGCGGCTGATGTGGTATGAAATCGTATTGCTCTCTGATCGGTTAAAAACGACCGATAACTGAATAGATGGAAGGTGTATCATGCGATTATTACCATTAATTTTAAAGACGCTGGTTACTGCGTCATTGTTAGTGCATCCGATTGAATCTTTGGCGAGTGCTGCTAAGAGTCATAGCGGGAAAAAAGGGCATGGAAAAAATATAGTACATGACCCTGTTGATGTGTGGGAGCGTATTCGTTCTGGTATGCAAATCCCGCTATTTAGTGTGATACCACTGAGTGAAATGTCACCCGTATCCACACAAAACCTGTTGCCCAATTCAGTCCAGCCCTCAAAAACAGCATTAATCAAAACGACGCTGTTACCAGAACTGCATCATGACAATACGAATCGTATGAAGTTAAATGCAGCGACTCCCGTAGACGGTAATACAAAAGTTAAGTCACGTCTTGCTTCAAGTGAGATACAAAAACAAATTGTTGATTATGCCAATAAGGCACAGCCAGAATCGACTGGCGTATCATCAATACGCGTCCGCACTCGCCTTGAATTTCATCCACACACCAATAAACTGGATGCTAACGCATCGACAGACCGCCCGCCAATCATAGTAAAAACAGTCGCTACTATTGCTACAGGTGTGGAGCAAAAATCATTGCCTCCGTTACTGGAAAACAATAGTGGCGAAAATGCGCTTCCGAATAAACAGACACTTGTTAATGAGCGCATTAATAAACAGATTGCGTGGTATTCACAGCGTCCTGCCTATTTACAACAAGTCGCAGAGCGTGCGCGCCCTTATCTTTATCATATTGTCAGTGGGCTAAGTGCCAATCATTTGCCTGCTGAGCTAGCACTATTGCCAATCGTTGAAAGTGCATATCAGCCAACTGCACAATCCCCAAAAAGTGCCGCAGGGTTGTGGCAAATTATTCCCAGCACGGGACTTGATCTCGATTTAGCACAAAGTGAATACTATGACGATCGGCTGGATATTGCAGCATCCACACAAGCAGCCATTCGTTATTTATCTTATTTAAAACGGCATTTCAATGGTAATTGGTTACTTGCCTTAGCCGCCTATAATTGTGGTGTCGGCAGGGTGGATGATGCTATTAGCAGTAATCGAGCCAACGGATTAGGAACTGATTATTGGTCATTGCATTTGCCAGAAGAAACACAACAGTATGTGCCGCGTTTCTTAGCGTTAGCCAGTATTTTTGCTAATCCAACAACTTATGGTTTGAAGTTACCTGCGGTTAGAAATGAACCCTATTTTGTTAAAGTGAAAGTGGATCGCAAATTCGATATTGCTTACTTGTCGAAAAAGAATTTTTCTACGATTGCCGAGCTGGCTAATCTCAGTTACGAGCAGTTCGTTCAGCTTAATCCTGGTTATCTCAAGCCAACACTAGAAACCGATGATTCTTTTACCTTGCTGATGCCTGCGACTAATGCTAATCAGCTACATCAACACCTTAATCATGTTGAGCGGTTTTTAGCTGAACCCAGTGTGCTAAACGCGCCATTGCAACAAAGGGCAAAAGCGGATGACGCGCAAAAAACACTGCCTACGGCAATTTTGTCATCATTACCCACAACGCAACCCGCCTTTACTAGCCCCTTGTTATCGCTGAATCTCAAGACAAATCAAACTACACCGCGTATTACCAGTTAAGCCTGTCCTCTAACTTCCTCTATTGCTTGGGTTACATTAACCCAAGCTCCACTGGCAGAAAGTATGAATTGAGTTGATTGAATGGATAAAAGCTTGTGTTTCATGGATAATACCCCACTATTTAATTGATTTTTTAACTGACACAGTGTAGCAATGAAACAAACGATAGACGCTCTTATTCTACAAGCCGTTGAAACCCTGAACATCAGCGGCGTTCTGGAACTAAACACCCTACCAATGATAACCATTGAGCGTTGTCGTGACCCTCAACATGGCGATTTTGCGACTAACGTCGCATTGATTTTAGCCAAACCCGCTAAAACTAACCCACGACAACTCGCTGAAAAAATTCTTGCGGCATTACCTGCTCATAAATCTATCATCAAAGTTGAGTTAGCAGGGCCTGGTTTTATCAATTTCTTTATTAATCCCGATGCGCAGTATGCCGTTATTCCAAAAATTCATGAATTAGGTCGTGGCTTTGGTTTAAGTCGCGTTGGCGCGGGTAAAAAAGTGCAGGTTGAATTTGTGTCTGCTAATCCGACAGGCCCTTTGCACGTTGGACATGGGCGTGGCGCGGCTTATGGCTCAGTAGTGGCTGATTTGTTGCAAGCCGTGGGCTTTGAAGTGCATAGAGAATACTATGTCAATGATGCAGGTCGGCAAATGGATATTCTTGCGACCAGTGTGTGGTTACGTTATTTAGAGGAATGCGGTGAGGTATTACCGTTTCCTAGTAATGCGTATCGTGGGGATTATGTCCGTGAAATTGCGGGGGATATTCATAAAGCATCGGGTGATAACTACCGTAGACCTATTGCGACCGTGTTAGAAAATTTACCCGCCGATGAACCGCAAGGCGGCGATAAAGAGCTGTATATTGATGCACTGATTGATAGGGCAAAAACCTTGTTAGGTTCATTGTACCGCGACGTATTTCAAACAGGTTTAAAGACTATTTTGCAAGATATTGAAGCGGATTTAAGTGAATTTGGCGTGAATTATCAGCTGTGGTTTTCTGAACAACAACTGATGGATGATGGTTCAGTTGAAAAAGCTCTGAATCGTTTACGCGAGGGCGGTTATTTATATGAACAAGACGGCGCAACGTGGTTTGCCTCCAGTCAATTGGGTGACGAAAAAGACCGTGTAGTCATCCGCGAAAATGGTCAATACACTTATTTTGCCTCCGATATTGCCTACCATCACCACAAATTAGAACGCGGTTTTGATCAGATTATTGATATTTGGGGCGCAGATCATCACGGCTATATTCCCAGAGTTAGAGCCGCTATCCGTGCGTTAGGCGCAGACGATTCCAAGCTAACCGTATTGTTAGTGCAGTTTGCCTCCTTGTATCGCGGCGATGAAAAAGTCTCTATGTCCACGCGTTCAGGTGAATTTGTTACACTCAGACAGTTGCGCAATGAAGTCGGCAAAGATGCGGCGCGGTTTTTTTATGCCATCCGTCGTTCTGAGCAGCACCTTGATTTTGATTTAAAACTTGCCACTTCAAAAACCAATGAAAACCCCGTATTTTATGTGCAGTACGCTCATGCCAGAGTGTGCAGCGTGTTACGGCAATTGGATGAAAAAGGCTTAGCAAGAAACGCACAGCTAGGCATGGAAAATTTAACCAGCCTAATTGAAGAGCATGAAGTGGCGTTGTTGAGTACCTTGTCACGTTATCCAGAAGCGTTAGAAAAAGCCGCCTTACAATACGAACCACATCAGCTGATTCATTATCTGCGTGACTTGGCGCATGAGTTCCATACTTACTATAACGCCCATCAGTTTTTGGTTGACGATGCCCCGTTGCGGGATGCCCGATTGAACCTAGTGTGTGCTGTCAAACAAGTGTTGGCAAATGGTTTGGGTTTGTTGGCTATCAGTATTCCTGAAACGATGTAACATGGTTAAAGATTATAAGCACAGAATAAGCGGTAAAAACGCCTTACATAGACAGGATTTCGATCCTGTCAAAAATTTGAGCGTGTGGAAGTGGATGCTGATTACCGCATCCGCTATTTCGGCAGTTGTTCTGATTGTTTATCTGAGTGGTATCGGATTGAAGGGGGTTGCGCCTGATGAAGTTGTCGGCGTGCTACCAGAGCCAGTTGAGCCACCCAAAACGACTACTGAGCCAGAGATAGTCAAAACAGCAGAACCAGAAGTTCAAGCAACACAGTTTGAATTTTATACTATTTTGCCTGAAAAAGAAACCATTGTGCCGGCATATGAAATTAAAACGCGCACGCGAGAAGAGCGTATAGGTCAAGCGAAAGCGACCCAATACATCATGCAGGTAGGTTCTTATAATACCACTAAAGATGCCGAAAAAATGCAGGCAAAACTGAGTGCAATGGGTATTGAAGCACACATACAAAAAGCAAAAGTCGGCAATACCGTTTGGTATCGCATCAAAATTGGTCCATTTGCCCAAATAGCCAGTGTTAATACTCTTAGTGCGCGATTAAAACAAAGTGGCATTGATGCTATTGTGACTGAAACTGACAAGTAGTGTGTTTTGCCAGCACTGATTATTCATTCCCCGTTGTTTATTGACATATTACCTCATGAAAAATTACTTACTATTGTTATTCCTTGCCGCTATAACAGGTTGTGGGCAAGTTGGCCCGCTGTATTTGCCCGCCGCGGCAGCTCCGCCTGTCTATGTACCCAAGCCGCCACTAGACATAAAAACACTCCCTAAACCCCAGTCCGAACCTGGAAAAACCCAATAACTATGGATTATTTTAATTATCGAAATAACGCACTGTTTGCCGAAGATGTCGCCATAGCGGACATTGTTTATAAACACGGCAGCCCTTGTTACATCTATTCCAAAGCCACGCTGGAAAGACACTGGCGTGCGTTTGATTCCGCCTTTGGTGAACAAGCGCATTTAATTTGCTACGCCGTCAAAGCCAACTCCAATATCGGCTTGCTCAATGTATTAGCGCGATTAGGCTCAGGGTTTGATATTGTTTCCTTAGGTGAATTACAACGCGTGCTTGCCGCAGGTGGTGATCCGAAAAAAATTGTTTTTTCAGGGGTCGGTAAACGTGAAGATGAAATTTTAGCGGCGTTAAAAATAGGGATTAGTTGTTTTAATATCGAAGTTAGTGATGAACTTGATCGTATTAACGCACTGGCTGAACAATTAGGTGTGGTCGCGCCCGTGTCATTTCGCGTTAATCCTGATGTTGATGCCAAAACCCATCCCTATATTTCTACGGGCTTAAAAGAAAATAAATTCGGCATTGATATTAACCAAGCTGTCAGCGAATACCGCCGTGCCGCCGCCATGTCACACATCAAGGTAGTCGGTATTGATTGCCATATCGGCTCACAACTTACCGAAACGCGCCCCTTTTTAGATGCGTTAGACAAAATTTTGGCTTTAGTGGCAATCCTTAAAGCCGAAGGTATTGTCTTACAGCATTTAGATTTAGGCGGCGGCTTAGGTATTTGTTATAAAGACGAACAACCGCCAGAACCCGCTGATTATATTCAAGCGGTATTAGCGCGTCTTGGGCAAACTGAATTTAAAATTCTGTTAGAACCCGGTCGTGCTATTGTTGGCAATGCGGGCATTTTAGTAACGCAAGTTGAATACCTAAAACCTACGGCACACAAAAACTTTGCCATAGTCGATGCGGCGATGAATGACCTGATGCGTCCTGCGTTATACAGTGCGTGGCAGAACATTATTCCCGTTAATCAACTCAGTCCTGCCACTGCGCAACACTGGGACATCGTCGGACCCGTGTGTGAAACAGGGGATTTTTTAGGTAAAGACCGCGTGTTGCAACTCAGCCAAGGCGATTTGCTCGCGATACGTTCAGCGGGTGCGTATGGTTTTAGTATGAGTTCTAATTACAACTCCAGACCGCGTGTCGCTGAAGTCATGGTGGATGGCTCTCAGGTGCATTTAATTAGAGAACGCGAAACCATTGCTCAACTGTGGGCAGGTGAACATTTATTACCGTAAGGTGTTTATTCGATGAGCAAACAAAAATTATCGTTACAAGAGCAATTGTTAAAATCAGGTTTAGTCAGTTCCGCACAAGCGAAAAGTGCTAAATCCAATAAACATAAACAGGAACAGTTGCAACGCAAAAATAATATCGTGCAGGTCGATGAAGCCAAAGCGTGGTCGGAAAAATCCCGCCTTGAAAAATTAGAAAAAGACCTCGCGCTTAATCAACTGCACCAGCAACAAGAACTAAAAAAACAGCTCTTGGCGCAAATTAAACAACTGATTGAACAAAACAAACTACCTAGAGATGAAGACGGTATCGCCTACCGCTTCATTAATAACAATAAGGTAAAAACCTTGTACGTTGCAGAAACCATGCGCACACAGCTGATTAATGGGCAGTTAGCTATTGTTAGATTAGGTAAAAACTACGAAGTAGTGACAGCGGAAGTTGCCAAGAAAATTAGTGAGCGTAACGCTGACAGTGTGCTGGTGCATAATGAAGTCGTCACCAATCACGTTGAACAGCCAAACGATCCTTATGCGGGTTATTCAGTACCTGATGATTTAATGTGGTAAGTTAATTATCATGCCTTCTGATATAACGCACTGTTGCGGGCAAGCTTGCCCGTTGCAAGAAAGTTGCTTACGCTGTACTGCGGGTCTCATGGGGAGACAGGGTTTTTTTACTCGTTCCCCTTATGACGTTGTCGCCAATCATTGCGATTATTACTGGGATGACAGACCCGCTGAAGAAAAAATCAGCCAATTGGCTTATCAATTCTGGGTAAACAGCGGTTATCAGCAGGGCAACGCGCTAGCTAATTGGTTACAAGCGCGAACACCCCTCATTGATAACTTACGAAATTCGTAACGCGTTATCAAAAAATCAGCCTTTTTGATTTCGCGATTTAATCGCGTACAGGTGATGGAGCTAATACCACACGCGAGCCATTTGATTCTGCGGCACTCACTACGCCTGCTGCCTCCATATCTTCAATCATGGTTGCTGCACGGTTATAACCGACTTTAAAGCGGCGTTGTACGCTGGAAATAGAGGCTTTGCGAGATTCGGTAACAAAGCGCACCGCTTCATCATACAGCGCATCGGTTTCTGAACCACCGCCTGAATTATCACCACCACCCATGTTAAAGCCGTCATTGTCAGACGATTCACGGGTGATTGCTTCTAAATAATTGGGTGGTGCGGTTTGTTTTAAAAATTCTACGACACGGTGAACTTCATGATCGTCCACAAATGCACCGTGGGCGCGTATCGGCATACTTGTGCCTGACGGTAAAAATAACATATCACCGTTACCTAACAGCGTTTCCGCGCCGCCTTGGTCGAGGATAGTACGCGAATCAATCCGCGAGGAAACTTGAAAGGAAATACGCGTTGGTACGTTAGCTTTAATCAAGCCTGTTAATACGTCCACCGAGGGACGTTGAGTGGCTAACACTAAGTGAATACCAGCGGCACGGGCTTTTTGTGCTAAGCGAGCAATGAGTTCTTCAACTTTTTTACCCACTATCATCATCATGTCGGCAAGCTCATCAATGATAATGACAATGCTGGGCAGAGTGGCTAAGGCAGGAATCTCAGCATCTGAAAATGGATGAAGAGCTTGATACATCGGATCACGAATAGTTTCACCGCGAGCGGTGGCTTCTTCAATGAGGGTGTTGAACCCCGCTAAGTTTCTCACGCCCATTTTAGACAGGAGTTTATAGCGGCGTTCCATTTCACCGACTGCCCAGCGTAGTGCGTTACTGGCTTCTTTCATGTCAGTCACGACGGGGGTTAATAAATGCGGAATCCCTTCGTAAACGGATAGCTCCAACATTTTTGGATCTATCATAATCATGCGCACTTGGTCGGGCTTGGCTTTATAAAGCAAGCTCAGAATCATGGTGTTAATGGCGACTGATTTACCTGAACCTGTTGTCCCTGCGACTAACACATGGGGCATTTTGCCTAAATCAGCAACCATCGGCGCACCTGCAATGTCTTTACCCATTGCTACGGTCAGTAACGATTTGGCTTTGAAAAAATTAGGTGAGACTAATAATTCACGCAACGTCACCATTTCGCGCTCACGATTAGGAATTTCTAAACCCACTACGGTTTTTCCAGGGATAATTTCGACGATGCGCACGCTGGTGACGGATAAGGCTCTGGCTAAATCTTTGGACAGAGTGCTAATGCGACTGACTTTAACACCTGCCGCAGGTTGTAATTCAAAGCGAGTAATGACGGGGCCGGGGTGAAAATCCATCACGGTCACCATGACGTTAAAATCAGCCAGTATGGTTTCCACTAGCCGCGACATGGCTTCTAAATCTTCTTGTGAATAGCCGATGATGCGAATTTCACGGTTATCTAATAAGTCTAAGTTCGGTAAGACGCTTTCACCTGATTTATACAGTATCGCTGGCGGCGGTTTTTTGCTGGGATTGCTAGATTTTTCAACGCGGGCAACTACTTTTGCAACGGCTTGTTCGATATGAGGAACAACGTTAATGCTAGCGTTTTTCTTAACACTGGTTTTTTTAGCTGCTGGGGAAGTGGGTGCTTGAGCAGAGGGTTCAACATTGACTAGCTGTGTTTCTTGTTGTGGCGCAGTTGTACGATGGAACATAAGGCACCAGAAAGAGATAGTATATTTACCAATGGCATCCATGAGCTTTAGCCACGATAAATCAGTGATTAGCGTGATACCTGCCACTAATAACACCAATAAAAATAAAGTACCGCCTGAGTTACCTAATGAAATCAAGGCAATATCACCTATTTCTTCACCGATAATACCGCCTGTGCTACGCGGTAGTTCAATCCCTATTCTTAATACATACAAATGCAATAGTGCCGTGCATGAAGCGATGGCGGCGATAGCCCCTAACCAAGGGAGTGCAATGAAGATGGTTGCTTGGGATTGTTGGACGTTTCGACAGAATAGATAACCATGCCAAAACATAATAACGGGAAATAGGTAGGCACACAGACCAAAAAAACTCAGACTGAAATCAGCAAGCCACGCACCCAAAACACCGCACGCGTTAGCAATGTTGCGCGTGGTACCGCTATGCGTCCAGCCAGCATCTTCGTTGCTAAATGTCACCAGTGCGATAAAGAAAAACACAGCAGTCGCACAAAAAACCAAGACAGCTACTTCACGCAAACCACGAAATGATCTTTCTTCCATTCCAGCAGACATAAATAATAATAATTCAAATTAAGAGGGTAACGCTAATAATCAGCGATTATAAAGTAATTAACAGCTGTATTGTATGGCATATTTGCACTGCAAGCATAAGGGCACACTTTTATTGCAGTTTGCTAATGTTAAATAAAAACAATCGGTTAGTTATTGGCTGAGATTATTACTGAGAAACTTTTTTAGCTGAGGCTTCGTAGCATTCAAAGGTTGATGATTTTTAGGCTGCTGGGTATTTATGTGGATACCCGCAATCCCTGCGGGTAGCATGGTTTAGAGTTATTATTCAGTAATGTTGATTAACCAGCCATCACTGCCTTTACAGCTACTTGGGCTTTCAGCGGTAATGTTAATTCTGGCAGCTGTTGCTTTTAAATCGCTTGGTAGTGTTCCACTAACTTCATAACCTTGACCTTTAGGTGTTACCGTCACTGCTACGGGTTGTTTTTTGATGTCTACCACAATGCTTTTCGGATTGGTTGCCGACGATGCCATAAAAGAAAATGTTGATTTCGGTGCGATTGCTGCTTTATCAGCAGGGGCAAACTCACTAAACTGCGGTTTGGTACAGGATTTTGAACTGCTACTGCTACCATAAGCGAATACTTGTGTGGAAATGAGGCTTAAGCCTAGTATCCAAAACAATGTTGTTGTTTTCATCGTTAAACTCCTTTGTAGTGCGGTTAGGTTAAGGTAAAAATCAGTTATTCAACCCTTAGATTGAAGTTAATCGTATCCAGGAATCATATACCAAGCGGTATCAACCCAGCCGTTGATACTGGCACCATCAAACTTAATGGTTTTCCATTTAATGAAGTCCTTCCCTGATTTAGGCCCGCCTTGTCCACCTTGAATTAAAGTCCACGTTTGGGCTATTTCATTAAAATCATAAACAACCCCAACATGACCAAATTGTTGACCTGGAAAGGGGCCTGAATAAAAATCACCTGCATGGGGATGACAGGTATCATCGTAAATAGTTTCACTCGTGTTTGCCTATGTCCAACAACCTGCTACTTCATTCTCAGCCTTGCTAATATCAAGAGTGCCGCGACTCAATACACTATTAGTTATGCCTATTGCTTGTGCGACCCAGCCAGCAAAGGAATTACAGCTAGTTACTCTACTTCCCGTTGCCCATTGTGCTTTTAACCATTTTGTACTCATACCTGTCATTAGCTGAAATTGTTTGTCATCCGACGATAAATCGGTGGGAATATTTTTTTCAGCATTTCTTGAGTTTTTTTGCGTAGCGCAGCTCTATCGTCTTCTTTTGACATAGCAGTTACCCCTTAAAATTAGTTCTGTTATTGATGCTTCAACTATTGGCCTGCGACATTACGGTAAATAATCCACATAATACACACACTGGTCTTTTTTGAGTGTTGTACTCTTTTCAATATCAGTTGTATAGTTAGCCGTTAATAAAATGATTACAAAACCGTTCGCACTGAGCTTGTCGAAGTCTGAATGTGGTTCGACAAGGCTCTCATGAGCTTGTCGAATGGCTCACCACGAACGGTATCATTTTATTATGCGTTAGCTATAAATAACAGCGTAATATCAAAATGATAAGAAATTTACTCGGCACTGGTATTTATTTTTTGATATTGTCAGCGAATGTCTTGATTAATATTATATGGCATATAAATCAGCGCCTTTCTTTGGTGCTACCATTCTTGATACAATTCGTGTGCGGTACTATAGATTTATGCCATATTCAATTGCCCAAGTATAAACGACACCAGTTTAACTGCTTCTTTTAATTAATTACCTAATCTTATGAACAATACTATTATCTACTCGTTAGCTGTAACGGGTGTGCAACAGCTTGTCCCTTATAAAGCGGGTAAGCCGATTGAAGAACTGGAGCGTGAGCTGGGGCTAACGCAAATTATTAAACTGGCTTCGAATGAAAATCCCTTTGGTGCGGGTAAAAAAGCCTTGGCGGCGATTCAAGCCGTATTGTCTGAGTTAGGTTTATATCCTGATGGCAGTGGCTATCATTTAAAAAACGCGTTGGCGGTGAAATATGGCTTGGATGCTGAGCAGATTACCTTGGGCAATGGTTCAAATGAAATTTTAGAGCTGATTGCACGGGCTTTTGTTACGCCTGAATTGGAAGTGATTTTTTCACAACACGCGTTTGCGGTGTATCCCATTGTCACGCAAGCAGTTGGCGCGACGGGTGTGGTTGTGCCTGCACTGAATTATGGGCATGACTTAGACGCTATGCTTAAGGCAGTAACGGCGAAAACGCGGGTGATATTTATCGCTAATCCCAATAATCCAACAGGTACATTATTAAGCCAAGCCAGTTTGGAAGCCTGTATTGGCGCGTTGCCTGAGTGGGTGATTTGCGTGTTAGATGAGGCTTATTTTGAATTTGTCAGTTGCGTGGAAACCGTTAATTCAATTGTGTGGCTGAAAAAATTCCCTAATTTAATCATCACGCGCACCTTTTCCAAGGCTTATGGTTTGGCTGGTTTGCGGGTGGGTTATGGTTTATCCAGTCCTGAGATTGCCGACATTTTAAATCGGGTGCGTCAGCCGTTTAATAATAACTCTTTGGCATTAGTGGCTGCGACTGCCGCGCTGGATGATGCTGAGCATTTACAACTGACCGTTGATAATAATACGCAAGGCATGGCGCAACTGACTGAGGGCTTTAAAACACTAGGTTTGGAATGGATACCGTCAGCGGGTAATTTTGTTTCTGTGGATTTAAAGCAATCAGGGCAAACAATTTATGACGCGTTGTTGCGTAAAGGGGTGATTGTGCGCCCTGTTGGTGTTTATGAAATGCCTAATCATTTACGCATTAGCATTGGCACACCAGAAGAAAACGCGGTGTTTTTGCAAGCCTTAGCTGATGTATTGAAGAATGTTTAATAAGCTGTGCATTATTGGCGTGGGTTTAATTGGCGGGTCGGTTGCGAAAGCCGCTCGTGCTAATGGTTTAGCAAAAACCATAGTAGGTTATGGGCGTGAGCAAGATTCGGTTAATTTACAGACCGCAAAACGCTTGGGCGTGATTGATGAGTTTTATATTGACGTAGGTTGGGTGAGCGATAGCGTAACCCAACAAAATACGAGCATTGCCGAAGCAGTAAAAAATGCTGATTGCGTACTAATTGCCACGCCCGTTGCAAGCATCGAAGCGATTTTTAACCAACTCAAACCCTATTGGTCAAAAGACATCATTTACACCGATGTTGGCAGCACTAAAGGCAGTGTACTTGCCGCCGCTGAACGAGTTTTCGGTGTTATTCCTGAGAATTTAGTCCCTGCTCATCCCATTGCAGGCGCGGAACAAAGCGGCGTAGAAGCGGCGTTAGTGGATTTGTTTTTTCATAAGCGGCTGATTATTACTCCCGCTGATAACGCTAATCCCGATGCAGTACAAAAAATCAAAGCCTTTTGGCAAGGGCAGGGCGCGTTAGTGTCTGTTATGAATGCGCAACATCATGACAGTATTCTTGCTGCAACTAGCCATTTACCGCATATCTTGGCATTTGCTTTAGTCGATATGCTGGGGCATAAAGACGAACAAACCGAAATTTTCAAATACGCGGCGGGTGGCTTTAGGGATTTCACTCGTATCGCGTCCAGCAATCCGACCATGTGGATCGATATTTGTAAGGCGAACAAGCAAGAAATTCTGCCATTAATCGAGCAGTTAAGCGCGGAATTGGCTAAAATACACGGTTTGCTGGCGCGTGATGATTACCAGCAACTTTTTTCCACGTTTGCTTATGCCAAGTCGGCGCGGCAACGTTTTCTTAATCAGTTTGAAGACCCTAACATGACAAAATCAATTACATTTCATATTAAAAACGGCGGCAAGTTACAAGGCGAAGCGCGAGTTCCTGGGGATAAATCCATGTCGCACCGCTCTATTATGTTGGGTTCACTGGCAGAAGGTGTCACTCATGTGAAAGGCTTTTTAGAAGCCGAAGATGCCTTAGCAACCTTGCAAGCGTTTCGTGATATGGGCGTGGAAATTGAAGGCCCTGTGAATGGTGAACTGACTATTCATGGTGTGGGTAAGCATGGCTTGAAAGCCCCCAAAAATGATTTGTATCTGGGCAATTCGGGTACGTCTATGCGTTTATTGAGTGGCTTATTGGCTGGTCAACCGTTTAATTCCGTGTTGACGGGCGATAAATCCTTGTCAGGTAGACCGATGAAGCGGGTTACTGAGCCATTGGCATTGATGGGCGCGGATATTAAAACTACTGAAAAAGGCACTGCACCTTTATACATTACAGGTAAAACAGGGGAGTTGTTGCCGTGGGGTGTTACTGATAGAAGACGCTTGGGAGAGGATGCAGACGTATTTACTCTTGACTATGATACGTTACAAGGCATTGATTATGTGATGCCGATTGCCAGCGCACAGGTGAAATCATGTTTATTGTTAGCGGGGATGTATGCCACTGGTGAAACCAGTGTCACTGAACCTGCCCCTACGCGTGACCATACGGAAAGAATGTTGGCAGGTTTCGGTTATCCCGTAAAACGCGAAGGCAGTACAGTAACGATTACGGCTGAGGGTCAGTTGACGGGTACAACTATTGATGTACCTTCTGATATTTCCTCAGCCGCCTTTTTCTTGGTGGGCGCGTCGATTGCCGAAGGGTCAGACTTATTATTGAAGCACGTTGGTATTAATCCAACGCGTACAGGTGTGATTGATATTTTGCGTTTAATGGGCGCGAATATCGAAGTATTGAATGAGCGTGAAGTGGGCGGCGAACCTGTCGCTGATTTGCGGGTGCGTTCTGCTCCACTAAAAGGCATAGACATTCCAGAAGCACTCGTGCCGTTAGCCATTGATGAATTCCCCGTGTTATTTGTTGCCGCCGCCTGTGCCGAAGGGCAAACTCGTTTAAGTGGTGCAGAAGAATTACGCGTGAAAGAATCAGACCGTATTCAAGTGATGGCAGATGGTTTGCAGATTTTAGGCGTGGACGCTCAACCTACCGAAGATGGCATGATTATTCAAGGTGGTGGCAATATTGGCGGTGGCACTGTGACTTCACACGGCGATCACCGTATCGCCATGGCATTTTCTATTGCAGGTTTGCGTGCTAGCGCGGTGATTACCGTATTGGATTGTGCTAATGTCAATACGTCTTTCCCTGAATTTAAAGACTTAGTAAAACGTTTAGGCTTGGATTTAGTCTGCGAGGAATCGTAATGACTATTCCTGTATTGACGATTGACGGCCCTAGCGGTGCAGGCAAAGGCACAATTAGCCGTCTTGTTGCTAAAAAATTAGGTTGGAACTATTTAGATAGCGGCTCAATTTATCGGTCTTTGGCGATTGCGTTGTCTCAACAAGGTGTTGATTTAGCGGATGAAATGGCAATTGTTAAGGTCGCAGAAACGATGGAATTGGCGTTTGAATGCGGTGATGAATTACGTGTTAATCTTGATGGTGTAGATATAACCTCACAATTAGGTTTGGAAAGTACTGGCAATACGGCTTCTATTATTGCTGTGTTGTCTCAAGTTAGAGCCGCTTTGTTGGCAAAACAGCAAAGTTTTCGTCAAGGAGTGGGATTAGTTGCTGATGGTCGTGATATGGGAACAGTCGTTTTTCCTGATGCACCCTATAAAATATTTTTAACTGCAAGTGCTGAAGAAAGAGCGCGAAGACGATATAAACAGTTGAAAGAAAAAGGAATTTATGCTAATCTTTCTCGCTTAACAATCGATATTGAAGAGCGTGATCGCCGTGATATGGAACGTGCTACCGCACCCTTAGCAATGGCTGAAAACGCACTTTATATTGATTCTTCAAACATGAGCATAGCTGCCGTGATTGAAGAAGCACTTAATTTAATCCGTTAAGGATTTTTTCTATTGCCGTGTAATTCTATGCGGTTTTTTTTAACTTTGATAAATATTAAGATTTGTGCGATTTTTAACAAGTCTGGGAAAAGAAAATGAGCGAAAGCTTTGCTGCATTACTTGAAGAAAGTTTAACCAAGACCAAAATGAGTCCTGGTGCCATGTTAATAGGTACTGTCATTGACATCGAAAATGACATGGTCATCGTCAGTACCCATTCTAAATCTGAAGGTGTCATTCCAAAATGGCAATTTTTGAATAACAATGGCGAATTAGAAGTTGCGATTGGTGATGAAATTGAAGTTTCACTTGAATTATTTGAAGATGGTTTAGGTGCTACCCTTCTTTCCCGCGATAAAGCAAAGAAAAACAAAGCATGGTTTGAACTGGAAAAAGCGTTTGAAACAGAAGCCACTATTATCGGTCAAATCAACGGTAAAGTACGCGGCGGTTTCACTGTGGCTGTTGGCGCGTTGCGTGCCTTCTTGCCTGGTTCATTAGTTGATGTACGTCCGATTCGTGACACAACTTTCTTAGAAAACCGTGATTTAGAATTCAAAGTCATTAAAATTGATCAAAAACGCAACAATGTTGTGTTATCTCGTCGTGCTGTTGTTGAAAAAGAATACAGTGCAGAACGCGAAGAATTACTGAAAACCCTAGAAGAAGGTGCGTCGGTTGTTGGTGTAGTTAAAAACTTAACTGATTACGGTGCGTTCATTGATCTAGGTGGTATTGATGGTTTATTACACATCACTGATATGGCATGGAGACGCGTGCGTCATCCGTCTGAATGTGTAGAAATTGGTCAAGAAATTAACGTTAAAGTCTTGAAATACGACAAAGACAAAAACCGTGTGTCATTAGGTATGAAACAAATGGGTGAAGATCCTTGGCAAAACATCGCCCGTCGTTACCCAGCAGGCACTCGTGTATTCGGTAAAGTCAACAACTTGACTGATTACGGTTGTTTCGTAGAAATTGAAGAAGGCGTTGAAGGTTTAGTTCACGTTTCTGAAATGGATTGGACTAACAAAAATATCAACCCATCTAAATTAGTACAATTAGGTGATGAAGTTGAAATCATGGTCTTAGAAATCGATGAAGATCGTCGTCGTATTTCATTAGGCATGAAACAATGTAAAGCCAATCCTTGGGATGAGTTCGCTGCAACACATAACAAAGGCGACAAAATTTCAGGAAAAATCAAATCAATTACTGATTTCGGTATTTTCATTGGTTTGGATGGCGGTATTGATGGTTTGGTTCATATGTCTGATATTTCTTGGGCAGAAGATGGCGAAGCCGCCGTGCGTGAGTTCAAGAAAGGTGATGAATTAGAAACTGTGATTTTAGCGGTTGATTCTGAGCGTGAGCGTATCTCATTAGGTATCAAACAATTAGAACAAGATCCTTTCCAAAACTTCCTAGCCAAGCATGAAAAAGGTACTTTGGTGAAAGGTACTGTGAAAGAAGTTGATGCTAAAGGGGCAATCATTACCTTAGCTGACCACGTTGAAGGATATTTACGCGCTTCTGAAATTCAACGTGATCGCGTTGAAGATGCTAGCAAACTGTTAAAAGTAGGCGATAGCATTGAAGCAAAGTTCATCGGTGTTGATAAGAAAAGCAAATCAATTTCTTTGTCTATGAAAGCCAAAGATAACGACGAAGAAAGTCATACTATTAAAGATCATACACAGCAATCAGTCGTTGGTTCACCAACTTTTGCTGATCTCTTTAAGAAAATGGAAAAATAAAGACTATAAGGTGAGGGTATGCTTTCTCGGCATACCCTTTTTTTATTCTTTTTTTATAGGGTAGGACGTGACAAAATCTGAATTAATTGAAGCACTTGCTACACAACAACCACACTTAGCCCTAAAAGATGTAGAGTTAGCGGTAAGATGTATCATTGAAAAAATGAATCAATCTTTATCTTCTGGCGAAAGGATTGAAATTAGAGGTTTTGGTAGTTTTTCTTTGCACAAACGCCCGCCTCGCGTCGGACGCAATCCAAAATCAGGTGAATCTGTCGCCTTATCAGAAAAATACGTTCCACATTTTAAGCCAGGAAAAGAACTCCGAGATCGTGTTAACGATTCTAGTAATCAATATCAAATAATTGATTAATGGCTACAAACCACCACCGTTTTACCATCATTCTGTTTTTGCATTCTGTTCATTTAATGGTAGTGGGTTACATCTGTGATTATGAATAAATATCGCGCCCGAATTCGACCTTGTTGATAAGCAAACCGATGACGGTGTCGTGCATCAACTCTAGTTTTGAGAAGCAAATGGTCTTGCGATTGAGTCGTTTGATCCATGTCCGAAAGTTCAGGTTTTTACGTTCTATT
>SHZG01000018.1 GCA_009692395.1 Methylococcales bacterium | reverse complement strand
GCGGCTTCTTAGGTAGAAAAAGTGATGGCTTCCCAGGTGCTAAAACCTTATGGGAAGGCATGGAAAAAGTCAGGCATTACGCTTTCGGTATCGAAATCGCTAGGGCGGTTTATGCTAACTCTGATTGAGTTGTGGGTAATCGTGTGGTCATAAGTGTACGAACAGTTAGATTGATTGCTATTATTATTATTAAATAATGGTACATTTGCGTTAAGACCAAAATTAGCATTCCACCCTCTAAACTGAATAATATCTGCTATACGTTTGCTCATCCTAGCAATTTGCGAACTGTTGGCTTCAGGGACATAAACAATATCATCTTTATAAATAAAGAATATTTTGCTATTGTCCGCTACCGTCAGCATAATTATTGTTTAATCTTTTTCGTGCTTTTTGTGTCGTTCGTGGACAAAAATTTTCTTGTACATAACATCAGTAGCTAATTTGCACAATATAGTAGAATTTCATAATATACTTACCAAATTGCATGAATAGGATAAGACATCGGGTTTTCAACACTGTCGAGGTCTGATAATAAATGTCCCGTTTTGTGTATCTTACTTAAATTATAGGATTGACTGTTTTGGAAAATTTTACGCCGTTTTCGGCATTGGCAGGTGGTGCGTTGATTGGCGTTAGTGGTATTTTGAATGGGCGATTTTTCGCGTCGAAACACGATAAGCTCTGGCGACTGTTATTTTTAGTGTGGTTATTTTAGGGGCGTTAGTGTTTCAGTTGGGCGTGCCTGATTTTAATAGTCCACGGCAACATTATCCTTTACCGTTGTTGATTATTGGTGGTTTTCTGGTGGGTTTTGGCGCGCGAATGGCAAATGGGTGTATCAGTGGGCATGGAGTGTGTGGTCTCGCTAATTTGTCTTTGCGTTCGTTGGTGGCGACGGGTGCGTTTATGGTTTCAGGGATGCTGACGGTTTATATTGTGCGTCATGTGTTGGAGCTTACCGTATGAAAACTAATTTAATTGCGTTATTGTCGGGTATTATTTTCGGTGTTGGTTTGTCGTTGTCACAGATGATTAATCCTAATAAAGTACAGGATTTTTTAGACATTACAGGGCATTTTGATCCCAGTTTGCTTTTTGTCATGGTAGGTGCGTTGTCTGTGGCATTGCTGTCATTTAAATGGATTCGTAAGCTATCCATGCCTTTATTTGGCGGGGAGTTTCAACTGACTAAAAAAACCATCATTGATAAGCCGTTGATTATCGGTGGTATTATTTTTGGCGTGGGTTTGGGGGATGAGTGGTTATTGCCCAGGCCCTGTTGTGGCAGGTTTAGGTTTGTTTTCACTGGAATCGGTTGTTATGGTTATTAGCATTTGTGTGGGCTTTTTTGCGTATAATGCACTTTTTGAACGCCATAAATAATGACCTAAGACTATGAGTTTACTATTATTTTCTTTGCGCGGTGTCCCCGATGATGAAGCCGATGACATACGCGAATTACTTACTGAAGAAAGTATCGATTTTTATGAAACACCCGCCGGTAATTGGGGTGTTTCCATGCCTGCACTGTGGCTAAGAAATGACGCTGAATTGGTCACAGCGCAATCTTTGTTAGCGGCTTATCAACAACAACGCGCCATCACGCAACGCGCTCTGTATTTGCAACATCAACCGAAGACTTTTTTACGCGCTTTTAGCGCGCGACCACTACTCTACAGTGTTTATTTTTCGGCAATGGGATTAGTTATTTATGCGTCAATTCGTTTGCTCTTTGAATTAGGTTTGTAGCACTATATTGATAGAAAATGTTTCTTTATCGACTAAACTGCGTTTTTAATGATGCAGCATCGTACAATAATTGATGTGCCGTAATCTTTAAACCGCCACTCAATTAAGCAGAGGAGTACGAATATGAAAAAAATTAAACTATTAACGACAGTGTTATGGGTCAGCATGGGTTGTTGCGTTGCCAATATAAGTATCGCTGCTGTTAATGTGTCGTCAAAATCAGCACAAAAAACTGTTACTGAGAGTCACAAAAAAAATAAAACCGTACAACACCGTAAAATGACTGAAAAAGATATTACTGGATGTACTCGGTTAATCAATAAGGTGGCAAAAATAGATAAGGTATTGCAAAAAGAAGCAATGGCAATCGCTATCAATAAAACAAAAACAACTAAACCTACCGATGTACAGCTATTTTCCTCTGATAACTCTGTGGTTAGCACACATTTAACAGGTAAACCCGTCAATTTATCGGTAGCTCCTGCGCCTGTTGGACAGATTGCTCAGATAACAAAAATAACACCCATAGTGACACCACCACTCAAACCCATCGCGCCATCCGCTGTTAAGCCGATAACACCTGTCATCCCGCAAGTATTTTCCTCAGACACGCCTCAGAAGGTCGTTGTGGAAGACGCTAAAGCGAATCTTTCCCCTAAGTCAGTGAAACCAGCAAAGCTGCCACAAGAACAGTTAACACCGCCATCAACGATTAAAATATTTGTACCTAATACAACCCCCTGTTAATTTTGACCACTTAAAAGGTGAATCTGCTAGTTTAACTGCACCTGTTAATAATCCTGTAAGCGCACAGAAAAAAACTAAACAGGTAGTAGTCACATCGAAAAAATCAACATCTACCGTGATGACTAGCGCGAAAGTAAAAAAAGCGCATTCTTAACTTGAGCGTTATTACTACCAATTTGCCACGCCATTTCACGCTCTCATTGATAATAAAATGCAAATTTACAAAGCTCTACTTCCGCTCTGTGTATCACTGGTTGCTTCCTTTCCCCATACGGCATGGGAGGCAACGCAACTTAATAATCCTTACGCAGAAGACGAAGGCAATCGCTCGGTTTTATACGAATCGTTTTCTGAACGTCCCAAACATTTAGACCCAGCGGTCGCATACAGCTCTAATGAATACGCCATTATTGGACAAATTTATGAGCCGCCCTTTCAATATCATTATTTAAAACGACCTTATCAGCTCATTCCCTTAGCAGCGAGTAAAATGCCCGATATTCAGTATTTGAATGCCAAAGGCGAACCGTTAAAGCAAGGCGCGGCAGACAGTGAGATTGTCTTTACTGATTACATTATTGACATTAAACCGCACAGTAACTATCAACCTCATCCTGCGTTCGCTAAAAATGCCGAGGGTGCATATGCGTATCATCAATTAAGTCCTATGCAGCTGGAGTTACTGCATAGCTTGACTGATTTTAAAGACTCAGGATCACGCGAGTTGGTCGCTGATGATTTTGTCTATCAAATTAAGCGATTAGCCTATCCTAAACTGCAATCGCCGATTGCTGAAGTGATGAAAAATTACATCGTTGATTTTGATGATTTTGCAAAAAAAGTGGCAGATAAACCCAAAACAGCACTGAAAGACCAGCAGATGGCAGGCCTAGAAGTGCTTAACCCTTATAGCTATCGTGTGCGAATTAAAGGTAAATACCCGCAATTTATATTTTGGCTAGCGATGCCATTTTTTGCGCCGATGCCGTGGGAAGCTGATGCGTTTTACGATCAAGCAGGCTTAGCCGATAAAAATATCACACTGGACTGGTTTCCTGTCGGCACGGGTGCGTATTTATTAGCCGAAAACAATCCCAATCGGCGCATGATTTTGTTAAAAAATCCGCTGTTTCACGGTGAAAGCTATCCCAGTGAAGGTGAACCCGAAGACCGTGCTAATGGTTTATTAACGGATGCAGGCAAACCCTTGCCGTTCATAGACAAAGTGGTTTTTATGCTGGAAAAAGAAACCATTCCCTATTGGACTAAGTTTTTACAAGGCTATTACGATTTATCAGGCATTGCTTCCGATAGTTTCGATCAAGCCATTCAATTTACGGGCAGTGGCGGCGCACGACTCACCGAGGTCATGCAGGAAAAAGGCATTCAATTACAAACCGCTGTCACCACGTCTAATTATTATCTTGGCTTTAATATGCTCGATGCCACCGTCGGCGGGAGTAGTGAGCAAGCCAGAAAATTAAGACTTGCCATCGCCATTGCGGTGGATTGTGAAGAATATATTGCTATTTTTATGAATGGGCGCGGAGTATCAGCACAAGGCGTGTTGCCACCCAGTATTTATGGTTTTGCCGAAGGAGAGGCAGGCATAAATCATTATGTTTACAACTGGAAAGACGGCAAAGCGCAACGTAAAAACATCAGTGAAGCTAAAACATTAATGACCGAGGCAGGTTATGAAAACGGAATAGACCCAAAAACAAAAGAACCGTTGATTTTGTATTTTGATACCACGGCGGTGAATGTTGATGACCGCCCTCGCATGAATTGGTACCGCAAACAATTTGATAAGCTAGGCATTAAACTGGTAGTTCGTGCGACTGATTACAATCGGTTTCAAGAAAAACTGCGTATTGGCAATGCGCAATTATTCTTTTTAGGCTGGAATGCGGATTACCCCGACCCTGAAAATTTCTTATTTTTATTGTATGGCCCGCATTCTAAAGTGCAATTCAGCGGTGAAAATGCTAGCAATTATAAAAATTCAGAGTTTGACCGTTTATTTGAACAAATGCGTAATATGGATAACAGCGAGCAACGTTATCAATTAATTCAGCAATTACAAGAGGTTGTACGTCATGATGTGCCGTGGTTACTGGGTTTTCATCCCAAGAATTTTTTGCTGTTTCATGATTGGTATAAAAATATAAAACCTAATTTGATGGCGAATAATCAGCTTAAATATACGCGGATTGATACAGTGGCTAGAGCTGAAACAAGACAGCAATGGAATCAGCCGATAGCTTGGCCGTTATTGCTAGGTGCTGCTGGGTTGGTGGTGTTGCTAATGCCTGCGGTTAAAGCCTATCGCCGCCGCAAGCATAAAACGGATTAAACCTAGCAAGTGTCCTGTAGAGACGTTGCACTGCAACGTCTCTACAGGATTTAACTAAACCTTTTTAAGTTTTTTGCTGGTAGTACGGCTGTTTGTCGTTACATCTGCTTTTGCTATAACAAGATTCGCTTTGCGAGAATTTTGCGATTTACTCAATGCCACGCTACTAACGGCAACTGTTTTACTGATTGGTTTTTTATTCGAAGCTAGTGTGACTTTTGAGCTTGTCTTATTGCTTTCTAACGATTTTTTACTACTACTTAAAGAAGCGTTTTTCGTGTTAGCCACTTTGACATTGTCAGCTTTGTTTTTAGCTGCTTTTGCTGTCCATTGAATAAGCTCGTCTTTTGTAATACCCGAAGGCATTTTTAACACTATACCTGAACGTACTTCTTTGCCAGTTGAAGGGGTGGCTTTAAGTAATGCTTGTACTGTGGTGTTATTTCTAGCGGCAATCGCTGTCAAAGTTTCGCCTGATTTAACTTTGTATTTGCTAGGAATGCCTTGTGACGCTTTTTGACGTGTTTGCGCTACAACTCTTTCTGCTCTGTCTGCTTTTTGTTGCTCTACGCGAGCCAATCTTTCTGCGCGCTCTTCTTGTTCTCTAATAATTTGAGTTTGATCAACGCGCTCTTCAAAAGGCAGTTGGGCTAAACTGGATTTAAATAAGGCAACTTTTTCAACAGGCATTAATAAACGATGCGGCCCTTGAGGGGCGGTACTTGCACGGCTAAAACCAGGATTTAATTTCATGAATTTATCTAGTGGCATACTGGCTAATTCGGCTGCTTTTTGCAAATCCAGTGGCGACTCAATATCAACAACTTCAAGATACGGTTTATTAGGTATATCGTTTAAATGCATATTGTAGTCTTCCGCATTAGCAAATAACTTAGCGATGGCAATGAGACGAGGCACATAATCAGCGGTTTCTCTAGGTACGTCTAATGACCAATAGTCAGTCGCTAGGCTTTGGTTTTCATTTTTTTCTATTGCCTTCCAAACGTTACCTTGACCCCAGTTGTAGGAGGCTAAGGCAAGACACCAATCACCGTTAAACGTTTCACCTAAATCTTTAAGAAACGCAGTGGCCGCTTGAGTGGAATCGAGAATATCACGGCGACCGTCATACCATGAGTCTTGTTGCAGACCGTATAATTTTCCTGTATCAGGAATAAATTGCCACAGCCCAGACGCATCGGCTTTTGAATACGCATCGGGAATAAAGGCACTTTCAACCACGGGTAATAATGCTAATTCCCCTGGAATTTTATTAGCTTCGATTTCATCGAGAATAAGATGTAAATAAGGTTCAGCACGTTGCTGAATTCTGGCAATATAGGCGGGGTGATCTAAATACCAGTTTAATTGTCGCTCTACGCGCTCATTATTAATATCAGGCAGGGAATACAACGATAACAATCGCTCCCAAACGGTATTTTTATGGGCTTGGGCAGTTTTAAGACGACCATCAACCGCTTTGCGAATGGTGTATTCTAGTTTTTTATTTTGAGTAAAGTTAATCGGCGATTTGTCAGTGTAACTGATCGGTGCTGTGGGCGTTGCTGCGCAGCCAGCAACGATTAAAGACATGGACATTAATAAAAAATTAATCGACCTGTTAGAATTAACATACATTATCTTTAAGCCCTTGCGAATATAGTTGAATAGCCTTGATTATAGCGGTGTTTTTACTGAAAATCATTAACATGATGAATTGTTGGATTAATTGATGAAACGAAATTTCTTGTTTTCTTGGTATCAAACCCCTAGGGGTAAGTTATTACAACAGCTTGAAGCTGACGATTTACGGCGTTCTATTACCGTCAGCTGTCAACAAATCGTGTTACAGATTGGGGGTTTAGGATGGGAAAATGAATTTATTGACTGCACCTTATACCAAAATTATACGGTACTCGATGCCAAAAAACTGGGCTATAACGCAGCAAGAAAAATTCAGGCAAAAGCGCATCATCTACCCTTACAAAACGATAGTGTCGATATGGTTATTATGCCGCATTTATTAGAATTTGATGCCCAACGTTTTCAAACTATGCGGGAAGTAGAGCGCGTATTGAAACCAGAAGGTTTATTGGTAATATTAAATTTTAATCCGCTGTGTGTGTGGGTGTGGTATCAGTATTTGTGGGATAAAAAACTGGCTGACTCATGGTCTGGGCATTTCATATCACGCGCTAGAATTTTAGATTGGTTAAAGCTATTAAATTTTGAAGTAACCAGCTGTTCAGAGTTTGGTTTAGACAGTGTTAAGTCTAAAAATGGTCAATATGTAACCAGCAGACACTCACTATTTGCCACGGCTTATGCGATTAAAGCCATAAAACGGCGTTATCAATTAATTCCCTTAAGCCCCGTGAAAAATGGACAGCATTCTTTGGTGTTAGCCAACACACTCACTCCTTCTGCGTGGACAAAAAAACATGATTGAATCAGTCATTATTTATACCGATGGCGCGTGTCGTGGCAACCCTGGTGTCGGCGGTTGGGGTGTTATTCTCAGCTATAAAGGCAAAGTAAAAGAATTATGTGGCGGTGATAAAGAGACGACCAATAACCGCATGGAATTAATGGCAGCCATTCAAGCCTTAGAAGCCCTCACCAAACCCTGTACTGTAGAGCTTTATAGCGATTCTAGCTATGTGCTAAAAGGTATCACCGAATGGATGCCCAACTGGAAAAAACGCGGTTGGAAAACCGCCGCTAAACACCCTGTGAAAAACGTCGATTTATGGCAACGCTTAGATGCCGCCATTGCCCAGCATGACATTGAATGGAAATGGGTAAAAGGTCATTCAGGCAATAAAGGCAATGACAGAGCTGACGCACTGGCTAATTTAGGCATTGACACTTTATAGCTGTTATTTCTTACTGCTCAACAAACTTTTAAGGTCAGCAAACGGATTATGTGTTGCCTCCGGGCTACTGGATTGACTGGTTTTTGCACTACCAAAGCGCGTTTCTTCATAACGAGAATGTTCATTGTCGTGGCAATACAAGCACAATAACTCCCAATTGCTACCATCGGTCGGATTATCATCGTGATTATGATTTTTATGATGCACTGTTAATTCCGCCAGCGTCTTATGAGTAAACTCCCGCGCACAGCGTCCACATAGCCACGGATACAGTTTCAATGCCTGTCCACGATAAGACTGCTCACGCAGCTCTTGATTACGGCGTGCATCGGTGACAATTTGATCTAATTTACTTTTATCAGGTTGAGTTTTTTTAATAGTCATAGTGGCTGTCTTAGTGAAGTGTATGTCGATATTGTACAAGTTGTGAATTGCTATGCTCAACAATTCATTAAAATAACGTGCTATTTCAAATAGTAAAAATCGGATATTATGAGCAAAATCCACAGCCAAGCTCTACATCTGGGATTGATAGTTGTTCTTTTACTGTTTCAACCTTTAGAGGAAAATAAAATGGAAGAAAATCAAGATTTAGCCAATTTACCTGCTTCAGATTCAGAAGGTGCGTTTTTTAGTTCGTTAAAAAGAAATAATCGTCAAATCCGTGATGACAGAGCCACCGCGATTGCTGAAGATACCGAGTTAGTTTACAAACGTAAAATTGAAGATTTAGAACTGTGTATTAAAAAAATGAAACGAGAGCAAGATAATATGCTTGATTTGTCGCCTACTAATGCACAAAGTTTAATTCTCGCCAGTGATTTTCATTCCACCGATTATGTGGAAAAAGACATCGAATTAGGTATTAAAATCCGTAATACTGAAATAACTTTAGAAATAGCTAGAAAACGCTATCACTATTTATTCGGAGGGTTTTAATATGGGTATGGGTGATTATTCTCTCGATGAGAGAGCAACAAGATCAGCAACACTGGGTTATGCCACAAAACCTGCCAGTGAAATTTTCTCTCAGCATTCTATTAGCAACGCCATGAATCCTCATGGCGTGATACTACGAGAATCCAGAGATTCTACTGAACATCCTAATACTGTTTCGATTATATTAGCACTCGATGTCACAGGTTCGATGGGTTCTATCCCGCACTTTCTTGTTAAAGAAGGCTTGCCGCATATTATGGGCAATATTATTCAACGCGGCATTAAAGATCCACAATTATTATTCCTCGCTATCGGCGATCATGAGTGTGACAGAAGCCCGTTACAAGTCGGACAATTTGAATCCAGTGATGAATTACTTGATAAGTGGCTAACCGATGTTTATCTCGAAGGTGGCGGTGGTGGTAATGAGGGTGAAAGTTATTTATTAGCGTGGTATTTTGCAGGGCTACATACTGTTACTGATTGCTTTGAAAAAAGACAGCAAAAAGGTTTTCTATTTACCATCGGCGATGAACCAACTTTAAAAAAAATACCTTCTGCAGCACTTAAAAATATAATGGGTAAAGGGCAGTATAAAAACTACCCCGCCAGCGTATTATTAGATAAAGCCCGCGAGCGTTATCATGTCTATCACCTGCATATTAAAGAAACCTCATCGGGTAGCCAACAATCTGTCATGGACGGTTGGAAACAACTCATGGGAGATAATCTTATTTTGGTTAAAAGACCCGCTGAAATAGCAAAAATAATTCCAGAAATAGTGGCTAAAATAACCGCTTTGCAGTCGCATCCAGTGGTACAAGCTGATGTTATGAAAGAAAAAACTCACATCATTTTATAATAAAAACAATGGCAAATAAGGCAATTATTGGCTTAGGATTTGGGGATGAAGGTAAAGGGCTATTTACCGATTATCTTTGTTCTCAATCCATTAACCCGTTAGTGATACGCTTTTCGGGTGGGCAACAAGCAGGACATACTGTTATTAGTAATGGTATACGCCACGTTTTTTCTAATTTTGGCGCGGGAACATTAAGAGGTGCGCCCAGTTATTTCTCCAAATTCTGTACCATAGACCCCATTGGTATAATTAATGAATTATCGGTATTATTAGAAAAAGGTATTAAGCCGTTATTATTCATTGATGCTCACTGCCCTGTGACTACGCCTTATGACATAGCGTATAACCAACATAATAATAAACACGGCAGTTGCGGAGTCGGTGTGGGTGATACCATTAACCGTGAAGAAAGTTATTATTCACTCACTTTTGGCGATTTATTTTATCCGTGGGTATTAGAAACAAAACTTAACTTAATAAAACAATTTTATTCGGATCATCGTGACGTATCGCTCACTAATTTTTTAGATTGCTGCGATCTTATTACCCATTCTATTTATATTAATAAAACCGATGGGATACCAAAAAATAACTACAATCATATATTTGAAGGGTCGCAAGGCTTATTGCTAGATAAAAATTATGGGTTTTTCCCTCATGTAACACGTTCAAATACGGGGACACAAAATATATTACCCTTACTAGGGCATGAAACCTTGTCGGTTTATTTAATCACCCGCGCTTATCAAACTCGACACGGTAATGGCCCTTTATCCAATGAATCTATACCACATAATATCAGCAAAAATCCCCGTGAAACTAATATAAATAATAAATATCAAGGTGAGTTAAGAATCGCTCTTCTTGACGTATCGCTATTAGAATATGCAATCAATAAAGATGATTATTTACGCACTGCAACCAATAAATCGTTAGTTATCACCTGCCTAGACCATATTACAAACGAATATCGCTTCACTTATCAAAACACGATTGTTTACTGTAAAGACGCAGTAGAATTTATTAGTAAAATTGCCAGTATCTTAAATATAAATCATATCTATATTAGTGCGTCAGAAGATTCTAAAGATATTCGTGTTTTTTCTGGCTAGTAACTACCATCTTTCAATTGATTAATAAGTCTACTTATATTAACTCTAGCCGAGGCTTCATATTTTTTATTAAAATAATCGGTTTGAAAAATAGCATCACTCGCTAATAGCGTTTGTAAAAAACTCAGTCTTCCACTGGTGTATTGGGCATCATTAGCAAACGCATATTCACGACGAATATTAGCTTCATATTCATAAAATTCAGGTTCTAAATAACCAAAAATAGTCATATCTATATCGCAAACCGTATCAGTATCTGCGTTTTTATCGCCTGTATAACTGTGCGATGTGTGCAGAATATGGTTTTTAATTGTGGTCACCGCTGGCTCATTGAATTGGCACAATTGATTAGCTAATTCCCAACTTGCAGTTTCATTAGCTAAGGGTTGCCGCGCTTCTGGATTATAAACAATGTCATGAAATAATAACGCCATCAGCACCGAGTAACTGTCGCTTAAGGTCGCTTCAACCGCACGGAATTCTTGTAAACAATTTTCAAGGTGTTGGAGATTATGATAATACCGCCCTGCCCCACTATAACGCTGTGCCAAAATTACACTTGACGTGTCGCCTGCATAATACCGCGCCAGCTCTACAGGATCGCAGCTAAAACGTTCAATCAGCGCATATTGCATAGTCTCAGGCACATAGCGTTTAATAATTGTTTCCCAGCCATTAATTTGCAACATCCCTTTCACCAGACTGGAACTGACTTCGGCAAGATGTCTAGGCGGCATTAAAAATACCGTTTCGATAGATTCATCAATATCCGTATTAATATTTTTAAGCATTCGCTCATAATCAAAATCAGACACTGAGCGAATACCACGCAGAATATAAGCCGCCTTTTTATCACGCGCAAACTGCACCAACGCTAGATTACCAAAATCTTCAATTACCACCTTATCCGCAAATTCTACACACACCGATTCTAATAATCGCTTGCGTGTTTTAAAATCGAACAGCGTTTTTTTACTGGGATTCGTACCGATACCGACAATTAACTTATCAAATAAACGAATACCTTCTTTAATCATCCACAGATGACCTTCGGTGACTATATCAAATGAACCTGAATAAATAGCAATACGCATGATTTAGCCTAACTTGCAGTGACGAGTTATAACTACTCAGTGTGACTTTTAAAAACTTGATAATGATTTGCAGCATCGAAACTCATGACATTGTAGGGGTCTTTTTTGCCGCCCATTTCCATACCAGGTGTGCCGCTAGGCATTTGTGGTACGGCAACCCCGACGATTTTAGGTTTGATTTTTAACATTTCTTTAATGTCATCAGCGGGAACATGACCTTCAACGACATAACCATCAACGATGGCAGTATGACACGATGCCATTTCTTCACTGACACCGTATTTAGTTTTAATCACCTGCATATCCTCAGTGGGTATGTCTTTGATAGTGAAGTTATTTTGTTTTAAATGTTCTATCCATTTGCCGCAACAGCTACACGTTGGGCTACGATAAACCGTGATGGCGGTTGACTCTTCAGCTTGTGCAGGGATGTTGCCCAGCATTAAGCCGATTGCTAAAAGAGTTTTTAATAATTCCATGTTACACCTGTGCGTGATAAGCAGGACTGTATTGATGGACGGCATCCACCATCGCTTTAACGTGTTCTGGGTTCATGTCAGGCAGAATACCATGCCCTAAGTTAAACACATGACCTGAACCTTGACCGTATTTGTGCAGAATAGTTTTTACTTTTTCAGTAATAATTTCAGGTTGTGCATATAAGGAAATGGGGTCTAAATTACCTTGTAATGCCACTTGATGCCCGACTCTGGCGCGGGCATTGGCTATATCGGTTTGCCAATCTAAACCCAGTGCGTCATAACCTGCATCAGTCATGGCTTCTAACCATTGTCCACAGCCTTTGCTGAATAAAACAGTGGGGATTTGCTGACCATCTACATTGGTGTTCAATAAACTACGCATTTGCTTCGCGTAATATAATGAAAATTCGGCATAATCTTCGGTGCTAAGTACACCGCCCCAAGTATCAAATAACATCACCGCTTGTGCGCCAGCGGCAATTTGCGCATTCAAATAACTAGCGACCGATTGCGCGAGTTTATCGAGTAGCGCATGCATGACTTTGGGTTGTTCGTACATCAAGCTTTTAACACGGTGAAAACTTTTGCTACTGCCGCCTTCAACCATATAGGTCGCCAACGTCCACGGACTGCCTGAAAAACCAATCAGCGGCACACTACCTGCCAAATTTTTACGAATTAAGCGTACGGCATCCATGACGTAGCCCAGTTCTAATTCAGGGTCTGGAATGGGTAATTTTTCAACATCTGCCGCTGTGCGTAGTGGGTGATGAAATTTAGGTCCTGCGTCTTCGGTAAAATATAGCCCCAAACCCATTGCATCAGGAATGGTCAATATGTCAGAAAACAAAATGGCGGCATCAAAATCAAAACGGCGTAATGGCTGCAAAGTCACTTCACACGCAAGTTCTGGATTGGTGCAAAGATTTAAAAAACTGCCCGCTTGTTCGCGTATTTGGCGGTACTCAGGCAAGTAGCGTCCTGCCTGGCGCATCATCCACACAGGCGTGTAAGCGACAGGTTGTTTGAATAAAGCTCTAATGAAAGTGTCGTTTTTTAAGAGTGTCATGTTGTCAGTTATCGGTCTGTGAGTAATTTTAATAGCGAAGTGAGCGATGCTAAGCTGGGCATATTATGTCCAGATAAGAACCATAACACCATCCAAAATACCAGTAAACCCAGTAAGATGTATAGAAACCAGTTCGCTGTTTTTATATTTTTTGGTGGACGCGCTAGCATTGGTAACTGGGCAATAATATTGGCTGGAATGCCATGTGTTTGTTGATAAAGACTCGCTATCATGTCATCGGTAATGCTATGAATCGGTATATGAAGCGTGGATTTTAATGCCAAATGCTGTAAAAAATCACCACACTGTATTTCTGATAACGGTGGAATTTCAATAATATGACAATCTTCTATCGCACTATCGGAATGGGTTTTTATTGCTAAATCGTCATGCGTTAGTACGAAAATGATTTTTAACACTGGATGCTGTGTCGCGTAGTCAATAATTGTATTGATTAAATACGGGGCTAAATACCCTGCGTTCTCAATAATTAACACGATTTTTTTGTGCTGTTCATCCAGTAAATCAAAAAAATGGGCTAGGGTTTGCTTATTTGGGATGGTCTCTATAAGCCGCGCTTCTATTTTTTCGACACTTAAGTCTACACTGCTCTCTACTGAGCAAATATGCCACGCTTCATTATGTCGTTGTTGAAAAACGTGTAATAAGGTGGTTTTACCCACGCATTTAGAGCCGCAAATAACCACAGCGCGTGGTGAATTACTCAGTAAATGGGTTAATAAGTCTAATTTTTCCGTACGTTCTTGGGTTATCAGCGAGTAATCAAGATTGCCTTGATTGGTCGGCTGATAAACAAAATCCTCATGCTCTGCCATAGCTTTTCAGTGTCATCTCTAACAAGGCTAGCTCGACATAAACAGGCAAAGTCGCTAAGCCAATTTTTTCTAATAAAATCAGCCGAATTTGACCATCAATATTTTTTTTATCAACTGCCATGAGTTCTAAAAAGCGGTCACTATCAAGAGCTTTTGGCGGTACAGTGGGTAATTTAGCCTGTTCAAAAAGGGTGATAATTCTGTTCACGTCGGCATCAGTTAGCCAACCTTTACGCCGTGATAAATCAGCAGCTTGACAAGTGCCAATCGCAACTGCTTCACCGTGCAAATAATGTCCGTAACCTGAGCCTGTTTCAATGGCATGACCAAAGGTATGCCCTAAATTTAGCGTGGCTCGCACGCCTGTTTCGGTTTCATCTTCTGTAACGACTTGGGCTTTATTTAAACAGGATTGTTCGATAGCGTAAGCTAAGGCAGTTTTATCTCTAGCTAATAACGCAGGCATATTGTTTTCCAGCCACGCGAAAAATTCTGCGTCACGGATTAGCCCGTATTTAATAACTTCAGCCAATCCTGCGGCTAATTGTCTATCATCCAAGGTATCTAATACGCTGGCATCGGCAATCACACAGTGCGGCTGATAAAACGCACCTATCATGTTTTTGCCTAAGGGGTGATTAACGCCCGTTTTACCACCGACAGATGAATCCACTTGTGCTAATAACGTAGTGGGTATTTGCAAAAAGCGAATGCCACGTTGATAACACGCAGCCGCAAAACCACCCATATCACCAATCACACCACCACCTAAGGCAATCAGTGTGCTATTACGACTAAATTTAGCCGCCAGCAATGTATCGAAAATCTGCGTGATAGTATCCAGCGTTTTGTACTGTTCACCGTCGGGTAGAATGACCGTTTCCACACAATAATCGTGTAACGACTCCAAGACTGTCGCTAAATATAACGGTGCGATAGTGGTATTGGTGACGATCAGCACTTGCTTGGCTTTAATATGCTGGGTTAATAATTCGGGTTGGCTAAGTAAATCAGAGCCTATATAAATAGGGTAACTGCGCTCACCAAGTTCTACTTGTAATACTTTCATACGATTAGCGATGAACCGATTTATATTCTTCTAAGATATGACTGACAACGACTTTACTCTGTAAAACCCCCGTATCAATCTTATAATCAGCGCACGATAAATACAGTGGCTCACGTTGCGCAAACAAGCTTTCTATGCGCTCTCTAGGGTCATTGGTATTCAATAAAGGGCGTTGCGTATCGCGGCGGGTGCGTTCCAGTATACGGTCTACCGAACATTGTAAATAGACGATAAAGCCATTGTCTTTTAATAGCTGGCGATTTTCTTCACGCAATATTGCACCACCGCCTGTCGCTAACACAATGCCATCCATTTTAGTGAGTTGTTGTAACATTTTTTGTTCTCTATCCCGAAACCCTTCTTCACCTTCAAATTCAAAGATGGTTGGAATATCAACACCTGTACTTTCTTCAATTGCCTTATCACTGTCATAAAAAGGCAATTTAAGGGTTCTTGCTAATTGGCGACCGATGGTGGTTTTTCCCGCACCCATAAGACCAACTAAATATATATTTTCAAATCGCGACATGACACTTTACTCTGTTTATTTTATTGGGTTGCATAACAAAAAAAATGAGGCATTATGCCTACTTTTTACGTTAAGTAGAAGCTATCAATCGCTAGCTTGGTTACCTTTAACGATTTTTGGTGTAACGAAGACTAATAATTCCTTCTTATCATCCACTTTTCTGGTGTTCTTAAACAAAAATCCAACACCAGGTAAATCAGAAAAGAAAGGCACACTATTCAAGTTATCTGTTATAGCTTCCTCAAAAATGCCACCCAGCACCACTGTTTCACCATCCAATACAGTCACATTAGTATGAACTTCTCTTCTGTCAATAGAAGATTGACCCGTAATCTCATCAAGCTCGCCCCTCGTATTTTTAGTCACATGGAGCTTCATGATAACACTACCATCGGGTGTTATTTGTGGTTTAACTCCCAGTTCTAATAATGCTTGTTTAAATATAGTCGTACTTGTGGCAGTTCCACTTCCTGTTGTTGTCGTAGTGAAAGGAATCTCCACGCCTTGTTTAATGGTTGCAAGGCAATGATCAGATGTCATGATACGTGGATTAGAAATTAACTCACCTTTACCTTGTGCTTGTAACGCTTGTAATTCAAGATTCAATACATAATCTGCGCCTCGGACTAGCGTCATGCCCAATGCACCCATGGGTGTTGCACCACCAGCAATACCAAGATTGACCAATTGATCGCCAACTGTTCCAAGTGGCGTACTTGATGTACCCCCATCTGGTACAACATTTCCGTTCGTTCCTGTTCCACCGACAGCGACTGCCTTACCACTACCACTGACACCCACTCTTGCCCCGCCAAACTTAACCCCTAATTCTTTAACAAAGGTATTGGTGGCAATCACAATTCTGGACTCAATCATCACTTGCCGTATAGGAACGTCTAGTTTATGAATCATAATCCTGACTTCTTCTAAATTTTTTGCCGTGTCACGAACAATCAGTGTATTAGTTCTTTTATCAACCGCAACTGAACCACGAGGGGACAATGCTCTTACGCCTCTTATTTGGTTGCTAGCACCCGTATCGCCAGTTCCAGTTCCAGTTCCAGTTCCAGTTCCCACTCCAGACACGTCTCTGCCTGAGCTAGTGTTAGTGCTATCTTCATTAGCCTCTGCATCACAACTCTCAGTAAGACTACTACCAACACCAGTACTAGCCTGCTCATCGTTAGTACTACTGCTGCTACTGCTACTACTACCACTCGTTCCTGATAATAAGGCAACAATAGACCCTGCCTTAGCATAATTAATTTTAATATACTCAGTTATTAAAGGCTCTAATGCCGCCACCACTGTTTCGGTGGCACGTTGCTTTTCTTTATAGGTTCTAATTCTGTCTAAGGGTGCAATCAGAGTGACATTCCCCGTCTCATATTTCCCTAGGTCTTTAGTCATCATGATAAAGTCTAGGGCTTCATCCCAAGGCACATCATCCAACTTCAGTGTGATATTACCCGTAACATCATCACCAGCAACCACATTCTGCCCCGTAAATTCAGCTAAAATCGCAATAACACTGCGGACTTCAATTTCTTGAAAATTCAACGATAATCTATCGCCCGTGTATTTCGCTTTTGATTTTTCTAAAGTTTGTTTTTCATTTTCGCTTAAAGGACGAAACTCAACGGTTAATAAACCATTAGATTGAAACGAGGAGTATTCATAGAGGTTAGTTTGCATGACGACAGTTAGTGTCGTATCTCTACCAGAAGAAACTGCATCAATATATTTAACAGGGGTCGCAAATTCAGACACATCCAGTCTTTTCGCTAGGTTGCTAGGTAAACGTGGATTAACAAACGTTAAAATGACTTTTCCAGCTTGTTCTGTGGTATTAACAATTGTATTAGGATTTGCTAGAGAAATTAGTATACGTCCTTCGCCTTTTTCGCCGCGTTGAAAATCAAAACCGCTAATTGCCTGTTCTGGCATTAAGGCGGGACTAACTGATTGTGGAGTGATAGGCATAGCAGATGCACTAGGCGGATAGGGTACAACAGGCACAGGCATCGTATTTTTTTGCACGATAGGTGCAGTAGGTAGTACAGGCGACACAGGTAGCGCGGCAGAAACAACTGGCTTAGATTGTTGCGCCAAAGTTACTAACACTTTATTGCCGACAACCTTGGTTTCAAAAGGCGTTAATTCAAGCATATTAACAACAACCCGAATTCTATTACCTGTTGCGGCAACATACACACTACTAACTGCTCCCTGATTAATAGGGTACATTTTCTTAGGCAACGCATTTTTTATACCATCAAAATCTAAAGCGATTCTGGCAGGATTGTCTGTTTGAAATACTTTTGGCAACGTAGCTGCACCACTCATTTCCAATTGTATTTGTATTTTACTGTCTGCTAAGGTAACCACGCCTATATTCGATAAGCTCAAATCGCTGGCTCTAACAGGGGCAATAAAAGCAATGAGTAAAAATAATCCCACGCTCATATAGGCGATTAGAGATTGCTCCACTTTATTTAACATAACGCTACCTTGATTATTATAGTATTTTAGTTTCAACATACTCCATGTATCCCTGTAAAATCCCATGAAAAAAGCCTACAGCGAAGACCTGAGACAATGCGTAATAAGCTGCCACGAAGCAGGATTTCCCAAGACTTTAATTATACAGATATTGACTATAGGAAA
>SHZG01000017.1 GCA_009692395.1 Methylococcales bacterium | reverse complement strand
CACCTTGTTATACTTGCCACTCCAACACCAAAACGCACTGCCGCTTCCGCTTGTGTTAGCCCTTCTTGTTCTTTAATCGTCAATACTTTTTGGCGGAAATCGGCTGAATATGTCATCTAATTTAAAATAATCAAATTATACTGCTTTGGTTATAATGTATAAAAAGTTGTATTTAAGCGACTTGAAAATAACGGCATGACTGGAGTAAACAGTGACATCACCCAGTAGTGTGTTATTTTTTTAAGTTGAAAGCGGTAAGAAATTGGCTGTAAATCAGGCTCATCATCGGCAATTATGCCTAAACGAATCGGAAATGGCTGTTGCCAATCGGGTGGTTTATCCATGTTGTCCATTTTAACACCGACAATAGCGGGCATTTTTAAAATACCGTCTAGGTTAGCCATTAATTGCGGTGAGTTAAATGTCCCAAGCAGAGTCACTTAAACTGTCTGAGAAAATTGCTTGAGTAGTCGCGAAGACGGCTTTAACGTGATCTTGTGCGCGCCAATATTCGCTCACCATCTGCGTTAAGGTAATGACGACGGTAATTCCTAAGTAAATAGAGAAAACCACATGTCATAAATAGATTGCAAGTGGCTTTTTAGTTGATTTTTTCATCATTGTGTCCACATTGTTTCAGGCATAAAAAAGGGCTATCAAATTGATAACCCTTTTATTTTATGGCGTCCCCAAGGGGGTTCGAACCCCTGTTACCGCCGTGAAAGGGCAGTGTCCTAGGCCGCTAGACGATGGGGACTAAAACTGGTTTAGTCCGACCTTCAATCAATTCGTGAAATTGACAGAGCTTAACTACAAACTGGATAAAATAGTGGCGTCCCCAAGGGGGTTCGAACCCCTGTTACCGCCGTGAAAGGGCAGTGTCCTAGGCCGCTAGACGATGGGGACCTAAAACTATTTTTAAAAATTTTTTACTTTTTGGTGGAGCCAAGCGGAATCGAACCGCTGACCTCAACACTGCCAGTGTTGCGCTCTACCAATTGAGCTATGGCCCCGCTGTAAAGAACGGAAATTATACAGGTTTTACTGATTATGTCTACTGCTAATTTACACTTTTGATGTGTTCAATCGCTTTTTGTAGACGATTTAGGGTTTTTTCTTTGCCGAGTAACGATAAAGTTATGTCAATCGCAGGGGAAACCGCAGAGCCACACACTGCAACACGTAAGGGCTGAGCGACTTTTCCTAAACCCAACGACAGCGTTTCGGCAACATTCAGCACAATGTGATGCAAAATTTCGCCATTCCAGTAAGTGACGGCTGAAAATTCTTCATTCAGTTTTGCCAATACTTCATCTGAACCTTGGGTAAAATTCTTTTTCGCGGCTTTTTCATCGTAACACTCAAAGTCTTTATAGAAATAAACGCTAGCCGCTGCCATTTCTACTAAGGTTTTACAGCGTTCACGCTGCGCTTTAACCACTTCAATCAACTCAGGGCCTTCGGTGGGATCTATGTCTAACTGCCCAATATGCCAGCTTAAATGCCGCGCAACGTGCGCAGGGTCACTGTGCATGATGTAATGATGATTTAACCATAATAGCTTTTCCATGTTAAACGTAGACGCTGAACCATTCACATTTTCCAGCTTAAAAAACTCAATCATTTCATCAATGGAAAAAATCTCTTGATCGCCATGCGACCAGCCCAAACGCACTAAATAATTTAATAACGCTTCAGGTAAATAACCATCATCTCTAAACTGCATGACACTGACTCCACCATGACGTTTCGATAATCTCGCACCATCTGAGCCTAAAATCATTGGTAAATGCGCGTATTTTGGTAGTGACGCATTCAACGCTTTAAGAATATTCATTTGTCGCGGCGTGTTATTAATATGATCGTCGCCACGAATAACGTGCGTGACCTGCATATCCATATCATCAACCACCACTGTGAGATTATAAGTCGGCGTGCCATCACCTCTGGCAATAATCAAATCGTCCAATTCCTTGTTAGCAACCACAATGTCGCCTTTCACTAAGTCGGGAATAGTCACTACGCCATCGACTGGATTTTTAAAGCGTACCACGCGTTCACGTTTATCGTCAGCTTGCAGCAGCAAGTTACGACATTTGCCGTTATAACGCGGCTTCTCTTTATTCGCCATTTGCTCAGTGCGCAATTGCTCCAGCTCATCTTTACTGCAATAACAATAATAGGCATCGCCTTGGTCTAATAACTGCTGAATCATTTCTTTGTAACGCTCAAAACGATGGGTTTGATAAAATGGCCCTTGATCGTATTCCAGCCCCAGCCACGTCATGCCTTGCAAAATAGCATCAACCGATTCCTGCGTAGAACGCTCTAAATCGGTATCTTCAATACGTAAAATAAATTGACCACCATGTTTACGCGCATAAAGCCAAGAAAAAAGGGCGGTACGCGCACCGCCGACGTGGAGATAACCCGTAGGACTAGGGGCAAAGCGTGTTGTTATGCTCATGATATTATTGTCTGATAAATGGTTAGCGTAGTCGCTTAGAATGAATGATTTCAATAGTAACATCACCCGTAAGGCTGACGTTAGGATGGCTTATTATTCCACGCTACACATTAAAGATACATTCGCTATTTAAATTAAATAAGATAGTGCTAGACTTCAAGGCAGTCATCGATGCTAAAACAACTAATTTTATCGTGTCGATTTATTAACTTATGGAGCATTTACCATGCGAAAAACTTTTGTAACCGCCATTGTGAGTGCTGTTTTAGTGCTGTCTGGCTGCGCTGTATCAACCACTACAATGAATGTTTTGCAAGATGAAACGGTCTTTAATCCCGTGAATGTTGACAGCCTAACACCTTATATTGCGTCGGGTGAGTATGTACACAGAGCCAATAACTTGTTTATGGTGTTTGATGCCTCGTCATCGGCAACAGAAGATTATGTCGGTGAATTAGGCTATAAGGCGAATAATGAACCGATAAAACTTGAAGTGCAACGAGAAATTCTACACCGCATGAATAGAACTATTGCTAATTCCGCCAATGCGTTAAAACTGGCTGATTTTAAAACCAGCATTCGTAGTTTTGGTTATGGCGATTGCAAAGGCTATGGTGATCGCTAGACAGATTTGCATCAAGCCCCAACTAACTACTCAACAGAAGCCTTTAATCTGGCAACAGAGACGATACGCTGTGCGCATGGACGCTCAGAGATTGCTGGAACGCTTGGAGTCACAGGCAATGACTTAGCCAGTACAACGGGTAACATTTCCGTGGTTATTGTCAGTGATTTAATCAGCAACAAAATTAGCAGTAAAGTAAACGACGTGCTGGGTATTGCCAATCTTGATTATCCGTTAGGCGATGGCGAAGAAGCGATAACTGCGTTACGCGCTAAATACGGTGACAGACTGTGTGTGTACAACGTCTGGACGGGTGAAGAAAGTGAAAAATTTGATAGCGAGGAAGCAAGCTATTCTAAAAACCCAGACAATTGTGGTAAAACCTAGTAGTGTTACCGCAGAAAGAATCGCTACGCCTGAGGGTATGAAAGATTTTATGCGAGCTGTATTATTATCACCTGTTCCTAAACCCGTTAATACAGATTGTTCACAACTGGATTCAGATGGTGATGGTGTCAATGATTGCGATGATAAATGCCCTCATACACTAAAAGGTACGCCCGTGAATAGATTGGGCGGTTGGATTGTAGATGTGAAATTTGACAATGATCGCAGTGAAATAAAACCACTCTATTTCCCACTACTGGATAAATTGGCAGTTGATCTTGCCGCAAACTTCGCTAATTTAACCATCGAAGTACAAGGGCATACCAGCAACACAGCGTCCGCAGCTTATAACATGAAGCTATCAGTCCGTCGTGCTGATGCAGTGACCAAGTACCTGAATAAACGGATTCATAGTCCACATAAACTAGTTTCGCATGGTTACGGCTTAACGCGTCCTATTGATACTAAGCAAACCGCCGCAGGTCGTGCTAACAACCGCAGAGTACAGTTAGAAATTTTAAATAACGACTCAAAGTTGTAGTTCACACGTCGTATTAAATAAATTAGCCCGTCAGGTTTTTAAAACCTGACGGGCTTTTTTACGCGCTAAATTCACTTCATTTCAACTGACCTAATTTATGATAACCATTGGATGGTGTATTAAATCTGTTATTTCGGCTTGTAAGAATGACTGCCAGTCCTTACTGGCAGTCATAAAACCTAGATAACAGGTTTAACAGATCAACCACGAACGGTATTATTTTATGGTGCTTTAGCTATATCAACAACTCACTGCGCTACGCATGGAAACGGAGAAAACAAAGACATTTGGAAAAGTTCGGGGTTCAAGGCAAGAATTGGACTTTTAAAAACGTCCAAAATATGTGTTGGATTCCTGATGATAGTGCGGTGATGTTTGTCGAAACCGAGCAGTTTTACATTAAAAAAGCCCAGCGTTTAAAAAACGCTGGGCTTTTAAGTTTAACGACTGACTATCTCGCGATTAGTTACGCATGATACTGATGCCTTTTAGTAGGTTCAGTGCTTCATGAAGCGGATAATCTTTGGTATCGACAACCGCTTTACCTAAGTCGTCTTTTTTATCATCAGTCGATTCATTATCATTGCTTGAATCGTCTGGTTTATCCTCTGTCGGTTTTTCTTTATCAGTTTCGTCTTTTTTGTCATTATTGGTTTTAACTTTTTCCAAATGATGTGACAAATCGGCTTCTTTAATGGGCTTAAAGTCAGATTTATCTTTGTCTAACGATTCCAATTTTACATGCGCTAATGCAACGTCAGGTTCAATGCCTTTGGCTTGGATGGAGCGACCTGAAGGCGTGAAGTAACGGGCAGTCGTCATTTTAATGGCTGAGCCAGTATTAGTCGGTAATATCGTTTGTACTGACCCTTTACCGAATGACTTTTCACCCATAATAATGGCACGTTTTGAATCTTGTAACGCGCCTGCGACAATTTCTGAAGCCGATGCAGAGCCTGCGTTAATTAACACCACTATCGGCGCACCATTGATAAGATCATCGGGGGCGGCAGTAAAGCGCATTTGTGAGTTGGCGATGCGGCCTGCTGTGTAGACGATTAGCCCACTTTTCATAAAGGCATCACTGACTTCAACAGCGGCATTTAACACGCCACCAGGGTTGTTGCGTAAGTCCAGTACCAAGCCTTTTAAATCACCGCCATTTTCTTTTTTCAACGCAGCCAATGTGTCTTTCAAGCCTTCACCTGTACCTGATGAAAAGCTGCTGATACGCACATAGGCATAGCCTTTTTCTAACAGCCGACTTTTGACACTTTTCACTTTGATAATAGCGCGAGTGAGCGTTATGTTTAGCGGCTTATCGACACCTTCACGCACCACGAGAAGCTCTATTTTGCTACCCGCTTCACCCCTCATGTGCTTAACTGCTTCGGCTAATGTCATGCCTTTTACTGGCTTTTCATCCAGTTTAATAATAAGGTCACCTGCTTTGATACCTGCTTTGTAAGCAGGGGTATCATCAATTGGCGAAACGACTTTAATGAAGCCATTTTCCATCGTGACTTCAATACCTAAGCCACCAAATTGTCCTGATGTGCCTTCTTTTAACTCTTGATACTCTTCTGTATCTAAGTAAGCCGAGTGCGGATCAAGCCCACTCAACATACCTTTAACGGCATCTTCGAGTAGTTTTTTATCCGATACGGGTTCGACATAATCTTTTTTAATACGCCCAAAAATTTCGGTAAATGTCCGCAACTCTTCGTAAGGTATTGCTTCTGCGGTGGCAGGTACAGGTGCAGCAACAGGTGGTGTATCTTCTTTTTCAGCAAAGACACTGCCGCAGATACCCATGAAAGTACCCAGCATCATCCCTAAGGATAAAATTAAAATATTTTTCTTTTTTAGCATGTGCCTTAAAACCCCAAATCCTCAATTTCTTAAAATATAGTATGTAACGACTCACTCACTTGAGTGTGGTTTGTTTGATACACCACTCAAGCGGATCAATCGGCAACCCTTGTTTGCGTATTGCAAAATATAACCCTGACTGCTTACGTCCACCACTTTTTCCCACAGAGGCAATCACGTCACCTGCTTCGACTAAATCGCCCATTTTTTTGTATAGACTTTGATTAAAACCATGAACGGTCATGTAACCTTGACCGTGGTCGATAATAATCAATGAGCCGTAACCTTGTAGCGGATCTGCATACGCCACTTTGCCTCTAGCAACCGCTTTGACTTCTACGCCTTCGTCGGCATTAATTAATACACCATCCCATACGCCTTTAGCACGCGCACTGCCAAACTTGTGTACCGCGCCATTAACGGGCCAAGGTAATTGATTTTTAAGTGCTATAAAATCGCTGTCAATGGGTGGCGTAGAGTTGACCGTTGCTGTTGTCGGTTCATTCTGTGGCTCAGGTTGACTTGCCAGCGCGTCTTTTTCATCTTGTAATTGTCGAATTAAACCTCTCAGCTTATTTTCGCTTTCTTTTAAGTCTTTTAACTGTTGTTGATGAGACGAAAAATCACGCAATAATTGCTTGAGCAATAGGTTTCTTTGTTTTTTAACCTCATCAAAAACAGCCTGTTCTGTTTGTTTTTGTTCGAGACTTTTTTCTAATTGCGCGGTTTCGGTGTCTTTTTGTTTGTCTAGCTGACCTTGACGCTGAATAATGCTTTTAATATCACTCAGTTTTTTTAACCGTGCTTTGTTTAGGTAATCGTAATATAGCATCATTCGACTAGATAACACGGGGTCTTGTTGATTTAGCAGTACTTTTAGCTTTTCTTTTCTCCCCATTGCATAAGCGGCTTTTATTTGTGCCGCTAATTCCTTGCTTTGCTTATCTATTTCAGCTTGATAAAGAATCCTATCCTGTTGATTTTTTCCTAAATTTTGCCGCGCTTGTTCGATTTGTGCTTGCAAGGTTTTCAAAATAGCGGCGGTTTCACCGTAGCGTTTTTCAACCTCAGCCAAGCGACTGTGTAAGTCAATTTTTTTCAGTTCAATGCGCTGTATTGCGTGTTTGGCAACGTCAATTGCTACTTGGGTTTCGTTTAGCTCACTGTTTTTTTCTGACAACTCAGCCCGCCCCTTGTTGATAGAGAGGCTAAGCAAGAGACAAAAAACTAACTGTTTTTCATTCACAAATGAGTGATCTACCTGTCATTTCAATGGGTTTTTCGACACCTAAAATGTCCAGCATCGTCGGTGCTAAATCCGCTAAACTACCACCTGAAGCGAGTGGACGGTCGCCGCATACATAAACTAAAGGCACTGGATTAGTGGTATGTGCGGTGTGTGCTTGCCCTGTTTCTTTATCAAGTAGTTGTTCAATATTACCGTGATCTGCGGTCAATAATAGTTGTCCGCCGACGCTGTTTAATGCTTCAACAATACGTTGTAACGCCGCATCCACCGCTTCTACTGCGAGTATCGCCGCTGGCATAATGCCCGTGTGACCAACCATATCGCAATTGGCATAATTGCAGATAATGACATCATATTTGCCGCCTGTAATAGCAGCAACTAGATGATCTGTGACTTCAGCGGCGTTCATTTCGGGTTGTAAATCGTAGGTTCTAACTTGAGGAGACGGCACTAAAATTCGGTCTTCACCCTCAAAAGACGTTTCTATGCCACCATTGAGAAAGAAAGTAACGTGTGCGTATTTTTCCGTTTCAGCAAGTCTTAATTGCGTCATGCCGACATTCGCTAACACTTCACCTAGGCCATTTTTCATATCCGTCGATGTAAATGCCACGTCATAATCATAGTCTTGATGGTATTCGGTTAGGGTACAAAAATAACCTTGGTGTGGCGCGTGGTTTCTTTCAAAGCCAGTAAAGTCTGTCGCTGTGATGGCTTGCGAAATTTCACGCGCACGGTCAGCGCGGAAATTCATGAAAACAACTGAATCTTGTGGATCTAATGTGACGGCGTTTTGAATAATCGTTGGCAATACAAACTCATCCGTTTCGCCTCGGTTATAAGCGGCTTCCAAGGCTTGTTGCGCAGAATCAGCACTACATTCTGCTTCACCTTTGGCAAGTAGATTATAGAATTTCTGCACGCGATCCCAGCGATTGTCTCTGTCCATTGCATAAAAACGCCCTGTAATTGAGGCAATGCGACCAACACCTAAAGCGGCAAATTTCGCATCCAATAAGTCAATCGAAGAACTCGCGCTTTTAGGTGGTACATCACGACCATCTAAAAAGACGTGCAAATACATGTTAGTTAAACCACGTTTAGCCGCTAACTCAACCATTGCCACAATTTGTGCTTCATGACTATGCACGCCACCCGCAGACAACAAGCCCATAATATGCAAGGCTTTGTCGTTTTCTTTAGCCAAGTCTACCGCGCGGCACAATACAGGATTGCTATAAAAACTACCGTCTGTGATGGCATCATTGACTTTAGAAAAATCCTGAGGCACATAACGACCTGCGCCGATATGGGTATGACCTACTTCTGAATTACCCATTTGATCGCTGGGTAAACCCACAGAATGCCCTGAACAATCCAATAATGTCATGGGATAATCTTTTTGTAACTGATCCCAACAAGGTGTCTTTGCCTGTGCAATGGCATTACTTGCTGTCTCTAGTGTATAGCCGAATCCATCAAGAATTAGCAACACCAACGGTTTTGGTCTATTCGACATTCATTTCTCCAAAAACTAAAAAAGTCCGCGCAATGGCGCGAACATAACTCAATTGATTTACACTGTGGTAACATTATCTGTTACCCAAAATAATTAAAAATAAGGTATCATTTTGTTAGATTTGCTAGTTTTTTGTATTTTCATAGAAAAGCAAACTCAGTGGGTCAGGTAGTCATTATACCTGAACTTCAATTTTTTTCGTTTCACTTTGGCGTTCTAAGACAAGCAGCGATATAGGCTATCCATAAGCTATATGCAGTGTAGTCGTTCAGCACTTTGTTGAAAATTATTGAACGTTCAGTCACAATTTATGTACCTTGGCAACCATTCGTAAACAGGCAATTGAATATCATCAACCCATAGCACACAGTATTTACAATGACAATTAAAGCCCCACACGTTTTATATGATGACGCTGATGTAACTAAAGCGGCACGCTGCTTAAAAGCCATGTCACATCCATTACGCTTAAAAATATTATGTCTGCTTGGTAATCGATCGATTAGCGTGCAAGACATTGTCGAACAAGTGGGTACTAGTCAAAGCAATATTTCGCAACATCTGTCTATTCTTAAAGAAAAAAATATTCTCGGTTGTAAAAAAGAAGCTAACCGTGTTTATTACTTTATTGATGATGAACGGATGCTCAAACTCATTGAAATGATGCGTGATGTTTTTTGTTCTGCGCATTAAGTTATTTTTACCTTTCACTTAACACACTAAAACCTTACCCAATATGGATCGATACATAGAGTTTATTTTAAATCACTATATCTTGGCACTCGCTCTCGCCGTTGTTACTTATTTGCTCATACAAGAAGTATTCGACAGCGTATTTAATAAATCACGCGCTCTTTCGCCGTTATTAGCCGTTGCTAAAATGAATAGCAGTGAAACCCTTATCATTGATGTCCGCGAAGCCCCTGATTTTGTGGTCAGCCATATTGAGCAAGCGACTAACGCACCACTCAGTAAATTACCTGAATTATTACCTACGTTAGCAGAACAAAAAACCAAACCGTTACTCATTATTTGCCAAAACGGCACGCGTTCTGCTTCAGCAGCTAAACTACTCACTAAAGCAGGTTTTGAGCAGCTTTTCGTTATTACTGGTGGCATGACCGCGTGGGAAAATGATAAATTTCCCGTAAAAACAGCTAGTAAACACAAAAAATAACCTAACCATCCTTCTCTTTTAACCCATTAAATAGGAAACACGCTATCATGGCTGAAGAAAATAACGTAGCAGAAAAACAATTCTATATTCAAAAGATTTACACCAAAGATATGTCATTTGAAACCCCTAACTCACCTAAAATATTTACTGAGACTTGGGAACCTTCTGTCGATTTCAACTTAGGCTCTCATGTTGAACCGCTAGAAAACTCGTTCTTTGAAATAGCCTTGACCATTACGATTACTGTTAAAAATAAAGACACCGTGGCTTATTTAGTGGAAGTCAATCAAGCGGGTATCTTCGCGTTAGGTGGTTTTAGCGATGAAGAAATGGGGCCAATGGTCGGTAGTTTCTGCCCTAATATCTTATTCCCTTATGCAAGAGAAGCGGTTTCTGATTTGATTGTTAGAGGTGGGTTTCCACAACTGTTATTAGCACCTGTCAATTTTGATGACTTATACGCACAACATTTACAACAGTCTCAACAAGCACCTAGTTACCTAGTTCAGAGACCCTCAACTAAGTTTCTTTGATGACTAAAAAAATCGCGTTATTGGGTGCGGGTTCTTGGGGAACGGCACTTGCTATTCTGGCAGCCAGAAATGGTTGCCAGATACTCTTGTGGGGACATAATCCAGCCCACATTGCTCAACTGGCGCACGATAGAGAAAATAAACGCTATTTATCTGGCATCGTATTTCCCGAAAATCTTAACGTGACTTCGGATTTAGCAGAAGTCGGTGCGTTCAGCGATATACTGCTAATCTGCTCACCCAGTCATGCGTTTCAAGATGTTCTTATTCAGCTAAAACCCCACCTATCCAATAAAGTCAGCATTGCTTGGGCAACCAAAGGTTTTAATCCCGATGATGGCAGATTGCTTCATGAAGTCGTTGCTGAGTTATTTGGCGAAAAAACCCCCGCAGCCATCCTGTCAGGGCCAACGTTTGCGCGTGAAGTCGCGGCTAATTTACCAACGGCAATCACTATTGCTGCCAATCAGCCCGATTTTGCTTATCAATTAAGCGATATGCTGCATGGCGGACGGTTTCGCACTTATACCAGCACAGATATTATCGGCGTTGAAGTTGGCGGGGCAGTAAAAAATGTATTAGCAATTGCCGCAGGCATTGCCGATGGCTTAGGTTTTGGAGCAAATACCAGAGCGGCATTGATTACGCGTGGACTCAATGAAATGATTCGTTTAGGCGTACAACTAGGCGGTAAACCAGACACCTTTATGGGCTTAGCAGGCTTAGGCGATTTATTATTAACCTGCACCGACAACCAATCTCGAAACCGTCGTTTTGGTTTAGCCTTAGGCTTAGGCAAAGATATAAACGATGCAATAGCAGAAATCGGTCAAGAAATTGAAGGCGTATCAGCGGCAAAAGAAACCTATCTATTGGCGCAAAAATACGGCATTGAAATGCCCATTACCGAACAAACTTACAAAGTATTATACGAAGGCTTAGCCCCCTTAACCGCAGTACAAAATCTACTAGCCCGCGAACAAAAATCAGAATAGCAGCCTAATGATAATCTCTAATTACAAGCAAGTGGGGGGTTTGGGTAGTCCTGCTAATTTACAGGCATCACGCAGTGGTGCGTCAGGAAATAAGCCGTGTAAATAACGACTATTACCTTTGTCTTCTCCTAAGGTTTTGGCGATGGCTTTGGTGAAAATGCGCATATTGGGCAGGTGTTTGAATTGTTGGTAGTAATCACGGATGAAGTGAATGATTTCCCAATGCGCGGGGGTGAGAGTGATGTGACACGCGTTCGCTAATTGATGAGCGACGGTTTCATTCCAGTCGCTCCCATTGATTAAGAAACCTTGTTGCGTGGTTTCTGGCATTAAGACCATGATTGAATTGCAGGGTGTTTAACGGTTAAGGCGACAAATTCGGCATAATTAATAACGTGAATACCCCGTACTAATTCTTTTGCCGCTATACCGCGCACGGCTAAGGCATCACCTAAGACATAGAGTTGATGACTATCAAGTAATTGAATTAATCTGTGATTATCCGCGCCTGTTTGCAGTAATCGGAGTGTCGAATTTTCAAGAAATACCACTTCATCATCGACACCTAACCGCGCCAACACTACATAATCAAGAGGCGACTGTGACATAAGATGCAGCATTTTTAATTGCTATCCGTTAATTTAAGACCAATGATGCCGATAATAATTAAGCCAATGGATAATAACCGCATCCAATCCATTGATTCTTTAAATAAAATAATACCCATGATAGCACCGCCCACCGCCCCCATGCCTGTCCAGACGGCATAGGCAGTGCCGATAGGTAAGGTTTTTAACGCCCACATTAATAACCCAAAACTGCCCGCACCCGAAATTGCGGTAATGACACTGGGCCACAATTTAGTAAATCCTTCGTTATATTTAAGACTTAACGCAAACACGACTTCTATACAGCCTGCTGAAAATAATAGTAACCACGCCAAAATTGTTCCCCCCTTAATGTTATGAATAAACTGTTACCGCTTGTTTTGCGTTCGCCATAAATGGACAATTTCTTCGACATCTAAATTATCGGCTCCGTTGCGCCAACCGTTGATATAACTGACATCATTACTTCTTGGCTCTGGATTAGGTTTATAAAGCGGGACGCGTGCAGGTAATGGCACAGCTTCACCTAATACTAGGTCTTCGCCACGTCCAAGTGAACTAAGGACATAGGCTAAATTGCCTTCAGATTCTGGAATTAAACCTCTAATATAGGCTTGATCATCTAAGCTGGTGGTGTGTAAACAGATAAAAGAACTGCATTGTGACAGCATAGTTTCTGATAATTCGGTCGGTCTTTGACTCACGACACCAATAGAAACGCCGTATTTTCGCCCTTCTTTGGCAATACGTTCCATCATTTTTTTTGAGGCTTCAAACTGCCCACCTTTTTCTTTGGGAATGTAAATATGGGCTTCTTCGCAAATTAAGGTGATGGGGAATTCACGTCGATTGGGATTCCAATAATTAAACGCGTAAGCTAAACGCCCAACTTGTGCGGCAATTGCTGGGTGAATATCGGGACGGTACACCACTTAAATCCACCACGGTGATATTGGCTTTTTTATCGCCTAAGCCCACAAAGGTGCATAATAAATCTTCCATGCTTTCTGAGCTTTTACGCTTTTTGGGTCTGAGTAAAAAATCATAGCGCACGTCGTTTAAACGACTCTGCATTTTAATGAGAAAATTATCAAACTGTCCGTATAACGGCCCTAGGACTTTGCCGAATGCCTTTTTTTCTTCATTAGCGGTTTTAAACTCCATGTACATGTCAGCTAACGAGAAGTAAATTGGGGTATCAATTGAAAAAGTTGCTAAGCCAATCCGCTTGGATTCTTTGCGTTTGAGCTGCATCAATATGTCACTTATAAACGACATTTGTGTAGACGCGCCTTTATCATCCCTATCAATAAATAAATCGACGAGTTCGGCATAACTCATCATCCAGTAAGGCATTTCCATGTCCTGAGCGTCAACACAATTCACTATGTCATCAGCAAACGCTGAGTATCTAACGCCTATGCTATCTTTCCAGCAATATTCACCGTGTAAATCCAACAAAATGATGTGGCATTTAGGCATGGATTTAACAGCTTGTTGAATTAAATTTAGTCACTGTCCATGATTTACCTGAACCTGATTGCCCAACAATTGCAAAATGGCGACTAAAAAAAACTTGTGGGTCGAGACCTAGGTGATATTCCTTATGCGAAGACAGTTGCCCAATGCAAAACTTATACTTTTGATATTTTGAGAAAATGGCACTGACTTCGGTGATACCCACCGCATAAACCTTCGCGCCTGACGTGGGATAATGGGTAACACCACGCGAAAAAGTCCCATCGTCTAAAATTTCACCAACGGGTGCTAAGGCAATAAAACGGTCGGTTTTACGCATATCAGCATTATCAAAACGGTTTACTTCCCACATTTGTACCACGACAGCTAATATATTGATATTCGCTTGTCGAATAGCGACATAGGAACCGAGATGCCCCACTAAAATTTCCTCATTGTCTACTATGATGCGTGACGTATCTTTGATATATTCATCTGCTATTCTGGCATCCATACCGTTATTGCGAATTTCAGATAAATAGCCGATGAGAACACTGGATGACTGTGTGGACACTATTGAACCCCTATTGATTAAAACGATAGAGCGATATGTTACACTGAAATTATTAGGATTTATTTATCCATTCATACAATTCGGTCAAGGTAGGGTCACATTTACAGCAACTCGTACCACAAGACGATTCCAGTGGCATAACACGGACATCGCCTTTACTAATCCATTTACCCAGCATCCCACGCAACGCATCGGCATCAATGTCGAAATGTGTCACTAAATCAGCAAGCGAAACTCTGCGTTGTTGTTGTAAATAAGTTCTTAACTCCGACAGAATCATGAACCAAGCTCCTGAGTAGTTTCTTCTGGGTTTTTGCCCAATAGCCACAAGCCTAACAGCGTTAAGGCAAACGCTAGTAATAAACCAACTATCCAGACTAAAGAATAGCTAGGATGCTCGCTAAAGGTCATGGATTGGTAAAAAATAGTCGCAGTCATATAAGCGATACCTGTTGTCCAAGCCACTACAAATAACGTCCAATTACGGTTTGTTTCGCGATAAATGGCGGCAGTCGCGGCAGCACAGGGCGCGTACAATAAAATAAATAATAAATAGGCAAATGCGCCCGCTTTGCCATCAAAACTGTGCTGCATGGCGGCAAATGTCGCGGTATTAACCGCTTGCTCCTCATTGACTGACCCCAGCCCTAACGGATCTAATAAATTATCAGCTACCGCGATTAAGTTATCAGGCACAGTGGCACACGCTTTGATTAACGCATCTTTCAGTACAAATTGAGCTTGCTCAGTAGGTGCGTTCGCCATTTGGCTATACAGCGCATCCAATGTACCAACCACTGCTTCTTTCGCTAACACGCCCGTAAAAATGCCGACGGTAGCGGGCCAATTATCATTGCTGATGCCAATCGGTTTAAAGGCAGGTGTTAAACTGCGTCCGATGTCACTTAATACCGATTTATCGCTGTTTTCTTGTCCAAAACTGCCGTCTGTTCCTAAGGCGTTCAGAAAATTCAACACCAGCACCATCGGCACAATGACTTTACCCGCATTGACTAAAAATGAATGCAGTCTGTCCCAAGTGCGCAAAAATATCCCGCGAAACGTCGGCAAATGATAGGCAGGTAATTCCATAATAAACGGCGTGGTTTCGCCTTTAAACAGCGTGTGGCGCATTATTAAACCTGTTAATACCGCCACCACGATACCTAATATATATAAACCAAATACCAGATTTTGCCCACCGACAGGAAAAAACGCCGCCGCAAATAACGCATACACAGGCAATCTCGCCCCACAGGACATAAACGGATTCATTAAATTAGTCAGAATTCTATCGCGCTGATTTTCCAGCGTACGCGTTGCCATAATGGCAGGGACATTGCAACCGAAGCCAACAATCATTGGTACAAAGGATTTTCCAGGTAAACCAATCAGACGCATGAATCTATCCATCACAAACGCCGCCCGCGCCATATAACCTGAATCTTCTAATGCTGATAAAAACAAAAACAAAAAACCGACAATCGGAATAAACGTGGCAACCACTTGAATACCACCGCCGATGCCTTTGGTAATCAAAACGGATAACCATTCGGGTGTATTAATCTGAATCAACACCTCACCCAAGCCATCAACTAATAACGCACCGACCACTTGATCGAAAAACTCCACGAACGCACTGCCGACATTGATAGTAAACATAAACATCGCGTACATCACCAACAGAAAAATTGGTATGCCTAAAAAGCGATTTAAAACGATATTATCTATGCGTTCCGTACCGTGCCGACTGATTTCATGGAGTTTACATACCGCACCTTGAGTGATTTGATTAACAAAACCGTAACGTGCATCGGCGGCTAAAATATCAATTTCATCATCGGTTTCCTGCTCAACTTGCCGCTGATATTTTCGCACTTTTGGTAAAAATACGGTGCCTGCAATATCGTTGGCGAGGGTATCGTCTTCTAATAAACGCACCGCTAACCAACGACAATCACACGGGTATTGCTGTGCAGTTTCAATCAATAGCGGGGAAATGTCAGCAATTGCGGCTTCTAAGGCAGGGTGATAATTAATTTGAGCGGTAGGAATGGGCTTAGCAATCACTGCGTTATTGATAACAGTTTGTAAATTATTGATGCCGTTTTTAACAGACGCAGACACAGCAATGACAGGGCAACCTAACTGCTCAGCCAAAAAAACCGTGTCGATTTTAATGCCGCGTTGTTTCACCACATCAATCATATTGAGTACCAGAATCATCGGCACGCGCATTTCAATCAGTTGCGAGGTTAAATACAGATTGCGTTCAATATTGGACGCATCAACAATATTAATAATTAAATCAGCGGCGCGGCTTGCGACATAATCACGCGCCACTTTTTCATCTAATGACACCGAATCATCTGCTGACTCTAGCGAATAAGTACCGGGTAAATCAACTAATTCAATGTGCTTATCAGCAAAATAATACTCGCCCGTTTTTTTTTCAACGGTCACACCAGGCCAATTGCCAACTTGCTGCCTAGAGCCAGTCAGAACATTAAATAACGTGGTTTTGCCACAATTAGGATTGCCGACAACGCCCACGATAAAATCAGTTTTCATCTCAGTTTCTCAATTTGCAAAATAGCCGCCTCGTCTCTACGCAAGGTCAATGCAAAACCGCGCAATTTGATTTCCACAGGATCGCCCATCGGTGCAAAGCGGGTAATACTGAACTCTGTTCCTGGGGTTAAACCCATTGCTAGCAAGCGTTTACGGTAGGCTTTACCCGAGGGCTCAAAGCCGATTATTTTCCCTAAATCACCCACGGCAAGATTTTTTAAACTAATAGCCATAATAAAGCCTTCAAAGTAAAGTGTGCTTGATTACCAATCAATTATCGAGTTATCAACAATGATTCTCATTAAGCTAAGACTATAGCACACAAAAAGACGCATTAAAAATAATGCTTAAAGCGTGTATGACGTGGAATGACAGTAAAAATAAGCCAAATCTCAAATAAATAATCGAACATTGCGCCTGTATAAAATGCACAAATAACAGTATAGTGCCACCCACTGTTTCAAAAAATACAACCTCAGGAAGTTTTGCATGTCCATTAGAAAATTTAAAGACAAACAGCCACGCATTGGTAACGCTGTTTATATTGATGACAGTGCCATTATTATTGGTGACGTAACGCTAGGCAATGACGTATCCATTTGGCCAACGACTGTATTAAGAGGTGATGTTGAAAGCATTACTATTGGTGATGGTACTAATATACAAGAGGGTTCGGTACTACATACCACCCACGCACACCATGACTCAGAGCCTAGTTACCCTGTCACCGTTGGCAAAGGTGTCACTATCGGACATAAAGCCGTGATTCACGCCTGTACCATCGGTGACTACTGCTTAATTGGCATGGGTTCTATCATCATGGACGGCGCAGTTATTGAAGATTACGTCATTCTAGGTGCTGGCTCATTAGTCCCGCATTCTAAACGATTAGAAAGCGGTCACCTCTATGTTGGCTCACCTGCCAGACGTGTTAGACCGTTAAACGACGCAGAAAAAGAATTTTTACATTATTCATATAAGCATTACATCGAACTGAAAAACGACTATCTGACATTAGACAACTAATACAGTAGGCGCGAATTTATTCGCGCCCATCTATCACCGTTCTGCATTCAACAACGCAATCACAGGCAAGGTCTCAGGACGCACCCCGCGCCAGATAAAAAACGCCTCTGCCGCCTGTTCCACCAACATTCCCAAACCATCCAAACTTTTTATCGCGCCATTTTCAAGCCCCCAACGCACAAACGCCGTCGGTTCATTACCGTAAGCTAAATCATAACAAACGCCTTGCTCCGCCAATAAACCCGCAGGCAACGGCGGCAACTGCCCACTTAAACTCGCCGAAGTTGCATTTAAAATCACCTCAAACGGCGCGTGACTACTTAAATCCGCAAAGCCACAGCCAGACACATCGCCTTTATGAGCAAACTCCGCCGCCAAAGCAACCGCCTTATCCGTGGTGCGATTAGCAATCACAATACACGCGGGCAACTGTTCCAACAACGGCAACAAAATCCCCCGACTCGCCCCACCTGCACCCAACAGCAAAATCCGTTTTCCAGCCAAAGCAATGCCATGATTCACCAACAAATCTCGTACCAAACCACAACCATCGGTATTATCGCCCAACACCGAACCATCCACCTGCAAAGCCAAGGTATTCACTGCTTTAGCCAATTCCGCCCGTTCCGTTTTCCGTGCAGTCCATGCCCACGCCAACTCCTTCAACGGCACAGTACAATTAAAACCCTTACCGCCCTGAGCAAAAAACGTCTCAGCCATAGCGGTAAACACATTCGCCGACACCTCCTCAGCCGTATACATCAACGCCTGCCCCGTCTGCTCCGCAAACAACTGATGAATACGCGGAGATTTACTGTGTTTAATCGGTTGCCCAAAAACCGCGTAACGGTCTAGTGATGTCATGATAATGTCCTAGTTTTCAAAAAATAGCAGCCACGAAAACCCTGTCATGGCTTAGTTGGTTGCGGATAATAACATAAACGATAAAACTGAAAGAGTCGCAACGCGCGTCTTACTTGGCTTTCGCTGAACATTAAGGTTGACAAACTATAATTTCCCAAGTACAGTGCCGCGCTTTACTATCCACTCAACCATTCACATAAGGAGGCTGCCATGTTCACTATTGTCATTACCACTAGCCTCGTATTCGTTACTCTTTCGTAATTCATTCGATTCATCAACGAATCGAGGCTTTCAAAAAAATAATCCATTTTTTTAAACTTAACCTTTCAAAAAAATAATCCATTTTTTTAAACTTAACCGAATACGGTGATGCTTTTTATTGCCTACGATTTTCGGTTAATGGGAGCATTTATGAACAACCAATTTCGTTGGAAAAAAGACGCGGCTCACTGTTGCGCTGAATTTGGCGCGGAAGACGGTATAGATCCGCGTTATATCATCACTCAACACGCGCGTAAAAAATCCTCGCGTAAAGAATTACAACTGTGTAAAGAAGCCACCCGCATTATTTCTCTGGTATTGACAGGCGAAACAGGGCAACCGCTGTTGCGGGATTTGCAGGTATTATCGGTACAGCCTGAGCATGAGGGGCAGTTATGTGTAACGGTTGGACATTATGCAGCGGATATTCAAGTATCTGACACAGAGGTATTGGACGCATTAAAACGCGTACAAGGGCTGTTACGCACGGCATTAGCTCACGCGCTGCACAGAAAACACACACCCGCATTAAGTTTTCATTATGTCGGTGTGCTTGGCAAAGGAGATTACTAATGCCTATTCACAAAATCATCACTAAGGGCAAAGTCCCAGTGAAAATCTACACCGACGAAATCGATTCGGCGGCATTTCAACAACTTTATAATTTATCGCAACTGCCGTTTATTCATAGCCATATTGCCGTTATTCCTGATGTTCATGTAGGCAAAGGCGCGACTGTCGGTTCTGTCATTCCAACGCTAGGGGCAATTATTCCTGCGGCGGTCGGTGTCGATATTGGCTGTGGGATGAATGCAATGCGTTTGTCGATTAAGGCTCATGATTTGCCTGATAATCTGCGCTCCTTGCGTTTGTTTATCGAAGAGGCGATTCCTGTCGGTTTCAATATGCACAAACAAGACCGCGCTAAACAATCCACGGTCACTGGTTTGGCAGTCGGTTTGCATAGCATTTTAGGCAAGCATAAGAAAATTCGGTAGTGGGTTAAATCTGTGATGATAGATTAAAATCACGGGCAGAATAAAATCACACTTACCTAAAAGACCTTATGAGCTGCTACCAAGAAATCACCTGTCCATTCTGTAAAAGTAACCAGATGGGCAAGTCAGGACGCAATGCA
>SHZG01000016.1 GCA_009692395.1 Methylococcales bacterium | reverse complement strand
TGCAGCGCGACAGTGAGTTCCACCGTCCCCAACCCTGCCGAAAAATGTCCGCCCGACACGCTCACCGATTGCGTTAAAAACTCGCGCAGTTCTTTCGCTAACGGCTTGAGTTGGTTTTTACGCAATTTGCGCACATCGGCGGGCGTGTTGATGGTATCTAAAAGCGGATAACTACCTGATTTATTCATTTAAAAAGCGTTCCTTGAGTCGGCACAATGCGTTAATTATCCAGATTAATCCAGAGTAATCAAGTCGGTTATTAGTGGTCACGTTGAATAATATACAACGACAAATCGCGTAATAAATCCGCTTCTGCACCAAAAATACTCAAACTTTCCAATGCGTTCTCATGTAATTCTTGGGCTTTTTGTTTTGCACCTGCTAAACCCAATAGTGCAGGGTAGGTGGGTTTATCGTTATCTTTATCTTTGCCTTGGGTTTTGCCCAGCGTCGCGGTGTCGCTTTCTTCATCGAGAATGTCATCTTTAACTTGAAATGACAAGCCGATACATTTTGCATAATGATCCAATTTACTGGCAATCATCAGGGCTAAATCGGGTTTTGCTAAGGTCGCCATCATCACACTGGCACGAATTAACGCACCTGTTTTATGAATGTGCATATTTTCTAATTCTGGCAAACTCAGTTTTGTGCCGACCGATTCTAAATCAATCGCCTGACCGCCGACCATGCCTTGTGAACCGCTGGCTTTAGCCAAAGTGGTAATCATTTTTAACCGCGCTTCGGGCGAAGCATTGATACTGCCATCATGCGCTAGAATTTCAAATGCTAAGGCTTGCAACGCATCACCTGTCAAAATTGCCGTCGCTTCATCAAATTGTTTATGACAGGTCGCTTTACCGCGTCGTAAATCATCATCATCCATCGCAGGTAAATCATCATGAATCAACGAATACACATGAATAAACTCAACCGCACACGCCACGCCATCCAAGGCTTCGGGTGCAATGCCCAACACATTACCCGTGCAGTAAGTCAGCATCGGACGCATCCGTTTACCGCCATCCAAGGTACTGTAACGCATCGCTTGATGCAGTTTTCTGGGCAAAATATGGGCAGGCGGCAAACGGGCTTCTAAGGCTTGCTCAACGCGGGATTGACAAATTGTCAGGTATTCTTTTAACGCATTACTCATCGGTAAATGACTCCAAGGATAGGTTGCCGTTTTTCTCTAATAAAATTTGAACTTTCTGTTCTGCATCTTGCAGACGCTCTTTGACAAGTGCGCGTTAAATTCACACACCGCGCTTATGACTTCAAATAAAGTCTCGGCATTATGAATAAGATTTCTGGGGGAATTATGACGCTTTAAAGCGTGCCATTATATATGAAATTGCTGGCTAAGTGATGAACGTTAATCAGTAACGCAGGCAAGGCACGAAAAATAAACTCTTATTTTCGTGCTGTGCGTGGATGATTTATTAGTCGTGTGTAATATCGAGTAATTAAATTGAAATTGCGGCAGCTATTGGCGCGTGTGGGTCATAGCCGACAATAGTAAAGTCTTCAAATTGATAGTCAAAAATAGAAGCGGGTTTACGATTTATGACTAGGGTGGGTAAGAGGCGTGGAGTGCGTAATAGTTGCAGTTTGGCTTGCTCTAGGTGATTATTGTACAGGTGTAAATCACCGAAGCTATGAACGATGTCGCCAACTTGTAAGTCGCATTGTTGGGCGACGATGTGAGTTAGGAAGGCGAGCGATGCCATGTTGTAGGGTACGCCTAGAAAGCAATCCGCAGAGCGTTGTGTGAGCATACAACTGAGTTTGCCATTTGCTACCCAGAATTGATACATGACATGGCAAGGCGCAAGTGCCATTTTACCTGCGGCGATGTTTTCAGCGGCGGTTTTACGTTCATCGGGTAAATAGCTAACGTGCCACGCGTTGATAATATGGCGGCGGCTGTTGGGATTGGCTTTTATACCCACGATTAATTCAGCCACTTGGTCGATAATTTGACCATTTTCACCGCGCCATGCTCGCCATTGTGCGCCATAAATTGGTCCTAAATCACCTGTGTCAGTTGCCCATTCGTCCCAAATTGTTACGCCGTTGTCATTGAGATAACGGGTGTTAGTGCCACCTTGTAAAAACCATAACAGTTCATGCAGAATGGATTTGATGTGTAGTTTTTTGGTGGTGAGTAATGGAAACCCCACGCTTAAATCATGACGATATAGCCGCCCAAAGACCGATAATGTACCTGTGCCTGTACGGTCGCCTTTTTGTACGCCGTTAGTGAGGATATCATGTAACAGGTTGAGATAATGGGCAGCCATTAAGCGTGTGCCTCTTTATGGTAAGCGAAATAAATTAATAAGCCACCGATGATTATCATCGGGGTGGATAAGATTTGTCCCATTGTCAGCCAATCAAGTGCTAGATAACCTAGGTGTGCATCGGGTACACGGAAGAATTCGATAAAAAAGCGGAAGCAGCCATACAGTAAAACAGATAAACCAGTTGCTGCCATTGTGGGTCTGGGTTTGTTGGTATAAATCCATAGGACTACAAACAAGACGAAACCTTCTAAAAAGGCTTCATACAGTTGTGATGGATGCCGCGCTAACGCGCCACCATTTGGAAACACCATTGCCCACGGTGCATCCGTCGGTCTGCCCCAGAGTTCAGAGTTAATGAAATTACCGATACGTCCCGCACCTAAACCAATCGGCGCGATTGGGGCAATAATATCGGTGAGTTGGAATAGGGTGCAGTTTTGTTTTTTAGCAAATAACCACATAGCAACAAACACACCCAGCATTCCACCATGAAACGACATTCCACCTTGCCAGATTTTAAATAGCAGTAGCGGGTTGTCGATAAACGCGCCAAAGTTATAAAACAAGATGTAACCTAAGCGACCACCGAGTATGACACCGACCGCGCCATAAGTGACTAAATCTTCGATAGCTTCGGGTTTAATGACTGACCAAGGCTGTGCGGCACGACGCTGCCCCAAAAACCAGACGGCAGCGAAACCGATGAGGTACATGATGCCGTACCAGTGAATTTTGACAGGACCTAGGGCGATAAGTACAGGGTCTATATTGGGATAACTTAGCATGAGATGTTGTTATTTAAGAGATAAAACGGGGTGATTATAATTTATCAAGTGTTTGTTTTGCATGGCGTTTGTGTAAGCGAGAACTGATAACACGAAAGCCCATCACCAGTACAAACAAACCCAATACGATGAGCATGACTTGGTGTATGCCTGAGGCAATTGCGTCTTCACCTTCTGGTACATTCGCCACTAAACCACCAAACGCATAACCGACATTAGAAAACGCCACTGCCCATACAAACGCGGCAATGGCATTCCAGAAAGCGAATTTTTGCCATGTTAGATGGCTCATGCCAATAGCGATACTGCTGACATTGCGTATGCCATACATGAAGCGATAGGAGAGAATAAAGCCAACAGAGTGTTTTTCCAGCCAAATAATAGCGAGGTCTACACCTGATTCTAGTTTAGGGAAATGATGCAGTACCCGCGCACCGTGCAGGCGCCCCAGCCAGAAACAAATTTGATCACCCAGTAAGCTACCTAAGCCGACGGCAACAATGAGTTCGTAAATGTTTAAATAACCACGTTGAGCGGCAAGCCCTGCAAAAATAACAAAGGTTTCGCCTTCCAAAGCCGCCCAGAAAAAAGCGATTAGGTAAATCCAGTCACCGTAGTTTTGAATTAGTTGGTTTATTTCGTTCATGAGTGTTTCTGTGTAGTAGTAGGTTGGGTTAGCGTGAGCGTAACCCAACATTAAATGCTCGGTTTGTCGGGTTACGCTATCGCTAACCCGACCTACATAGAGTTTATAAATAGCCCTTCATGGCAACACCAATCTCAGTAGGTGAGCTAACCACTTCAATGCCTGCGGCTTTGAGTGCAGCTATTTTACCTGCGGCTGTGCCTTTGCCGCCTGTGACGATTGCCCCTGCGTGTCCCATACGTTTGCCTGCGGGAGCAGTTTGCCCTGCAATATACGCTACCACAGGTTTAGTGACGTGGGCTTTAATATAGTCAGCCGCGTCTTCTTCTTCACCACCGCCAATTTCACCCACCATGACGATACCTTTGGTTTGTTCATCGGCTTGGAAACGACTCAGTACATCCACGAAGTTCATACCGTGTATTGGATCGCCGCCGATACCGACACAGGTACTTTGCCCTAAACCTTGTTGCGTGGTTTGAAATACCGATTCATACGTCAGTGTGCCAGAGCGTGACACGATACCAATACAACCCGCTTGGTGAATTTTAGCGGGCATGATGCCAATTTTGCATTCATCAGGGGTGATGATTCCTGGGCAGTTTGGCCCGATAAGTAATACACCAGTCCCTGCCATTGCCGCTTTGACTCTGAGCATTTGCAGTGTAGGAATGCCTTCGGTAATGCAGACAATGAGTTTTATACCTGCATCTACGGCTTCTAAAATGGCATCAGCGGCAAAAAACGGCGGCACATAAATAACGCTGGCAGTCGCGCCAGTGGTGTTCACGGCATCTTGGACAGTGTTAAACACGGGCAAGCCTACGTGGGTTTCGCCGCCGCGTTCAGGTGTTACGCCACCGACTAATTTTGTACCGTAAGCGAGTGCTTGTTCAGAATGAAAGGTACCTTGCTTACCTGTGAAACCTTGGCAAATGACTTTGGTGTCTTTGTTAATTAAAATGCTCATGCGACTGCCTTTGCTAATGCGACGACTTGTTCGGCGGCGTGGTTTAAATCATCTGCCGCGTATAAATTAAGCCCTGTGTTAGTTAATAATGCTCTACCTTGTTCGACATTCGTGCCTTCTAAACGCACGACGACAGGAATGGTAACGTGAACTTGTTCAATAGCCGCGAGTATGCCTTTGGCAATGACATCACACTGCACTATACCACCAAAAATATTGACCAACACGGCTTTGACGCTACCATCTGATAAAATAAGTTTAAAGGCTTCACAGACTTTTTCGATATTTGTACCACCGCCAACATCAAGGAAGTTAGCAGGCTCACCGCCTTTGAGTTTAACTAAATCCATCGTTGCCATTGCCAAACCTGCGCCATTGACCATACAGCCGATGTTGCCTTCTAGCGTGATGTAATTTAAGCCGAATTTTTGCGATTCGTTTTCTTTATCATCTTCTTGGCTAGGGTCTTTCATTGCCAAAATATCAGGATGAATAGCAAGGGCGTTATCGTCAAAATTAATTTTCGCATCCAGTGCCATTAAGTCGCCGCTGTCGGTTTCAATTAACGGGTTGATTTCAATTTGTGTCGCATCTTTGGCTAAAAATAAACGATACATTCCGAACATGATTTTTTCTAAGGCTTTAATCTGCTGTCCTTTTAAGCCAAGCGTGTACGCGACTTTACGGCAAGAATACGATTGCAAACCTGCGGCTGGGTGTACAGGCACGGCAATAATTTGTTCAGGGGTGTCGTGGGCAACGGCCTCAATATCCATGCCACCTGCGGCAGAGGCGATAAACATCACCCGTTCTGTGGCGCGGTCAAGAATTAAACTTAAATATAACTCGCGTTTAATCGGATAAATTTTTTCGATTAATAGTGAGTTAATCGGTAAACCTGAACTATCCGTTTGAATAGTCACTAAGCGTTTGCCCAACAGTTCACGACTAAATTCGCCCACTTCCGCTAAACTTTTGGCTAATTTTACCCCGCCAACTTTGCCTCTACCGCCTGCATGAACTTGGGCTTTTACCACCCAACCTGCACCCGCTAACTTGCTAGCGACTTGTTCCGCCTTTTCTGCTGTGTCAGCAGTGTGACCTTCAGGAATAGGAATCGCGTATTGTTGAAATAAGTGTTTAGCTTGGTATTCATGGATATTCACTGATAACTCCTCATTAACTAACGGTTGGGTTTAAAGTTTTTATTATGATGCTATTATTGCGAGCATTCTAACCAAGTCCCTGTAAAACGCTATCCTTAAAGCACTTATGACTGAAAAAAACCCTGAGATTATTTATCCTTGCCCACTGTCTAAAGATTATGGTATTCCTGCTCAGCAAGCTTGGATGTTGTTGAAAGTTTTTTTAGCTTATCGACTGACCTTAGCGACACTGTTTATCTCTTTATTTTACACGCAGACAGGTTCTTCGTTACTGAGCATCGATCATAGCCCCTTATTTACCTACAGCAGCCAGTGCTATTTAATGCTTTCGATTATATCAGCCGTGTGTATTATGGGACGCTTGACCAGCTATACCATTCAAGCACAATTATTAATTATCACCGATATTATTATTTTAACGCTGATTATGCATGCTTATGGTGGCATTAGCAGTGGTATCGGCGTTTTGCTTGCCGTCTCTATTGCGTCAGGCGGATTATTAATTGGTGGTCGTTGTGCGATGTTTTTTGCTGCGTTGGCAAGTGTAGCCGTGTTGGCTGAACAGCTTTACGCTAGTTACATGAATAGTTTTGATATAACGCCTTATGCTTATTTTTATGCGGGAATGCTAGGGGCTTCATTTTTTACCATTTCTTTACTGTCCTTTGTACTGGCAAAGCGTAGCGAACAAATGTTACAGGTGAGTAATCAGCAACAAGCCGTTATCTCTAATTTAGAGGAGCTTAACCAATATATTATCCAGCATCTACAGTCAGGCATTATGATTGCCAATCAGCAACAAATTATTCAATTGGCGAATGAGGCAGTGTTACGGTTAATGAATTTAGTCAATTTGCCGCTTAAATTGAGTGATATTTCTGTGGTGTTAGAAACGGGTTTTCTAGCGTGGTTAGCGAATAACGAACAGGATTTTTTAGTGTTGCAGGTAGCGGATCAGTCGGATGTTCATGTTCGTTTTACACGCTTACCTACAGGGCATAAATTTTTCTATATGATTACTTTTGAATATGGTTCGCTTTATAATCAACGCGTTCAACAAAGCAAGTTAGCTTCATTAGGGCGATTAACCGCGAGTATTGCCCACGAAATACGCAATCCCCTCAGTGCGATTAATCATGCTGGGCAGTTGCTTTCAGAAAATTCAGATTTACCCGCTCAAGATGTCCGCCTGACGCATATCATTCAAATCAACGCCGCGCGGGTTAATCACATCATTGAAGATATTTTGCAGTTGTCTCGCCGTAAGGATTCAAGACGGGAAAAAATTGACTTAAACTTATGGTGTGATAGGTATTTGAAAAATTTTATGAGTGAGCAGGATATAGCGGCTGATGCTTTCACTTTAGTAACAAGCAATGAACCACTGTTTGTTTGTATCGATCCCAGTCACTTAAAACAAATTATGGATAATCTGTGTCAGAACGCCCTGAAATATGGTCAGCCAGAAGCAGGGGCTATTAAGTTACAAACACGAATGCTAAAACAGACTCCTTGTATTTATGTTATTGATAACGGTTTAGGGGTGAGCCGTGAACATCTACGCCACCTTTTCGAACCTTTTTTTACCACATCGGCTAGCGGAACAGGCTTAGGACTGTATATCTCAAGAGAATTAGCTGAGCTAAATCAGGCAAAATTGATTTATTATGTCACTGATGAAAATAACAGTTGTTTTCGACTGTGCTTATTTAATGCCAACCATACCTTAATCGAAAGATGAAAAATCCACTGGTACTGATTGTAGATGACGAACCTGATATTCGTGAGCTGTTAGAAATTACCCTGAACAGAATGTCTATGGACACTCTTTGTGCTACAGATGTCAGTTCTGCCAAAGCCTTATTACAACAAGAGCAGTTTGATCTTTGTCTGACGGATATGAAATTACCTGATGGTAATGGCTTAGAACTGGTTGATTTGATACAAGAAATGCCTGAATCAATGCCAGTCGCTGTTATTACCGCGCATGGCAACATGGATACGGCTATTTTGGCGATGAAAAAAGGCGCGTTCGATTTTATTTCTAAGCCTGTTGATTTGTTGATATTACGGCAACTTGTTAATAGTGCTTTAAAAACAACCGTACCACGCGTTACTGGAGATCGTCGAACCCGCCATATCTTGTTAGGGGATTCGCCCGTTATGCGTGAGATTCGCGGACGAATAAATAAACTAGCACTCAGTCAAGCTCCCATTTATATCAGCGGTGAATCGGGCGCGGGTAAAGAATTAGTGGCTAAGTTAATTCACCGTCAAAGTGCGCGGAATGCGCATCTTTTTGTTGCTATTAACTGTGGCGCGATTCCATTAGAACTAATGGAAAGCGAATTTTTTGGGCATAAAAAAGGCAGTTTTACGGGCGCGTCTAGCGATAAACAAGGTTTGTTTCAAGCGGCAGAAGGCGGCACATTATTTCTTGATGAGGTGGCTGATTTGCCGTTGTCGTTACAAGTTAAATTACTCCGCGCTTTGCAAGAGAAAAAAATCCGTCCCGTGGGTGACAGCCGAGAAGTTCCTGTTGATATTCGTTTGCTCAGTGCCACCCATCAAAATCTTAATGATATGGTGTTGGCAGGGACGTTTAGACAAGATTTATATTATCGGATTAATGTTATTGATCTTCATGTTCCTTCACTCCGCGAAAGACCCGAAGACCTGCCTGAACTGATAGAACATATTTTAGCTAAGCTGATAGGGGCTAGTACGCTGAATAAACCGACATTATCAAATACTGCGTTAGTTGCACTCCAGCACTATGATTTTCCAGGTAATGTGCGTGAACTTGAAAATATTATGGAAAGAGCCTTAGCACTTTATGAAGGTGATCGTATAGAGCTGAAAGATTTAAATCTCCCAATGAATACTGTCATGAGTAATAGAATGAGCGACCTATCGAATAATGGCGTTTCTACCTTATTTAATCCTGCTGAAAGTTCTCTGGAAGACTACCTAGAAAAAATAGAAAAGACGATGCTCACCCGAGCATTGGAAGAAAATAGATGGAATAAGACAGCGGCAGCTAAACAACTGGGGCTGTCTTTTCGATCTTTTCGCTATCGATTGAAACGGCTTAATTTAGATGACAAAGATTAAACTTGGTATTGCGCCATCGTTTCAAGTTTAGCTATCGCTACTTTGATGGATGCCTCAACTTCAGCAGTTAATTCATGATTTTTATAGACTTTTTCCAGCAAACCTTCCGACACTAGGGCTTCTTTTATCCAGCGTTTGGTAAAAATATAATTGCTGTAGGTGGTTGCGATATCACCTGTTTTAGGGTCTTTTAAGCCCTTTTTGGTCGCTGTCGGCTGTTTAGTGGTTGTTGATTTAACGGATTTTGGTATTTCGGTATTGAGTGTTTTTGCGGGCTTCTTTTTAGGAACGGGTTCAATGGGCAGCTGCTCTACGGAGACTGCCTGTTTTTCAGGTTCTGCCGCTGGCACTGGCGTTATAGATTTGACTATTGCTTTTTTGTTAGTGTTGACAACATAAAGAACATAAGCAACATAAATTACAGTTAATACAAACAATACTTCGGTCATGACAACCCTCCTCCTCTAAATTTATTATAGTCACAGAAAATAAATCTGTGCAGCTCACGATGAAGCTGGGTTTTGAATATACCAGAAGCCAAGCAGATAGGTAAGCTCTAATAGTGATAGGGGTGAGTGACTGGACATAAAAAAACCTCGCTACTACAAGTAACGAGGTTTTTAACCCTTTGGCTAGCGGTATAAAGTTATACCTAAAAAGTTAAAGCTAATCGAATGGTTGACTAAGCTAAATAACTATTTTTCCCATCAGGTTCTTTTGAAGCACTACTCATATATTTAGAGCAGGATACAGCTTTAGATTAAGCCTTTCAGTGCCAAGTAGCCTTTTTGAGCATCTCTTAACAGAGCTTCAGCTTCTTGCGTAGAGCCATCTTTCAAAAGTTTACGAGCATTTTTTACTTTAGTGTTTACTTTGTCACGTGCTGCAAATACTCTGTCATTAGCATTGATTTCTTTACCTGCATCCAATGTGTCTTTGATAAGAGCGTCAACTTTCGCAGCGTCTTCGCCTTTTGTCAGTGCTTCAATAGCATTACCAATTTTATTTGCGACCATGTCAATTGCATCAGCAGGTGCATAAGTAATACGACCTGAATCGCCTTCAGCCATTACTGACGTTGAAACTGCACCCAGAGAAGCAGCAATACATAAAGCCAAAGCGATTTTTTTTAAGGTTTTCATGTTTCTAAATCCTCAAGTTATTTTTATTGAAGTGTATTGGCAAACCATTTTTTTATAGTATGTAGCCTACCAATGAAGATTCTACCACATTTTGAAATTATCAATTTGTTAGTAAGGTAATTAGCTGTTTAATTAATAACGGGCTAACTTGTTATTAGTGAGCTGCGTCGTAGATTTTTTTCATTTCTGCATAAATAACCAATGCATCATTAACATCTGCCAATGCTTTTGTATTGTCATTTTTCATGAATGCTTCACGAGCTGATCTGATTTTGTCATTCATTTTTTGACGTGAACGCTCTGTTTGCTCATAGCGAAATTCTTTGACTGATTGACGTGCATTGTTCAGGGCAGTCTGGATTTGTTCGCCAGTATTGCCACCTTTCTCCAGTAATCCTTTAGCTTCTAATAATGATGCTTCAGTGTTTTTAGCAGCTGCTTGAACGGTAGCGTTTAAATCTTTGTGTGCTTCAGCAGCATAAGCTGTAGAAGATATAGCAGTCATTGATGCGGTCATGACAATAGCAACTGCGATTTTTTTCAATAATTTCATATTGTGATCCTTTGTGTGGCTGAGTGAAAATTAACATCCACTATATTTAAATTTTAAAGTGGTCAACAAAAGACATTTAACTAAAATGTAATGACTATTGCTAGAGCTATTCTAACACAGATGATGCGTTAAAATGCCTTAAACATTATTGCTATTTCGGTACTTTATTAAGCAAAAATACCATATTTTTTTTATTAGAATTACTCAATTTCGCGTAACAAGCGAAAACCAATATCGCTAGTACGACTAACAGGTAAGCCGCTATACCGTAAAGATGAGCGTAAATTTACCGCCTTACCCACCCAACTACCACCGCGATAGACACGGAATTGACCTGAATCAGGACCTTTTGGGTCTTTTTCAGGGCTATTATGGTAATAATTAGGATCATACCAATCTTGAACCCATTCCCAGACATTGCCGTGCATATCTTGTAAGCCCCATTCATTGGGCTTTTTAGTACCCACTTCTTTGCTAGTACCGTGATAGCCTTCATTACCAAACCACGCATAATCAACTAGATTCTTGGGATTATTACCGTAAGAATATAGCGTAGTGCTACCTGCTCGGACGGCATACTCCCATTCTGCTTCAGTGGGTAAGCGAAAAGCATTACTTCCTTCTTGCTCATTTAATCGCTTAATCAATGCTTGCGCATCATCCCAGCTTACTTTTTCCACTGGCTTATAAAGCCCTTTATATTTGCTGGGATTACTACCCATGACATCTTCCCATTGTTTTTGAGTTACCTCGGTTTCACCCAGATAAAAAGGTTTTTCAATGCACACCCGATGTTGCGGTAATTCAACGGGACTACTTTCTTTCAGCTCCGTCTCTTGCCCCATCAAAAAACAGCCAGCGTTTATTTTGACAAAACGAATACCTGCAAACGATTGGTAATCAACCGCTTGCACCGTTTGACTATACACTGTGCAGGTTAAAACTATTTTTATTATGTTATTAATTTTCATGATATCTCCCCATTTTGTGTGTGAATTCAACGCGCTAATACTACTACTACAATTAAGCCGATTCATTAATAATGTTACACTAAATCATCAGCCTGCTTTAGGCTGGTTCAATCGCATTTTATAGTGACGAACTATGTACCTAATTTCTTATTTTTTCACGCTGATTATTGGCGTTACTTTGTTGTTGACGGCTTGTATTAACAGTCAATCTGTAGCCCACGACAATATGATGATTAATCTAACATCGTCCTCAGGTTTGCAGGACGTTATCAGTTTCGATGTGACCACTCATGATGACATAATTTACGTGCTGGTAGCAGGCAAATCCGCAGATAAAACTAACCGAACCGTAGTCCGTTATTTATTTTCTGAGGATGGTGGTCAACAGTGGAGTTCAGCGGTAGATGTCGAGACCGACAGCAATCCTATCGCTGTGCGTGGCAATGATGTGCAGCTTGCCGCGAGCGGTGATAATTTAGTCGCTATCTGGCAAACCAGAGGCGAGTTTCCCAGCATGGGTGCGATGGTCAGTCGTTATTCACATGACGGCGGTAAAACATGGCACACAGGCACAAATCCTGCCGTTGATAATAACGGCGACCAAGCTCATATTGATGTGATTGCCGATAAACAAGGCATTTTTCATGCAGTTTGGTTAGCTGATCCTGAGGAAAACGGCTATCAAAGTTTGCGTTATGCTCGTTCCATTGATAAGGGTGAACATTGGCAAGCCAGCCAAAAATTGGATGATTCAACGTGTTCTTGTTGTTGGAATACGCTGGCAGTATCGCCGTCAGGTGAATTAAACATCCTGTATCGGGACATGAAACCGCGTGACATGGCATTGATGCAATCATCTGATCATGGCGTAACGTGGCGGCGTACCAGCACAGTGGGCGAGTTTAATTGGCAATTTGAAGGCTGTCCGCATATTGGCGGTGGCTTAGCGATTAGCGAAGACAATGCTTTATATAGCACGGTGTGGACAGGTGTTGAGGGCAAAGCGGGTTTATACACGTTGCGCTCTACTGACAACGGCAAAACATGGAGTACGCCACACGCGGTTGGGAATCTAGCTAGTCATAGTAATATTGCCGTTCATAAACAACAAATCGCTATGATTTGGGATGAACGCGAACCAGACGGCGCGAGTATTTTTTCTGCCGAGTCGCACAATGGCGGCGTTACTTGGTCTGCACCAAAACGCTTATCCGTCACAGGTATTATGGCGACACACCCGCGTGTTGTTTCAACGCCCTCAGGATTCTTGGCACTATGGACAGAAAAACATAATAAACAACCTAGTCAATGGGTAGTTAAATCGCTAAATGAATAACTGATGTTACGCACAAGAACATTTTTGTCCACGAAAGACACGAAAAAGACTAAAAAGACTAAAAAAATCATAGTGTGCATGACTTAATGCGTGGATAAGACACATTAGCTTTGATTTTTTCGTGCCTTTTGTGCTTTTCGTGGACTATGGCTTTTCCATGCGTAACATCAGTGAATAATGACGAACTAGACCTAAAACCTGAAAGGTCTGTCCAAACCCGTTGCAACTATTGATATAATGCCCGCACCTTTGCTACTCCGACTTTTCGTAAATTTTATGACTCATAATCAAGCTAACAAACTATTTTCAGGCGTTATACTCCTGACCGCATTATCGATGCCCTCGCTATCATTCGCTCACGCTAAAATGGTACGTTCTTCGCCTGAGGAAAATGCCGTATTGACTGAATCACCCAAACAAGTGGACGTTTGGTTTGATGATAAAGTCGGCACCGAATACAAAGCCCTTGCGGTCATTAATAGCAAAGGTGAGCGTGTTGATAATAAAGACATGGTGCAATCTTCTGATTTAGCGCATTTTTATGTCACTGTTCCTGTATTAACGCCTGATACTTATACGGTGCGTTATCGCGCGGTATCCATTGATACCCATATCGTCACTGGCAAATATCCATTCACTATCAAAACCCCTTAAATTTATGAAAAACAGACTATTTACTACATGGATTTTCAGCGTCGTATTGCTGGCGAGTTTACTGACAGGGTGTGATAGAGACAAATTAGGTACACAGCCACAAATCCCTGATTTGAACAGCGTCGGCTGTTTAATTACCAATGATTTTTACGCCGTGCATCTGAGCGTGTATGTCAAAACCGCTACCGCGCCCAAAGATGCCAGTGATAGAGCCGCCTTATTACAACCCTATTGCCAAGAACTACCAACAATAGGCAAAGCATTCTTTTCTGCTGATTTAATCGACCGTGATATTCGCCAAACGCCTATCGGTATTCGCGTGGTTGAACTGGCACTCACAGGTTCAGATGACACCAAACCTGAAAACTTTAAAGAAGTGCGTACCATTACCGAAGTCCCCGCTAAAGCCTATTCCAAAGGCGTAGTGGAAGCCCAAGCTGACATTGATAAAACGGGCTATTACGCCTTATTTTTATTGGTAGGTGGTGCAGAAGCGGTTTCAGACGAAGACAAACTGAGAATCCCGTTTCATGTTGGCGGCGACCCTGACGCATTACCGAAAAAAACCATCCTAATGATTGCAGGCGGTGCGACTACGTTACTGCTTATCATTATTGGCATTGTCGTTTGGATTCGGAAAAAACGTAAAGTCGTGGAGAACACTTGATGTTCAGTAGACTAATCGCCGTTATTTTCTTACTGACTTATGCGGGGCTTAGCATAGCCCATGATCCAGGTTTAAGTTCTGCTGATTTACGGCTTAAAAAACAAGGCGTTGATATCAAAATAACCTTCGCTTTACAAGATATTGAAGCGTTTGTGCCGATGGACAGTGATGGTGATGCCGACGTGACTGCCGCAGAACAAGAAGCGGCAAAACCAAGAATTGCCGCGTGGGTATTGCAAGGCGTGCAATTAACACTCGATGGACAAATCGTTCAACCTAACACGGCGGCAGTCGTAACCTTGGATGACAAAAATAATGCGTCTATCGAATTTCAATACCCGCAAACGCCCAGCCAACAACTGCAACTACAGGCTAATTTTTTAAACAAACTGCCTGCTGTTCACAAGCAGTTTGTCACGCTAAAAAATGAAGCAGGGCAGGGCATCAGTGAAAAAATGCTTTCTCAACAAGACAGCTTGATAACACTCGCTATCCCTAGCGCGGATAGCAGTAACAATGTCGAACACACACCAATATCAACCGCTTTTGCTGATTTTTTACTGTTAGGCATAGAACACATCCTGACGGGTTACGACCACCTGCTGTTCTTATTTTCCTTGCTAATTGTCACCCGCAGTTTTTGGCCCGCAATTAAAATCATCACCTTTTTCACCATTGCCCATTCCATTACGCTGGGCTTAGCTGCGTTCAACGTCATTGAGATTCCCAGCAGTATTGTTGAGCCCTTGATTGCCGCGACTATTATTTATGTCGGCGTAGAAAACATACTCCGTGGCGACCATCCCAAAGGACGGCAATGGCTCACCTTCTTCTTCGGCTTAGTACATGGTTTTGGTTTTGCCGCTGTGTTACGCGAAATGGGCATTTCCTCAATGGAAACAGGCATCATGTTGCCGCTGTTTTCCTTTAACCTAGGTGTGGAGCTAGGACAAATTACCGTAGCGGCTGTCTTTTTACCCATTATCTGGTGGTTACATAAACAACCACTGATAGGACCAAAACTCACTCCAGTTTGTTCAATATTCGCCAGTTTAGCAGGTGCTTACTGGTTAATAGAACGCACGTTATTAAGTTGATAAACAAGGAATACAAACCTAGTAATTAGGCAATTTTATTCTGATGTGTGCGACAAAGACCTGCGAGGTTTTAAAAACCTCGCAGGTCTGAATACCGCGAATTAGCAAGTAAGCCTAAGTTTATACGTCATTATCGCTATACAAACGACTTATTTAACGCATGATTCAAAAAATCATCTCTCAGTGTTTTTATAAAAATGTCTTGCCATATTAACCATATTCGCCCATAATGCCGATTCTTTAGCCCATGCGGCTGAAATTTAATGGTGATTGTATTGGTCCTCTCGCAACGATACGCTGTAAACCCCGCCAGGCCCGGAAGGGAGCAACGGTAGCAGCAGATTCGTGTGCCGAGATGTGGCTGATATGATCGCCGCCCAATTCCCACCACCTCCCTTCGTAATCTGCAATGAATTATCAAGTTCTTGCTAGAAAATGGCGACCCCATAATTTCACAGAAGTTGTCGGACAAGAACACGTCGTCAAGTCGTTAATTAACGCCTTACAACACAATCGCTTACATCACGCTTATTTATTTACAGGCACACGCGGCGTGGGAAAAACTACGATTGCCCGCATTTTAGCCAAAGCCATGAATTGCGAAAATCTACAAGATGCTAATCCTTGTGGCGTTTGTAAAGTATGCCGTGATTTAGATGAAGGGCGGTTTTTAGATTTAATTGAAGTCGATGCCGCTTCCCGCACCAAAGTTGAAGATACCCGCGATTTACTCGACAACGCCCAATATGCACCGAATCAAGGTCGTTATAAAGTCTATTTGATTGATGAAGTTCATATGTTATCAGGGCATAGTTTCAATGCCTTATTGAAAACGTTGGAAGAACCGCCACCGCACGTTAAATTCCTATTAGCCACAACTGATCCGCATAAAATCCCTGTCACCGTATTATCACGCTGTTTGCAATTTAATTTAAAACGCTTAACGCCCAGCCAAATTCTGACGCAGATGGAGTTTATTCTGCACGAAGAAAAAATAACGTTTGAGATACCTGCGTTAAAATTATTAGCCCGTTCTGCCGATGGCAGTATGCGTGATGGCTTAAGTTTGCTGGATCAAGCGATTGTGTTTGGTAACGGCAAAGTAAGTAGTGAAGATGTTAATGCGATGTTAGGTACAGTCGCCGAGCAACCTGTCGAAGATTTATTAACCGCTTTAGCCAGAGCAGACGCACTAGCGATACTGGATAAAATAAACGACATTGCCAATACACAATCGGATTTTGGCGAAGTATTACAACAAATATTACAAGTTCTGCACCGTATCGCTTTAGTGCAGCACTTACCTTCTGCTATTGACCCCGATTTTGATACTGAAATGCTGGCTAGCTTGGCAGCGTTATTAACGCCTGAAGATGTGCAGTTGTATTATCAAATTGCGTTGATGGGGCAAAAGGATTTAGAACTCGCCCCCGATAGCCGCAGTGGTTTTGAAATGCTGATGTTGCGGATGCTGACATTTAAGCCTATCACGAGTGAAGCGATTGTAAACAAACCAGCACCAACTGCGATTGTTAAACCTGTCGCGCCAGTTACACCCACAGCTACGCCATCCGTAACAACGCCCACAATAACACCACCTGTTGCACCAGCGCGTGATGATAATGATTGGGCAGCAATCATAGCTCAGTTAAACCTGAATGGCATGGGTAAAGCCTTAGCAAATGATTGCGCCTTAGACTCGATAGATGATAAGGAGTGTCGCTTACTTATAGACTCCAATCGTATCAGAGGTGCGTTAGCCGAAGACCTACTACACAAAGCCCTGCAAGCCTATCGCGGCACGCCGCTTAAATTAGTGTTTAACAGCCAAAAAACGGCTCTCGATACACCTGCGGTACAACAACTTAAAGCTAACGAAAATAAGCAACAAGCCGCTATTGATAACATTCATGCCGATAAAACTGTTCAGGCATTAAAACAACAGTTTGATGCTCGCGTTCTGCCTGAGAGCATCGAACCCGTATAACGTAATAATGGAGATAAATACATGAAAAATGCACTCGGTAATATCATGCAGCAAGCACAAAAAATGCAAGAAGATGCCAAAAAAATGCAGGAAGAATTAGCCGCTTTACAAGTCATCGGTGAATCAGGCGGTGGTTTAGTGACTATCGTTATGACAGGTAAACGCGAAGCCCGTAAAGTGACGATTGACCCTTCTTTGTTAGGCGATGATAAAGATATGCTAGAAGATTTAGTTGCCGCTGCAATTAACGATGCAGTTAATAAAGTCGCCAAAATAAAAAAAGAAAAAATGTCCTCTCTTACCGCAGGTATTGGTATGCCCGCTGGTTTTCAAATGCCGTTCTAAGCAGGTAGCAACATGACAGCTTGTGTATTTTGCAAAATAGTCAACGGTGACATAAAAGTCGATGTCGTTTTTGAGGATGATAATGTTCTGGCATTTAACGACCTCAGTCCGCAAGCTCCCGTGCATATTCTCATTATCCCTAAGCGACACATTAGCACATTAAATGAATTGGATGATGCTGAATTGGGCGGGCAGTTATTACAAACCGCCGCGAAGCTAGCCAAACAGCTAGGCTTCGCCGATGATGGTTATCGCACCGTATTTAACTGTAATCAACACGGTGGACAATCAGTTTATCACCTGCATTTGCACTTGTTAGCAGGTCGGCAAATGACGTGGTCCGCAGGCTAATTGACTCGCTTAGCCTTTGCGTAAAAATAAAACAACCGAATACTGAGCAACGCGCTAAGTAATACCGCAAAGGTTAGCGGTTCGGTAATATCTTTTTTTACTAACCACCAAAAATGTACCACGCCACCAATCGCGATAAAATAAACCAAGCGATGTAATAATCGCCAACGTTTACCGCCGATTAATTTTGTTAGGCGATTATTAGACGTGATTGCCAATGGAATCAATAATACAAAAGCAGGACAACCGATAGTGATATAAGGGCGTTTGACGATGTCTTTTACAATGCTTGCCCAGTCGAAAAATTGATCCAACACGAGGTAAGTTGAAAAATGTAGACAGGCGTAAAAGAACGCAAACAAACCTAACATCCGTCGTAATCGCACCAGCCATGACCAGCTTGTTAGTTTTCGTAATGGCGTAATAGTGAGTGTAATGAGTAAAAAACTTAGCGTCCAGTAACCCGTGACGTGAGTTATTTTTTCAATCGGATTCGCGCCTAAGTTGTCGGTGTAAGCATTGATAGCTAATTTGGTTAAAGGTATGAGAGCCAGTAAAAAGACGCTGATTTTTAGCCAAACCAGCATAGTATTATTCAGCGTTTTTAGGTTTTTCATGCTTGTCCTCGTTCCCAGCGCGACGCGTGGAGTCGTTAAAAGTCTTTCGTTAAATCCATGCCCGCATACAATGCAGCAACTTGTTCGCCATACCCATTAAATGGCAAAGTCGGACGCTTGAGAAAATCACCAATACGCCGCTCTTTGGCTTGAGTCCACCGCGCATGATCGACTGCTGGATTCACATTCGAGTAAAAACCGTATTCCTGAGGATTGGCTTCTACCCAACTGGATAGGGGCATTTTTTCCACGAGACGAATTTTGACGATGGATTTAGCACTTTTAAATCCATATTTCCATGGCACAACCACGCGTATCGGTGCGCCGTTTTGATTGGGCAATACTTCACCATACAAACCAACGGCTAACAATGTCAACGGGTGCATGGCTTCATCCATGCGTAAACCTTCTTTATAAGGCCAGTTGAGCGTAGGCGATTTTTGCCCTGCCATTTGTTCTGGATCATGCAGGCTGATACATTCGACAAATTTCGCCTTGCTGGTGGGTTCAACTTGTTTCAATAATGCGGCTAACGAATAACCGACCCACGGTATCACCATCGACCACGCTTCCACGCAGCGTAAACGATAAATCCGCTCTTCTAAGGGCGCGAGCTTGAGCAATTCCTCCATATCAAACACTTTGGATTTATTGACTTCACCCTCAACAGTAATCGTCCACGGACGAGTTTTTAAGCTGCCTGCATTTTTTGCAGGGTCTTCTTTACCTGTGCCGAATTCGTAGAAATTGTTGTAACTGGTGATGTCTTTTAACGGCGTGAGTTCATCAATTAAGCGGTCAGTGGATTTTGTCACCCCCGCTAACGGTTCGCCTGCAAAACCAGTTTGCGGCAATAAAGCAGTCAAGGAAGCCCCCGCCGCTAACTGCATAAACTTCCGTCTGTTATAAAACAAGTCACGGGGAGTAATTTCTGAGGGCTGAATAGGCGGTAGCTTATAAGTAGTCATGGTGAGGCTCGCTGTTTGAGTTAAAAGGTAATGACTTGATAACCGTTGTTGATTAATTTAAGGTAGCTCATGTTGGTACCATATTCTTCCAATATGACGATCCAGCCTGCTTTAATGGCATCGGTCTCATTGTAAGCTGTGGCACAAAATCCACAAGCTCCCGCAATTTTATCTTTTACAGCATTATAAACAGTGTGCAGTTGATGGCTAGGACGATTGAGTTCAGCCAGCCACATTGTGCCTATGCCTGTAAAAATCAATTGTACATCGTCATTATTTTCTTTCAGTTCCTTAACTGCCATAAGCGCGTTGACTATACGTCCCATGCTATAGCCAAAGCAGTATAATTTGATTATTTTAAATTAGATGACATATTCAGCCGATTTCCGCCAAAAAGTATTGACGATTAAAGAACAAGAAGGGCTAACACAAGCGGAAGCGGCAGTGCGTTTTGGTGTTGGAGTGGCAAGTAT
>SHZG01000015.1 GCA_009692395.1 Methylococcales bacterium | reverse complement strand
GTTGCATTGCGTCCTGACTTGCCCATCTGGTTACTTTTACAGAATGGACAGGTGATTTCTTGGTAGCAGCTCATAAGGTCTTTTAAGTAAGTGTGATTTTATTCTGCCCGTGATTTTAATCTATCATCACAGATTTAACCCACTACCGAAAATGAATGTAATGCGTTATTTGACGCGGCAAAAATACGCGCCAATAATGGACGTTATTTTAATCGCTGATGTTATGCACAAAAAAGTAGAACTGGGTTTTCTGTTAGTTCGCGTTAAAGGAAGTCATTATTTTGTGCAATACGATGATGGGTACTCAACGGTTGTTCCTGTTTATGGAAGTGAAACAATTCGTTGTCTTCCAATGGCTATGAGTAACATAAGACAGAAAAACCCCTATGTGGATACTCGAAAAAACTTGACCATTACAGTTACTTAATAGCACTGGGGTGGCGAATTAACATCGAAAATTTATCACCACGTTTATTCAGCCAGCCCCGTACTTCGATAGTTTTGCCTTGATAGCTGTTAATGTCAGGAAATAAAGACAGCGATTCTTTTTCAATACGCGCATCAAAGCGGTCAGAAAATTGTAGATAAATGAATTTTTTGGTGGGATGGATGGTGCGTACTTTACCGACTATGCGCGTCCAGCCGTGATGCCCGTCCTCGGTGAGTTGTTCGACAGGAATTGCGGCATATTCTAGGCGTTGCCAAATACCTAGTTTCGCGGTTTCGGCTTGTTGTTCGGCTTTCACTCATTCATTCGCATATTTTAAGTTGGGCGGCCAGATACTGGCTTGTGCTAAGCCTGCGGCAACTAACAGCACGTTGATGTGTTCGTTGTTTTCGGTGAATAAATGCCCTAGGGTTCTGCCATAGCTGTCGGTTTTTTCCACATCAGTTTCTAAGCGCACTTTGCCGTCTTTAAGTTTGGCAATTAACCAGCTTTTGGCTTCGTTGCCACCTGCATCAGCCTGATTGCCGCGGTGTGATATTTCAGGGGTATTAATACCTAATAAACAAATTTTCTGTCCATCTTCCAATACGACTGTATCACCATCGTAGATAGTTTTAATGCGATAAACGCCTTGTGTGGTTTGTATCGCTACTTTTTTTGCATCAGGCTCAATGGTGTGGTCAGAAAAATGCGCTTTACCTTTGGCATCTTGCCATTGATACACTTCTGCATTGACCCACACAGGCAGTAATAGTAGTAAAATCAATACTATTTTCATAAAAAATCCAGCAACGTCAGTGATAATTAAAATTAGACTGCTGTCTTGAAAAGACGAATGCTATTGTCCAATGACTTATTTTCATAGATAATCGCTCATTTTTTTAAAGTAATCAGCTTAGAAAATATAATGACAGTTAGCCGAGTAATACATGGATATGAATGAATTTGCAAAAGACTTGTTACAGCAAGCCTTGCACTTGGAGTCAGATATTACTCTGTTTGATAATTCAACGCCGCTGTTGGGTAATTTAGCTGAGTTAGATTCTATCGGTGTTGTTAATGTAATTACGTTGATTGAAGAGCAACTAGGCTGCACTATTGAAGACGATGAAATTAATGCCGAAGTCTTTGAAACGTTAGGTAGTTTGGTCTGTTTTATACAAAGTAAGCAATGTAGCTAGAGATAACGCAGTATTTGTGAGTAAAAAACCGTTCGCCCTGAGCTGTGATCTTGTCGAACAGTCGAAGGGCTGTGGTGGTTCGACAAGCTCACCACGAGCGGTATTATTTTATTGTGCTTCAGCTATAGTCGTTCAATTTTGTTAGTTATTTTAGTTGAATTAGGCAGTTTAAAAATTTCGCGGGCAGCGATAATTAAATCGTGACGTTCATTTTCAGCGGCAGTGCGAATTTGAGTGCTGGGGGTGTGTATTAGTTTATTGGTTAAACTGTGCGCTAAGCGATTCAGGGCTTCTTCGGCTGATACGCCATTTTTTAAAGAAGCGAGAGCTTTTTGTAACACTTCATCACGAGCTTGTTCGGCTTGGCTACGGTAATCCCGAATAGTGGATTGCGCACTTTGAGCGCGTAACCACGCTAAAAAATAATCGACTTGGGTGTCGATGATTTCTTCGGCTTGTTCTGCCGCTAGGCGGCGCGAGTTCATGTTTTGAGTGATAGTGTGCTGTAGGTCGTCTACGGTGTACAAATAGACATCACGCAGTTGTTCAACTTCGGCTTCAATATCACGCGGTACCGCTAAATCCACCATGAACATGGGTTTGTTTTTGCGTTTTTTTAACGCACTTTCTACGCGCCCTTTACCTAAAATAGGCAATTGACTGGCAGTTGACGAAATAACAATGTCGGCTTCGGCAAGATGGTTAGGCAGTTCTGATAAATCAATCGCATAACCGTTAAACTGCATGGCGAGTGTGTGGGCTTTGTCGTAGGTGCGATTAGCAATGATGATGCGCCCGATGCCTTGTTGCGATAAATGTCGCGCTGCGAGTTCAATGGTTTCACCTGCGCCAATGAGTAGGGCTGTTTGTTCGCTGAGTTTATCAAAAATTTGTTGCGCTAACTGTACGGCGGCAAAGGCTACAGAGACAGGGCTAGAGCCGATGGCGGTGTCAGTGCGGACTTTTTTGGCAGCAGTGAAGGTGTGCTGAAACAATTTCCCCAAGCGTTTACCTAGCGTGCCTGCATCCGATGCGGCTTGATAGGCGGTTTTCATTTGTCCGAGGATTTGTGGTTCGCCCAATATCATGGAGTCTAATCCACAGGCGACACGGAATAGATGACGACAGACGAGCTTATCGGTGTAACTATACAAATACGGGGTGAAGTCGGTGGGATTGATGTCTTTATTTCGCGCTACCCAATCAATCAGTACTTGTTGGTTGCCTGTGGTAGTGCAGTAAAATTCAGTGCGGTTGCAGGTAGAAAGAATCGCGGCTTCGTTAATTTCTTTCACTTGCCAGAGGTCTTGTAATGCAGATTGCAGCCTGTCCGCTGGAAATGCGAGACGTTCACGAATGGAAACGGGGGCGGTATTGTAGTTAATACCTACTGCAAGAAATGTCATAAGTTGGTTTTAAGGTTTACGGTTTAATATACAGATGCTCAAGGGGGCATTTTTCGCCTCGTACCTCGTACTTTGCAACTGTTTTTTACATATTATGGCGGTCTATTCTAAGAAATATAGTGGTTTTATCCAAATGTAATAAATCACCTGTCTAAATCACCTCGTTTTTCTGCTAATCTATGACTAAATATTTGTGTAATGAAAGGATTGTTGAGTGTTAATTTTTAGATTGCTTCCCCTAGTAAGCCTCGTGTTGCTGAATAGTTGTGCTAGTTCGCCCGATCAGTCACAAAAATCTGCCCTGCCTGTGGTTAAGGTAGCGGACATGAAAGAAAAAAACCGCCAAAAAGAAGCCAGCACCGCCATTGACCCAGACGTGATGTTTATGTTGCTGGTGGCAGAGATTGCTGGGCAAAGAGATAAGTACAATGTCGCGCTTGAAGGTTATATGGAAGCGGCTAAGCGCATTAATGATCCGCGTTTTGCTGAAAGAGCCGCCGCGATTGCTATGTACATGAAAGATGATAAAAAAACGCAAGATGCGGTGTCGTTATTGCTCAGTCACGACACTAAAAACATGAACGCTAGAAAAATTGCCGCGCTAGCGGCGCTTAGGGCGGGTGATAAGCAACAAGCGGTTGAGCATTTATCCGCATTATTAAAGTCTGAGCCTGATAATTTTGACAGTGACTTGCTTGAATTATCAGCGGCATTACAAAAAGAAAATAAGCTCGATATGGTTTACGATACCTTAACGGCGTTATCGCTAAAGTATCCCAATCAAGTGGTGATTTATTTTGTGCAATCGTTGCTGGCAATACAGGTAAAAAATAGCGCGTTGGCAGAGCAGCAGATACAAAAAGCCTTACGCATTCAGCCTGATTGGGATAAAGCGTTAATTCTTCAAGCGCAAATAGCGTTGCTGTCAGGCGATATAAATAAGGCAAAAGCCGCGATAAAAAATGCCAGTAGCAAGTATCCCAACAATGACAAAATTAAAAAATTGTTGGCGCAGGTGTTAATAAAAGCGGAAAACTATAAAGAAGCTGGCGAGGTTTATAAGCAATTAGTCGCGGCTCATCCAAAAGAGACCGAGAGTGAATTTACCCTCGCTTTAGTGTATTTACAATTAGACCAAGATGCACAGGCGGAAGTTATTTTTAACAAATTGTTGGACTTGCCTGATTGGCAATATCAAGCGAGCTTTTATTTAGGCAAAATAGAAGCACAGCGTGGGGCTATCAATCAGGCATTGGCGTGGTTTGATAACGTCACTGAAGGTGATTTTGCCTTTGATGCAGCACTTGAGGCGGTGTCTTTGCTCGCAAAAGATAAGCAATTTGAAGCGGCTAATGCTCGATTGAACACGTTGCCTAGTCGGTTTCCTAAACGAAAAACCCGCATTTTGTTAATTCAGGCAGAGCTATTTAGTCAGCAAAAACAATACGCAAAAGCTTTTGATTTATTGACCACCGCATTGATTGAGCAACCCGATCAACCAGAGTTGTTGTACACCCGCGCGTTAATCGCCGAGCATTTGCATAAACAGGACGTGGTGGAAAAAGATTTAAAGAAAATTCTAGTCAAAGAACCTAATAACGTTGAGGCATTGAACACACTAGGTTATAGCTTGTTAGATGATCCTAAACGGTATAACGAAGCAGCAGGTTATTTGCAAAAGGCACTTAAATTGCGTCCCGATGAAGCGGTTATTATGGACAGTTATGGCTGGTTGCAGTTTAAACAGGGGCGTACTCAAATAGCCCTCGATTATTTACAACGTGCATACACAAAACAGCAAGAAAATGAAATAGCAGCACATCTTGCGGAAGTGTTATGGAGTTTAGGCAGACGCGATGAAGCTAAAAAACTAATTAATAAAGCTATTAAGGACGCGCCAGAAGATGAATATCTGTTGGATGTTCAACAACGAATTTTAAATAAAGCGAACTAATTGTGCTGCATTCTAAAACGAGGTTAATTCTCTGGGGTTGTTGTGTGTTGTTATTGTCAGGCTGTTCTTTTTTTATCGTAGAACCCACACCCATTGCGCCCTATTCAAAAACCGCAACATTGCCGCTTTACAAACTGGAACAGTGGTCATTTGAAGGTAGATTATCAATTACAGGACGCACAGATTCGTGGACAGCAAATATTGATTGGCAACATGGTTTCGATAAAGAAAAAATAAAACTATCAGGGCCGTTAGGGCAGGGAGCTACGCACATTGAATTAGGCAAAGGCGTTGTGACTATTGATAAAGGTGATGGCAAGGCGCAAACATCAAACCAACCTGAAACGTTTATTAATCAGCAATTGGGCTTAGCGGTGCCTGTGCAGTCATTGCGTTACTGGGTTATTGGTTTGCCTGAACCTACGCAGAATTTTGTCGAGACCGAAACGGGATTTAAGCAAGCGGGTTGGTTAATTGAATACAAACAAATGCAGACCGTCAAAACGACCGCAATGCCTTATAAAATTAACGTAACTAATGAACAAGTTAAATTAAAATTAATCGTAGATGAGTGGCTTTTATAATGACGCAACACCAAAAAGGATGGGGAGAGAAATATCCTGCCCCCGCAAAATTAAATTTAATGTTAAGCATTGTTGGTCAGCGGGCTGATGGTTATCACTTACTGCAAACGGTGTTTCAATTCATTGATTTATGCGACTGGATTAGTTTTCAACCTGTCGATGATGGGCGCGTCTATTTGCAAGAAACACTCGCAGGTGTTGCCGAAGCCGATGATTTAACGATTAGAGCGGCAAACCTATTGAAAGCCGAAACAGGCTGTGATTTAGGTGTCTGTATAGCGGTGGAAAAAAATATACCTATGGGTGGTGGGCTAGGTGGCGGTAGTTCTGATGCCGCAACCACCTTAGTCGTGTTGAATAAATTGTGGGGACTTAATCTTTCAACCGAAAAATTAATGACTCTTGGGCTGTCTTTAGGTGCCGATGTGCCAATATTTGTCTATGGTCATTCCGCGTGGGCAGAAGGTGTTGGCGAAAAAATAGACAAAATAATCGTTCCAGAACAATGGGTTGTTGTTATTAAACCCGAGTGCCATGTGAATACAGGAGAAATTTTTTCAGCTAAGGAATTGACACGCGACAGCAAATCAATCACAATAGCCGACTTTATAGCAGGTCAACACCAAAACGATTGCGTTAAGGTAGTTTGCCAGCGTTATCCGTCTGTTCAAAGGGCTTTAGTTGATTTGTCTGAGTTTTCAGAGGCAAGATTAACGGGAACAGGTGCCTGTGTTTTTGCTCAGTTTGATTCGAAAGAATTAGCAGCCAGTGCGTATCAGTCGCTTAAATCTAAGTGGCAAGTTTATCTGGCGAAAGGCATGAACCAATCACCTTTGTTTTTAAAGTTATAGATGGAAAGCTGTATATCATGATTATTGGGTCGTCGCCAAGCGGTAAGGCACGGGGTTTTGATCTCCGCATACCAAGGTTCGAATCCTTGCGACCCAGCCATTATTTACTTACCTTCACTGAATTATATTTGGGAGTCTTGCATGAATGACACCTCCATGATGGTGTTTTCTGGAAACGCTAACCTTGATTTATCTGAAGGAATAGTTAAAAAACTCAATATGCGCCTAGGAATGGCAGCAGTTGGCAGATTTAGTGATGGCGAAATTGCCGTTGAAATTCAAGAAAACGTTCGCGGTAAAGACGTTTTTGTTATTCAATCAACTTGTTCGCCTACCAATGAAAATTTAATGGAATTGCTTGTGATGATAGACGCACTTAAACGAGCGTCAGCATCACGAATAACAGCAGTGATACCCTATTACGGCTACGCCCGACAAGATAGACGTACACGATCAGCGCGTGTCCCTATTAGTGCCAAGTTAGTCGCAAGAATGCTTGAACAAGCAGGTGCGCATCGACTGTTGACCGTTGATTTGCACGCTGATCAAATCCAAGGTTTTTTTGATATACCTGTTGACAATGTTTACTCATCGCCGATTCTTTTAGGTGATATCTGGCGACAACAACATCAAAAATTAATCGTAGTTTCGCCAGATGTCGGTGGCGTAGTAAGAGCGAGAGCCATAGCTAAGCGTTTGGATGATACAGACCTTGCTATTATTGATAAACGCAGACCTAGAGCGAATGTGTCTGAAATTATGCACATTATTGGTGATGTCGATGGACGTACTTGTGTATTAGTTGATGACCTAGTCGATACTGCTGGAACTTTATGTAATGCGGCTTCGGCATTAAAAAAACACGGTGCTATTAAAGTTGTTGCCTATTGTACACACGCAGTGTTATCTGGTGATGCAATGAAAAATATCAACTGTTCTGATCTTGATGAATTGGTTGTTACTGATACCATCCCATTAAGTCTGGATGCGATTCAATCAGGAAAAATAAGACAGTTAAGCGTAGCAGAAATGCTCGCTGAGACGATAAGACGTATCGCAGTGGGTGAGTCAGTCAGCTCTCTCTATGTAGATTAAGAATTTAGTGTCTGTGCTTTAATACACGGACTTTTGAAGAAAAAGGGTGAGAAAAAATGTCTAACGTATTTGAATTTGTTGCCGAAAGTCGTGGGCAATCAGGTAAAAGCGCAGCAAAAAGAGCGCGTCACATCGGTAATGTGCCAGCAGTAATATACGGTGGGCATCAAGAGCCGCAAATGTTGGTGCTTAATCACAATGAAGTCATTAAACATCTTGCACATGAAGCGGTTTATTCTCATGTATTAGACGTTACAGTTGACGGAAAAACTGAAAAAGCAATTTTGAAAGCGATACAACGTAAACCAGCAGGCGTTCAAATATTACACATGGATTTTCTGCGTGTTGATATGACTGAAATGGTAAAAGTACACGTTCCTTTACATTGTACTAATGAACACACTGGTATCGGTGGTAAAAAAGGCGGAATCGCTGCTCACTCCATGACTGATGTAGAAGTATCTTGCTTACCTTCAGCGTTGCCTGAATACATTGAAGTTGATTTATCGACTTTAGATGTGGGCGAAACACTGCATCTTTCTGATTTATTATTACCAGCAGGCGTTAGTATTGTCATCTTAGCACAAGGTGCAGAACACAACTTACCTGTTGTGTCTATGATGGCTTCAAAAGCGACTAAAGAATAATAGCACTGCTTAACAATGATTAAACTCATCGTTGGCTTAGGTAATCCTGGTCGGCAGTACGAAAAAACCCGGCATAACGCTGGGTTTTTGTTTTTAGACACGTTGGCAGATGATCTAGGCTGTGCTTGGGTTAATGAGTCTAAGTTTCAAGGTATTTTTGCGCAAGGCAAGATTGCTAGCACGCAGGTGATGCTACTAAAACCTGACACTTTTATGAATAGAAGTGGACTATCTGTTGGTAAAATCGCCCGCTATTACAAACTACAACCAGAAGAAATTCTAGTCGTTCACGATGAGCTGGATTTTAATCCGAGTATCGTCAAGCTAAAAAAAGATGGTGGTCATGCGGGTCATAACGGGCTACGCGACATCATTGCCCATCTAAATTCCAATCAATTCTATCGCCTAAGAATAGGTATCGGTCGTCCTGCCGCTGGCAAAGTCGTTGCTGATTTCGTCTTGTCATCCCCGCCAAAAAGTGAATTTGAATTATTGCTAACTGCGTTTGATTTAAGCAGAAGCTATATTGCACAAATGGTCAACGGTGATATGGCGGCAGTAATGAATTCGATCAACAGCACAACAAAGTAACGAGGGAAATTTTAGTATCACTAACCGACTTTTTCTTTTTGTTTTATCATTGACAGCCTAATTCTTACCAAAGGTCTTGATGATGAAAAAGTTATTAATACTGTCTGTATTACTAATGTTAGTGGGCTGCGCGGAACTGCCGCCTAAAAACGCTGATAATGTGTGTGCTATTTTTCAAGAAAAAACACAGTGGCACGAGGATGCTCAGCAAGCATCGCAACGTTGGCGGGTGTCTATTCCTATTCTGATGGCGATTATGTACCAAGAATCACATTTTGTTGCAGATGCCCAGCCACCACGCACTTGGCTCTTGGGTTTTATTCCGTGGTTTCGTCCCAGTAGTGCATTCGGTTATGCGCAAGCTATCGATAGCACTTGGGATAACTACTTGGATAGTGCGGGCAGTTTTGGTGCTGATCGTGATGATTTTGCCGATGCAGCCGATTTTATCGGCTGGTACAATCATAACAGCCACACGCAATTAGGTATCCCGTTACAAAATGCCAAATTGTTATATCTGGCATATTACGAAGGGCTTGATGGATATGCCCGCAAACATTATTTAAAAAAAGCAGACATACAAAAAACAGCTGATAAAGTCGCGTCTCGAGCTCAACTGTTTCAAAAACAACTCAATCAATGTCAAATCAATTAGTCAGAAAAATGATTTTTTTGATACACTACTTTTGTACATTACTCATTAATCAATCAGGCGAAAATCGTGAGAAAAATTCAAACTCAAATTCTTTCAATTGTCACCGTTATGCTGATAGGACTTACTATGTTTTCAATGGCAAATGCCACTACACCCGAAGAAAATAGCAAGGCAAGCGCGGTTTTTCTTGCAGAAAATACTAAAAAAGCCAATATCGTCACCACGGCCAGTGGCTTGCAATATGAAGTGTTGACCCAAGGTACAGGTACAGCATCACCTGCTGCCACTGATACAGTCACTGTGCATTATAAAGGCACAACGTTAGATGGCACTGAGTTTGATAGTTCTTACAGTCGCGGTGCGCCCGCCTCATTTCCATTAAACCGTGTTATCGCAGGTTGGATAGAAGGCGTGCAGTTAATGCAAGTAGGCGACAAATTCCGCTTTTATATTCCTTCCGATTTAGCGTATGGCTCAGAAGGCGCGGGTCGTCTGATTGGCCCTAACGCGGCATTAATTTTTGAAGTTGAACTGATTAAAATTCAGTAAGCCTGTCCTTGCAACTGCTAAGGGCAGGTTGAATTACCCATCTACCACAGCGGCAAAAAACTTTTTTGATTCCGCTAACACCCACCCCCTCACGCTCATCATGCCTATTTACTCGCTATTCGCCACCACGCCTAAGGCGATGGAAACCTTATTGACCTCAGAACTGCACAGTTTAGGCATAGAAAATATTAAAGCCACGATGGCTGGTGTTGCCTTTGAAGGAGACTTAGAAACTGCCTATCGCGCGTGCCTATGGTCGAGAACCGCTAACCGCATTTTGCTGGTATTAAGCACCTTTACCGTGAAATCACAGGAAGATTTATATCGCGGTGTCCAAGAAATTAACTGGTTTGAGCATCTTAATCCCGAAGACAGTTTTGCGGTGTCATTCAGTGCGAAAAATTCCGAAGCCATCAATAACACCCATTTTGGCGCATTAAAAGTGAAAGATGCGGTGGTCGATCAAATGCGAGTCGCGTGTGGCGTTCGCCCCAGCATCAACACCGAACAGCCGTCGATTCGTATCAATGTCTATTTGCAAGGCGAAACTGCACAACTGAGTTTGGATTTATCAGGCGAAAGTTTACACAGACGCGGTTATCGGGATGTAAATATCAAAGCTCCGATGAAAGAAAACCTCGCGGCGGCTATGCTGTTGCGCTGCGGTTGGGCAGACATTGCCAAACGCGGCGGTACATTACTCGATCCAATGTGCGGCTCTGGCACGTTATTATTAGAAGGCGCGATGATAGCCGCTGATTATGCGCCCGGCCTGTTGCGTGATTATTTTGGCTTTATCGGCTGGAAAAAACACGATGCTGAGTGTTGGCAAAAACTGCGTGACGAAGCACTGTTGCGCAAAAATTGGGGGCTAGCAAAAATGCCTGTGATAGTCGGTTGTGACCAAGACCGCCACACGGTACACACCGCTCAGGCACACGTTATCAATGCAGGCTTACAAAATAAAATTCATATTGAACGCCGCGATATTGAAGATGCCGCGCCCGCTGACAGTTGGCAAGCGGGTTTAATAGCGTGTAATCCACCTTATGGTGAACGTTTAGGCGATGAAGCAGAAACCGCTGAACTGTATAAAAAATTTGGCAACACGTTAAAAGCTAAGTTTCAAGGCTGGCACGCCGCGCTGATTATCAGCAATCCAGAATTAGGGTTTCGTTTAGGCATACGCTCACAAAAACCCATTACGTTATTTAATGGCGCGTTGGAATGTAAGTTATTGCGTTTAAATATCGACGAAAGCGCGTTTTTTATCCCTAAAGCGACCACAACGGAAGAACGGATTGCCCAAGTGACTGCGCAATCCGTTGACACCAAACGTATTGAACGCGTTGAAACTAAAGTAGGTCAGGTTAGCGATAGCGTAACCCGACAAACCACGCAAGCCCCAGCAGAATCAGAAAACACAGGCGCGGTGATGTTCGCCAATCGCCTACAAAAAAATCTAAAAATCCTCAGCAAGTGGGCAAAACAAAACGCTATTACTTGTTACCGTGTTTATGATGCTGATTTACCCGAATACGCAGTGGCTATCGACATTTATCAAGGCGAACAAACGTGGATCAACGTCCAAGAATACGAACCGCCAAAAAGCATCGACCAACACAAAGCCAATCAACGCCTCGCCGAATTATTAGCGGCAATTCCGCGTGTGCTGGATGTCAGTCGTGACCATGTCTTTTTAAAAATACGCCGCAAACAAAAAAATATTGAACAATACGAAAAATACGGCGAAACAGGGAATTTTCATACCATCAGCGAAGGCGGCTGTGATTTGCTGGTGAATTTTGAAGATTATCTGGATACGGGCTTATTTTTAGACCACCGCCCCATCCGCTTGCGCATTCAAGAACACGCCAAGGGCAAACGCTTTTTAAATTTATTCGCTTATACGGGTAGTGCAACGGTACACGCCGCTGTCGGTGGCGCGAGTCACACCACCACTGTCGATATGTCCAACACCTATTTGAACTGGGCAAAAAATAATCTGGCTTTGAATCAAACGCAGGGTGAGCATGAATTTATTCAAGCCGATTGTTTGGACTGGCTACACAATGAAGCTAAAGAAGCCCAGCCGCGCCAGTACGATATGATTTTTCTCGATCCGCCGACGTTTTCCAATTCCAAGCGCATGGATGACGTATTTGATATACAAATAGATCATGTAAAGCTGATAAATAACGCGCTGAAATTATTGTCAGACGAAGGCGTGCTTTATTTTTCGACTAATTTCCGTCGTTTTAAAATTGATTTGGACGCATTAGCGGATTTGCATATCAATGATATAACCGCCGCCACGATTCCCAAAGATTTCGTGCGTAATCCAAAAATTCACTATTGTTGGAGTATAAAACATCATGCGTAGAGTAAAAATAGTAGTGTCAGGGCGTGTGCAGGGTGTTTATTTTCGCTACTTCACCCAAAAAGAAGCTGAAAAATCAGGCGTGCGTGGCAGTGTTAAAAATCTCGATGATGGCCGCGTAGAAATTATTGCCGAAGCTGATTCTGCCACACTGGACGCTTTTATACGCTGGTGTCATAAAGGGGCAATCACTGCACGAGTGGATAGCGTGGAAATTAGCGAACTGGAACGCAATGAACCATTGACAGGATTCACTAGAAACTGAATGTAAAGTAAGACTTGCACCATTTTAAAAATGGCGCAGGTCTATGTTGTATAGCCAAAGCACAATAAAATGATGTCGTTCGTGGTGAGCCTGTCGAACCACTATAGCCCTTCGACAAGCTCAGGGCGAACGGTTTTATAATCAATTTATACTGCGTTAGCTATATGAGCGGCTAGCTGACAACGAAAAACTAGAAGACAACAGCATAAAATGATAAAGTTCTGTTGTTCATTACCGCTAAGACTACGCCACGTTTTAGCACACACACCTAACTCTTACTCGTGTTATCTATCATGAAACTAAAAAATCTATTCATTGCTCTATTAACCAGTCTTGTTATCAGCTCTGTTATCGTCGGCTGTTCCGATGATAAACCTGTAACAGCCAGCAAATCAGAACAAGCCTTTGATCCTTTCGACCACTCCAAAGAGGTCGTAGTCCCCGAATCTAAAAAAGACCAGTTTGAAACGGCTTTTGTGGAACAATGCGTTAAAAGAGAAATGCTCGCCGCGCCTAATTCTGATAAAGACAAATTTACGCGCCCTTGTACCTGCATCGCTAACGAATTATCGAAAAATTTAACCGCTAAAGAAGCGGAAAAATTTATGACTGAACATGAAAACCCCGTGTCATTAACCTTCAAATTTGAAAACGCTGCGTATCATTGCTTACAAGAAAAAGCACCGCCTAAAGATTCAGGATTTACCCCAGTCACGCAGTAACTGTTATTAACCGTTTGGAGACAAAAATGAGCGAAAGAATTATTCTGCGTACTGGCGAAGCCTTAGTAGCAGGCGGACCTGCGGGAACTGCTGCCGAACCTGAAATTATTATCGGTGAATTGGATGGTCCAGTGGGTACGGCAATCGCTACCTTAATCGGCGATCAGGTCAAAGGACATACTAAAGTATTTGCGATTTTAAATACCGATATTCAAGTGCGCCCTGTTACCTTAATGGTCAGTAAAGTGACGGTGAACAGTACGCGCTACACCAATATTTTAATGGGTACAGTGCAGGCGGCGATTGCTAACGGCGTATTGGATGCAGTACGAGCAGGGGATATTCCCAAAGAAAAAGCCAACGATTTAGGTATTATTTGTTCGGTGTGGTTAAATCCCAGCGTGGCAACTGATGACAATTTAGACCATCAAATTTTGTTTGATATTCACCGCAAAGCCACTGCGTTAGCCATTAAAAAAGCCATGAACAATGAGCCAAGCATTGATTGGCTATTAGAAAATCAAGATAAAATCACCCATAAATATTTCCAAATGGGTTTAGACGGTAAAATTTAAACGTTGGCATTGCCCAGTCTAAACAAGTCGGTTGGGGTGGTTCTCGCCCCAACTTACCCCAACACCACAATCATCTTTTCTGCTAATTCCACAAGTATCTGCAAGCCCGCTGTCCTCATCAATTCAGGATTTGGATGCTGGGTTTCTTGAATCAGTTGCTGTAAACAATCTGCGACTATCATACTTTCTTGCTCTTCTATCATTGCTAGTAAGCGGTAGGTGAGGGGGGTGATTTCCATAAAATGTACGTCGTCGTGTGCATCACGGTAGACAATCAGGCAAGTGGGTTGTTCAGGTGGTGTTGTGGGTAAAAAATCAGGTGATATTTTATGGACGGGGTATTGATAGGCGAGTGACCACGCTAACGGCGATAGTTGTACGCGGCTTTCTAGTGTTAGTTTTGCGTCATGAATCACCAGCTCTTCCTTAGAGATAGCTAACGCCATTTCTACCCATTCATAATGTGCCAGTTCTAACATAAACGGGTAATCGTTAGCGTTATCGCGTTCGTGTTCTAAAAATGCCAAAAATTCTTCGGGTATTTCAGAAAAATACGGCGATTGACTGGCATGATTAGCAAAAAAATCCTGCGCTAATGCAAACCATTGGGCATCATTCAGTAGTGTGCGTAATACGGGAAAGTTGCTGGAAAGAAAGCCGTTGATATTGTTAAAAAAAAGCTCTCGATACATTGCCATGCGCGGTGGCTGCACACCCTCAGGCACAGGATTGTGTTCAGGGTCACGGATGTAGGCAGTAAATTCACGTTGTTTGCTGTCAAAGTTAGGCAGACTGTTTTTCATGTTGCTGTGTCCACGCGTGTTGAATGTGGCTAATGGTTTGGACTTCTTTGACCAGTTCGGATAAAACGGGTAGGTTAAAATCACGCTCTAATAAAGTCGGGAATACGCCGTAAAGTTGGTAGGCTTTGGCTAATAATTTCCACACAGGATCAATAATATCCGCGCCGTGAGTATCAACTAAAAAATCTTCGGCTTCGACATAATGCCCTGCAATATGGGCATAAGCGACACGGTGCGCAGGCATGGCTTTTAAAAAGGCTTCGGCATCGTAGCAGTGATTAACGCTATTGACATAGATATTGTTGATGTCGAGTAATACATCACAATCGGCTTCTGCAATCACGGCATTGAAAAAATCAATCTCCGTCATTTCTTGGCTGGGAACAGCGTAATAGGAGACGTTTTCGATGGCGATTTTGTGTTCCAGTATGTCTTGTACGCGGCGAATACGCGCGGCAACATGATGAACCGCTTCGCTAGTAAAGGGTATCGGCATCAGGTCATATAAATGCCCGTCTTTACTGCAATAGCTTAAATGTTCGCTGTAAAATTTAATGTCATGTTCGCGCATGAATTGTTTTAAATCACGCACAAATTGTTCATCCAGCGGGTCGGTACTGCCGATGGATAACGATAAACCGTGACAGACAAAATCAAAGTGTTCAGTCATAGCGCGAAACTGTTTGCCGTATTTACCGCCGATGGTCATCCAATTTTCAGGGGCGACTTCGTAAAAGCCAACCTCTTTTGGTGGTGCGCCGACAATTTCGCTTAAAAAAGAACGTCGTAAACCTAAGCCAGCTCCGTGAACGAGATTTTGGGTTGCGCCCATGAGAACACCTGTAATTTTTTGCTAACAAAGAAAGGGAGAACATGATGTTCATGTTCTCCCTATTGATGAATGTAAAGCGATATTTATTTAGCAGGTTCTGCTGCTGGTGGTGCAGCATCAGCTGGTGCTGGTGCTGGTGTTGCTTCAGCAGCAGGAGCTACCGCTTTTTTGCTTTTGTGTTTGCTAGTATGTTTAGCTTTGTGCTTTGCAGGAGCTGCTGCTTCTGGGGCGGCAGTAGCAGCAGGTGCAACGACCGCAGGAGCGGCAGCTTCAGGTGCTGCAACAGCAGGTGCAGCGGCGGGAGCTGGTGCATCTGCTGCAAAACTAGACGTTCCGCCAAAAATTGCAGTAATGGCAATCGCTAACAAAGTTGTGTTAATTTTTTTCATCATAGTTCCAAGGTAATTTTAATTAGAATGAGTGGATTATTTAATAGCGGTTAAGCTAATAAAGTATCCACCTTTTAACAAACAGCCTTTCTTACACCATTATTTAGTGGCTGGCGCGGGTACTGCAGGTGTTTTAGCCGCCTCTGCTTTATTAGCCGCACACGCGCCTTCTTTGCCTTTCATCATATCGCCGCAACCGACCATGCCTTCGCCGCAACCTTTCATTGCCGCGCCACACGCGCCTTCTTTGCCTTTCATGGACTCGCCCGCACCCATTGCACCGCACGCGCCTTCTTTGCCTTTCATCATTGCGCCGCAAGAGGCTTCCATGCCTTTTTTCATTTTGTCGCCGTCCATCATGTCGCCACATTTTCCTTCAGGGGCTTTGGTAGCAGTGGCAGGTTTTTCACCCATAACGTGTTTTTCTTCAGTAGGATGTTTCGCACCTGCACACGCGCCTTCAGGTATTTTAGCTTTAGTCGCATCATCCATTTTCATATTCGCGCCACACGCCATTTCTGCGGCTTTATCCGCTTCTGCAACCTGCATATAGCCTTGTGATAATTCAGTCATGCCAAATGGACTGGCTTCTGCATTTGCAGCATTCATTGCAAATGTTGAGATAAAAGCAACGCCCATCGCTGCTGCTAAAGGCGTTTTATTGATTTTTTTCATAGTGAATATCCTGTGTGTTGGTTAAAAAATTTTTATAATTTACTCCCAGCGATGCAAGCTGGGGAATATCTCGATACAGGAAACGTACCGAATGTTGCATATCATAACAACCCCTTCTTAATATTAAGATAAATATTGTTTATTTTTGAAAAGTTGATTTCAGTTCAAAGTCACACAAATCAGCAATAACACAGTCCTGACAGCTTGGCTTTCGGGCAGTACAAGTATACCGCCCATGCAAAATTAACAAATGATGCGCGTCTTGCTGATGCTGTTTAGGGATGGCTTTCATTAAACCGCGTTCGACTTCCAGCACGTTTTTTCCTTTAGCAAGTCCTGTGCGGTTCGCTACTCTAAAAATATGGGTATCAACGGCAATAGTCGGTTGCCCAAATGCAGTGTTGAGTATCACATTAGCGGTTTTTCGCCCTACGCCTGCCAGTGCTTCCAACTCGGTGCGCGTGTTCGGCACTTGCCCTGCATGGTGGGTTAATAAACGGTGGCACAGACTAATAATATGCCTCGCTTTACTGTTAAACAAACCAATGGTTTTGATAAATTCTTTTAAACCATCTTCCCCCAAAGCAAGAATAGCGGAGGGGGTATTGGCAACAGGAAATAATTTAGCGGTGGCGTTATTCACGCCTTTATCAGTCGCTTGTGCGGATAGCACCACCGCAATCAGTAATTCAAACGAGCTGTTATAGTGCAGTTCGGTACTCGGTTCAGGGATAGCAATCGCCAGTCGGTCAAACATAGCCAGCCGCTGTTGTTTATTCATGCGGATTTCATTTTTAACGCCAGTCGTTGTTTTTTTTGTCGCTCAGCTTTGTCGAAATCTTCTTGTGCTTTACGGGCGCAACGCGCCTCATAACGTTGTTGCGCGTACTGGGCAGCGACACGTTTTTCAGTGCTAGATAATTCTTCAACAGGCTGCATGACAATACAATCGACAGGGCAGGGCGCGATACACAATTCACAGCCCGTACATTCAGCGGTTATTACCGTGTGCATAAATTTCGCCGCGCCTAAAATCGCATCGACAGGGCAAACCGCCAAACATTTCACACAGCCAATACAATCTTGTTCAATAATAAAAGCGACGCTTGTGGGCTTATGTTCACCAAAGTCTGGATTCAGCGGCTTAGATATTACACCCAATAACGCCGCTAATTCACTAATACCCTCATCACCGCTCGGTGGACATTGATTAATATCGGCAAGCCCAGCCGCTATCGCTTCTGCATAAGGGCGACAACCTTTATAACCGCATTGTCCGCATTGGGTTTGCGGCAATAACGCATTGATTTGTTCAATCACAATAACACTCACCATCGGAGGGAAAAATAACCACTATTTTACGCTAAACACCCCGACTTTGTTTAATTGCCCATGCCACATCAACCGCGTGGCGGTTTTCTTTCACATCATGAACACGAAATAACTGCACACCCGCCATCACGCCTAATGCCGTCGTTACCGCCGTGGCGGTGACTAATTCAGACGGTTCACTGACATTACAAATCGTTCCCATAAACCGCTTGCGACTCGTCCCCAATAACACAGGAAAACCCAGCGCGACAAAATCCGCTAAATGCGCTAACAAATCCAGATTATCTTGTTTGCGTTTACCAAAACCGATACCGACATCAATCATAATATTCTCGCGTGGAATACCAGCACTGAACGCCGCGTTAATGCGTGCCTGCAATGCGTCAATAACCTCTTGCACCACGTTGTCATAATACGGATTATCCTGCATCGTTTTCGGTATGCCTTTACTGTGCATTAAAATAATCGGTACATTTTTCGTAGCGGCTACTGTGAGAATCGCAGGGTCGGTTAAACCCGCAGAGACATCATTAATAATGTTCGCCCCCGCTGTTAATGCCGCCGCCGCGACTTCACTAGACATCGTATCAATGCTAATTAACACCGCGCTGAATTGCCGAATGGCTGCAATAACAGGCACAACGCGCTGAATTTGCTCCGCCGCACTCACTGGTTCAGCATTCGGACGCGTCGATTCCCCGCCTATGTCAATAATATCAACACCCTGCGCTAACATCGACCGCGCTTGCTCAACCGCTGTCGTGACATTCGCATATTTACCACCATCTGAAAAACTATCGGGAGTGACATTTAAAATTCCCATCATCAGGGGTTTATCAGTGTAATTAATGATCATGTGGCGTATTGGGCATTTAAATTACAAATCAATGCGCATCGGTTTAATGGTCTCTTTGTTCAAACTAGGTAATGCTGCCATTGCTTCACGCAGTTTGGTTTCCCAACTGCGTCTGAGTTGCCACATATAGTCATCATCATCATCGTCAAAACAATAATATTCTTCCAGACTAAAACTATTTTTGCGATAAATCAGCATTTCCACAGGTGCGCCCACACTAGCATTACTACGAATAGTGGAATCCATAGAGACTAAACAACACCGCGAGGCTTCCTCTAGGGATGAATTTAACTTAAGAAATCTATCCACTATCGGTTTACCGTATTTACTTTCACCAATTTGTAAAAACGGCGTGTGCGCTGAACTGGTGATGGTGTTGCCTTCAGCATAAACCATATACGCACCGTGCGGATCAGTGCCGATTTGCCCCGCTAAAACAAAACTGGCGGAGGCGTTAAAAGCGGATTTCCCTTGAGAATTGGAATGTTGTTTCTGTTTTTCCACACTGACATGACCTAAATATGCTGCCGCTTCAAACAGGCTTTCTACGGTATTAAAATTGACAGGCGCATTTTTGATCTTGTCGCGATGTAGCTGTTCTAATACAGCTTGAGTCGTTGCCACATTACCCGCGCACAGTAAAATAATCTTACGATCGCTGTTGGTATCAAAGGCGTGCATTTTGCCATGTGTACTGACATTATCAATACCCGCATTGGTTCTTGAATCAGATACCAGAATAAGCCCTTCGTCTATGGAAGCTGCAATACAAGAAGTCATGAGCGTTTAGCCGTTATTATAAAGTTAAAATTGGTCGATTATCCAGCAAATCAACGCGAACGTCCATGCTGTTCAGTTGACAACCTGAACCAAATTGGTGAAATATAGACACATCGGCTGCATCACGCCCAAACGCAATAATGACTCTGCCACCCTTTGGATCTTGTTGTGTAGGATTAAACGTGTACCAGCAACCACCGACGTAAGCCTCAAACCACGCGTGTAAATCCATCGGTTGTAAGTTATACAGATAACCCACCACCAATCGGGCAGGTATGCTGATACTACGGCATAAAGCAATAGCGACTTGCGCGAGGTCTCTGCATACGCCATACCCTAGATGATAAATTTCAGTTGCTGATAGGGGGAATTCACTGCTACCAGGGGTGTAACTAATAGACGCGCGAACCCAATCATTAATTTTGCTGACTTGATTGTAACCTAACAGCGTGTCAGTGGTTATTTCTCTGGCAAGATCGCCAAATCGGTCGGATTCACAATAGCGGCTAGGAAGTAGAAAGGGCAGTACATCATAAGGAAGATGCTGGATTGCAACAAAACAAGCCCCAAAACCAACCTCAATATGTTCCGCTACCACAACTTCCGCCGAAGTATTAATGAACATATCGCCGACCGCTGTCATCAAATGCTGACACGAATTACCAAAGCTATCCGTTGTTTCTATCAGCGGTATCACAGGTTCAATAAGATACACTTCATTGTTAATTGCCTGCTGCTGCCCTCTGAAAGGACGTAGCATTAAAATTAAAAAGCTCGATTCAACACTCTCGAAATGGAGATCACAACTCACTTTCAATTTCATCTGGGGTTAGCCTGTCTTACGTTAAATTCCAATTGACTCAATTTCTTTATACGCGTGGTTTAACCAGATTGTAACGCGCTGTCTTTCCAGTAAACCCAAGGCATTCAGGCTCTCACTATCTTTATTTTTTGCTGCCCAAACACTGTAGCTATTGCTATCAATTTTAGGTAGTGGGTTAAATCTGTGATGATAGATTAAAATCACGGGCAGAATAAAATCACACTTACCTAAAAGACCTTATGAGCTGCTACCAAGAAATCACCTGTCCATTCTGTAAAAGTAACCAGATTGGCAAGTCAGGACGCAATGCAA
>SHZG01000014.1 GCA_009692395.1 Methylococcales bacterium | reverse complement strand
GAATTCTTGCCGCCTTATTCACCTGACTTAAATCCTATTGAACACAAATGGGCGCAAGCTAAAGCACTTAGAAGAAAGAAAAACTGCTCCACTGATACACTGTTCTCTCAGCTCTTTTAAATCATTTTATTTTGCTTTGGCTATATTAATGTCAAAAGAACAGTACAAGCCATTATGGAACGTAGCCCGATTTTAAAAGATATGATTGAGGCGGAAGCGATGAGCATTACGGGGGCTAGTCATCATATAACAACAGGTCAAGTTAGTTTTTATGATGATTTATAGTCGGTCGAAAAAGCCGACCCAAGCGTAAGCGTTTTCGACCTACAACGCTGCGTAAGAACTAGCCAACACAAATAAATTTTTTAATAGTGAGAATCTCATGCGTAACCAATTTTTTGCAACCTGAAGCTACGGCTACTATCAACATAAAAAAGCCATTTATTTTATCTCAGCATCCATTATCCTAGTGCTGTTTGGCGATAGCTTGCTGCATCTAGTTGGATATTTACTGCATATTCTGTTGGAAGTGGTTAAGTCAATGCTGGAGCATTTTCTTGAAGAGGCTTTTGGTTTTTCAGCACGACAAGCGCAAGTGATTCTGTTTTATAGTTTCGTGATAATCATTGCTTACCTAACATGGATGCGGTACGCAAAGCCTATATTACCGCGTTACACCTAATCGCCTCCGTTCAAGCATACTGGCAGTCTAGCAAAGCAAAAACCGTGCTTAAAACAGTGCTGGTATTCGGTGCAGTAGGCTCAACGCTGTATCTTTTTTCCTGATTAACATCAAACTTTTCTGAGTAAATAATCCAGCCAAGATAGAGGTAAAAGCCGTTTAAGGGTGACAAATAAATAAGTGGGGAAAGTAACATAATAACGTATTTTAGGGTGATTAGATTCTAAAGCGTGAATGACTTTTTCGGTAACGGCGGCGGCGGGTAAGGTAAACATAACCGCCACGCCTTCTTTTTGTAGCCGCTCTTCCATCACGCGATAAGTGTATTTGTGAAAGCTGTGTTCTGCGTTGATGTTTTTCTTATACAACGCGAAACTATTCTTTCTAAAGTCCGTTAAAATAGGGCCAGGTTCTATCAGGGAAATATGAATGCCCGTTCCGTACAGTTCTAAACGAAGTGTATCGGCTAAACCTTCTAAAGCAAACTTGCTCGCGTTATAAGCCCCGCGATAACGCATAGCAACCAGCCCTAATACTGAGCTATTATAAATAATACGCCCCTGTCCTTGTTGTCGCATCACAGGAAGCAGTAAATTAGTTAATTCATGCGTACCAAATACATTGGTTTCAAATTGGTAACGTAATACGTCACGGCTTATATCTTCCACCGCACCCGCTTGACCAAACGCGCCATTATTAAATAACGCATCACACCGTCCGCCTGTGAGTTCCAGCATTTGTTTAACCGCTTGTTTAATACTGAGACTGTCAGCTAAATCAAGTTGTAATGCGCTGAATCCTTGTTGTGTCAAACGCGCCACATCGTCTGGATTTCTCGCGCTGGCAATAACATGATGCCCTCGGTCTTTTAAAGCAACAGCGGTATCGTAACCAATACCAGAGGAACAGCCCGTAATTAATATGGTTTTGAATGATGTCATGAGTAGAGTTAGTTTGTTAAGTCCTGCTCAGTAAAAGAAAATATTTTACTACTACTGCAATTCACAGCGAAAGTTAGCATCGTTTTAGTGCTTTTAGCATCTAATTCCGATGATTCAACGCGTCCACATTGATTAGAGGCTAAGGCTTTTTCAGCGGCCGCTCGTCTTAAACGCTCAACGGCATCTAGTCTATCGCGATAGTTTTTAACTAAGTCGGGTAATTTATCTGGCACATAGGGTGGAATAGCAAAGGCTGAATATTTTTTTGGGTTATTTTTAATCAATGATTGATTATTTTCACTTTCAGCGATTGCCACTTTATCAACACTCGCTTGTTTTTCTAGCTCTTGTTGCTTAGCCAGTTTGTGTGCATCAAGTTTGGCTTGCTCTTCTTTTTGTTTCAACTCCTGTTGTTGTTTTTCCTCGTCTAAATTAGTAGAACCGCCTGTGGTAATATTAAGTGTACTGTTAGTGAGTCCTGCACCACAGGGACTGGATTGATAGTCTGTTTTGCCAGCCGCATCAATACATTTATAGACATTGTTAGCGGAGAAGACACTGGAAGAAACAAAACAGCCTAATATAATCAGTGTCAATCTCATTTTGCCTCCAAAGCAAGTTAGATTAGTCATAGAGTTTTTAAAATCGCTTCTATCTATTGATAAAAAGCCGTCATAAGGGAGGGTTAATGGTAACACTAAGCAAGAACCTTGAGACATAAAAAAGCATGAAAGTCAGCGGATTAAAATAATCTATCTGCGCAACATCGTTAAAATCAAGTGAACCGTCTTTTTTTTGTTTAGAATAGCGTAAGTCAACGCGGATTCAACCCTCAACTTTTATGATAAACAAACGTTTATTCGCTCGCATTATTATAGCGTTACTGATGGTAGTTAGTTTATCGGCTCTAATAATTTATGAATTGCCGATTATAGTAAAGTCAAAAATACTTGCCATTATTGAACAAGAAATCCATCGAAAAGCCTCGCTTAACACGGTTCGTGTGTCATTTTTGCCGCTGACTATTCAAGTACAACAGTTTGCTATACCCGAAACTGACGGTAAGCCATTTGCCAGTTTTGATAGTCTTTATATTTCAGTCCATGCCCTGCAATCACTCAAACAGTCGATGCTGGTTGTTGACAAAATCACCCTAATTAAACCAAACATTCATTTAGTTAAACAAAAAGATGGGTCGTTTAATTTCGACAGTTTAGTTAAGCAAAACGAAGACAATCAAAACAACGCTATTTTTCCATTCAGTATCGCAAAATTATTGTTATCAGAAGGTAAGTTAGTCTGGGAAGACGCATCTATTGCATCTATTAAAGAGACTGTTCAACCCATTAATCTCACGGTTGACAATTTGAGTACCGTACTCAATGAAAAATGCCAGATAACGTTACAGCTTAGTCTCGAATCAGGTGGGCAATTAAACTGGCAAGGCGACACAAGTATCAACCCCCTGCTGTCAAACGGTCATATTAAACTGAACAATATAAAGCTACCACAGTTGTTAGCGGCTATTTCTCCAGAATTGCAGACCGCTAATTTTAGTGGCGACATAGTATTTAATAGCGATTATAACGTCAACTATACGGATAAACTACTTAGCTTTGCCACCAATAAAACTCACATTGAATTACAGAATTTTCAGTATACTGAAAAATATTTTGTACTTAAAGCCGTTAATATCACCCACGAAACGGATCTTAAAATAACGGATACAAAAAATGGTTGGTTATTTGCTGCCGATAAATCTACATTTAAGCTGCATAATGTTGATTTTTCTGAGCGAAATGTGAATAAAACCACCCTTAAGCTCCCTACTCTTAACCACGAAACCGATTTTAAAATTCGTTACACGTCCACTGATTGGCAATTTAGCGTTAATAAATCAGTATTAGCGGCAAACGATGTGCAGTTTTCAATCGCTGGACAAACGGATTTAGCGATTAAAACGGCTAACTTAACGCATGAAATTGATAATTACACTGCGAATTTTTCTAATCGTCACTGGAAAATGTCTGCTAATAAAACCAAAATTGATGCCAACAATGTCCAGCTAGACCGCTTAAACACCACCGTTAAAATTCCACTACTGGCTTTAGAAACCGCGATTGACCTACCTATCACTGATAACAGCGTACAGGTGATCCTTAAACAAGGCAAACTAAAGAGTCAGCGCATGCAGTTGTTTGAAAAAACGCAGGACAAGCCACTGTTTGAAATCCCCACCCTAGCCCTGAATGGAATTAACTTTAATCTCGATAAGCAAGAATTTACCGTTGACTCGCTCACTGCTGATGGTGCTGATTTTCGTAGTTGGTTAGAGCCAAAAGGCTTGTTTAATTACCAAACGTTATTCCCTAGCGACAAAATTGAAGAAAAACTGGCTATTGTTGAAGCCAAATCAGCCCTGTGGGCTATTAATATCAAACAGATTGCCCTCACTAATTTTGCCGCAACGTTTGAAGACAGAACGCTAAAAAAACCTGTACTGGTCACACTTAAACCTATCGACTTTAAACTAACGGGTTATAGCAATAAAGTAGGCGTAAAACTGCCGTTTCAATTAAATACAGGCGTGAATAAAACGGGCAGCATTCAACTCAACGGTGACAGCACGCTTGAACCTTTTTCAGCACGGCTTGCTATTAATGCAAAAGCCATTAAGTTAGAGCCTTTTCAATCCTACCTAGAAAAAGTCGCCCATTTAGATATTATCGACGGGCAGTTAGCCACCAATGGCAAACTCGCTATTGCCCTGCCTGATAATAAGCCGCTAGATCTTACCTTTACCAGTGACATAAGCATTACCGATTTAATTACGCGCGATCAACAACGCCACAAAGACTTTATTACTTGGCAATCCTTAGTCTTAAAAGAGTTAGCGGTTGATTTACAAAAAGACAGCTATACCGCTGACACCTTGGTTATTAATAAACCTTACGCAAAAGTAACCATCAAAAAAGATAAAACAATTAATTTTTCTGACATCTTCATCACCGATTCACAACCTGCCCCGAAAACGCCTATTAACCCCGTCGCTAAACAACAAACCTATTTTAAATTAAATAAAGTACAAGTGATTAATGGCTCTTCTGACTTTGCCGATAAGTCGTTAATTCTGCCCTTTGCCGCGCAAATTAACAGTTTAGATGGTGGAGCAAGTGATATTTCCTCAGACAAAAAATCGACCATTAAAGTGTCATTAACAGGTAATGCCTACGATTTAGCTCCCGTTGATATTGCGGGTCAAATCAGCCCTTATCTAGGTAATTATGATTTGAATCTGAACTTTAAAGGAATGCCCATGCCATTAATGTCATCCTACATGGTCGAATTTTCAGGCTATAAAGTTGAAAAAGGCAAAATGTCACTGGGGCTAAAATACAAAGTTCTTAACGATGAACTCACTGCCAGCAACAACATTTTGATAGATCAATTTGAACTGGGTGAAAAAATCGACAATCCGCGTGCAGTCTCCTTACCACTGGAACTCGCCATTGCCCTACTGAAAGATTATGACGGTAGAATTAAAATTGATGTGCCACTAACAGGCAGTTTGAATGACCCGCAATTTAGTATTGGTACCATCGTATCTGATGCCTTAGTGAATGCACTCAGCAAAGTCATTAGCTCACCATTTCGCGCCCTCGCCTCACTGGCTGATAGCGATGAAGAATTTAGTAATATCCATTTTAGCGCGGGCAATGCGGTATTAAATAAAACCCAATATGCAAAATTGACCACGTTAGCCAGCGCATTAAAGCAACGCCCTGTATTGATGCTAGACATAAAAGGCACGGCTACTCAAAAACAAGACTGGCCCGCCATGCGTGAAGCCGCTTTATATGATTTGCTCAAAAAAGCCAGAGCGGATGAAATCAACAAACACACCGACAAAAAAATATTGCCTGAATATGTCACACTCTCCGATGCTGATTACAAACGCCTATTGGCAGAATTGTTCATTGAGAAATTCCCCGCACTAGCGAAAAAATCATTATTGGGGCAACCTGAACTCATTAATGCTAAGGCTGGCAATTTTTATGAAGTGGCTAAACAACAGTTGAGCGCGTCACTTCAAGGCGAGCAATCACGACTTAAAAAACTGGCTGGACAACGAGCGCAAGCTATCGCAAGTTATTTAGTGAACCAAAACGGTGTGTCTAATAGGCAAGTCTTTATTCTCGATACGGTAGTTGACACTGAAACAGACAACAACGAAATTGCGAGCGTCTTGTCGCTGAAAGAATATAAATAACAGACTATATTGCTACCCTCATTCGAGGTTAACCATCCTGCCTGCAAAGGCGAAACTATAAAAAAGGTGATGAATATGAGTAACGATGATCCGTTTGACATAGTAGACACTGAAAAAACCCTAGGCACAACATTTGAAATCGTGCAGTACAAAACCCTGAAAGGTTCAGATGATTTGGATGTCGCTGAAAAAGTGTTTTTCGCTAATCAAGCCGATATTCATTTAAAAATGATTCGCGTTAAACTGGATAAAAGCGAGCTACTTATCGAACCCGGTGCGTTGTATTTTATGAAAGGCAATTTGCAATTGGAATCGGGTATGCAGGGCGGCATTGCCAAAGGCTTAATGCGTAAATTTATGACGGGGGAAACGCTGTTTCAATCACGCATTAAAGGCACAGGTGAAGTCTATTTAGAACCCACTTTTGGGCATTTTTTATTATTCAACATTGATAATGATGCGCTGATTTTTGACAAAGGTGCGTTTTATTGTGCGTCTGCCAATTTAGAAGTTAGCGCGAAAATGCAGCAAAATGTCTCTAGTGCTTTGTTTGGTGGTGAAGGCTTATTTCAAACCCAAGTCAAAGGCTCAGGTGTGATAGTGCTTAACTGCCCTGTGCCTGTTTCTGAATTGCTCATGTACGAATTAGCCGCAGGTGAAAAATTATCCGTTGATGGTAATTTTGCCTTTGTAAGAACGGCGAGTGTGAGTTTTCATGCAGAAAAATCAGGCAAAAGTTTGTTTCAATCAGTGACTAGCGGTGCAGGTTTATTGCAAACGTTTGCAGGGCCGGGAATTGTTTGGTTAGCACCCACACAAGGCGTATACGACAAGATGAAAATGATGAATAGCATTGCCAATTTGAGTCATGGACAGGGTAGCATGGGAACAAATACTTGAAAAAATCCCATACAATTAACACCAATAATAACCAAGAGCCGCCCTCGGTTAGTGTCAACCAAGCGTTTTTATTTTGGCTGAAACTAGGCTTTATTAGTTTCGGCGGGCCTGCGGGGCAAATCGCCATTATGCACCAAGAATTAGTTGAGCGGCGGCGGTGGATTTCTGAGCGGCGATTTTTACACGCCCTAAATTACTGTATGTTATTACCCGGCCCTGAAGCGCAACAATTGGCGACTTATTTAGGTTGGTTAATGCACAGCACCACAGGTGGACTTATTGCTGGATTGTTATTTATCTTGCCTTCGCTTGTGCTATTGATTTTACTCAGTTGGGTGTATTTACGTTTTGGGCAACTGCCTGCGGTGTCTGCGGTGCTTTATGGCATTAAACCTGCGGTTACTGCCATTGTGTTATTTGCCGCGTATCGTATTGGCTCGCGTGCCTTGAAAAATGCAGTGTTGTGGACGTTAGCTGCCTTAGCGTTTTGCGCTATTTTTATATTACACTCACCATTTCCGTTGATTGTATTAGTTGCGGCTTTCCTTGGTGCGCTCGGCGGACGATTTTTACCACAGTATTTCACCGTTGGCGGTGGGCATGGTGCAGTAATACACAGTCAAGGCAAAGCACTGATTGATGATGACACACCGATTCCAGATCATGCACGTTTTCGTTGGTCGCGCTTATTGACTATTGTGATAGTTGGTTTGTTATTATGGGGTAGTGTGATGGGGTTTCTCTGCGCTCAATACGGCTGGAACGGTGCGCTAACACAAATGGGCTGGTTTTTTACCAAAGCAGCCTTACTGACTTTTGGTGGTGCGTATGCAGTATTACCTTATGTTTATCAAGGCGCGGTAGAACATTATCATTGGTTGAGTGCGACACAAATGATGGACGGTCTGGCGTTAGGTGAAACCACCCCAGGCCCTTTAATTATGATTGTCACGTTTGTTGGCTTTTTGGGTGGCTGGAATACGCTACCGCTAGGTGCGGACACCCCATTAATCGCGGGTGTTATTGCTGCCTTAGTAGTGACTTATTTTACTTTTTTACCCAGTTTTTTATTTATTTTAGCAGGCGCACCGTTAATTGAATCGACCCACGGTAATTTAAAATTCACTGCGCCTTTATCGGCAATTACTGCCGCTGTCGTCGGTGTGATTATTAATTTAGCGGCATTTTTTGCGTGGCATATTTTTTGGCCACAGGGTTTTTCAGGTGCTTTTGATGGGCTTGCCGCTTTAATTAGTGCGTGTGCCTTGTTGGCATTGCTGCGTTATAAAGTGGGGATTATCCCTGTTATTATTGCGTGTGGCTCGGCTGGGTTGTGGGTTTACTTTCTACCGTTAGTAACTTGAAATATTGGAATCATGACAGCAAGCCAGATAGCAAAGAGCACAAAATAACGCCCATCTAACTACACGCACTAAGGAATTCATGCGCTCCACACCACACTCAGCTATACAACGCGGTGCTTTGACACTGCATTCCCACGCAGCGCGTGGGAACGAGAACAAGACCTGCGAGGTTTTTAAAACCTCGCAGGTCTTGATACTTAACCGAGTAAACGCACTGTGAATGTATCCGCTATATTCATTAACCGCCCTGTTGCGACGACTTTACTAACGCTGGCAATCGCCTTAGCAGGCATACTGGCGTTTTTTCAACTCCCTGTCACGCCATTGCCGCAAGTGGATTTTCCCACTATTGCCGTCAGTGCATCTATGCCAGGTGCGAATCCTGAGGTGATGGCGGCGACGGTTGCCACACCGTTAGAGCGGGCGTTAGGTCGGATTGCAGGAGTCACGGAAATGACTTCGACTAGCTCATTCGGTTCTGCCAGTATTACCCTGCAATTTGATGTAGACCGTAATATTGATGGCGCGGCGCGGGATGTGCAGGCGGCGATTAATGCCGCGAGTAGCTTATTGCCCAGTGATTTACCCAGTCGTCCAAAATACAATAAACGTAATCCCGCTGACGCGCCGATTATAATTTTGGCATTGACTTCCGACACGATGACACGTGGGCAATTATATGATGTTGCATCAACCATTTTGGCACCAAAAATCGCGCAACAAGACGGTATCGGGCAGGTGAATATTGGTGGTAGTTCGTTGCCTGCGGTGCGTGTCGAACTCAATCCGCTGGCGTTAGCAAAATATGGCGTGAGTTTTGCCGACGTGCGCACCGCGTTGGCTAACACCAATGTCAATCGCCCCAAAGGTTCATTAGCCGATGATGAGCGACATTGGCAAATTGCCGTGAATGACCAAGCGCAAAAAGCGCGGGATTATTTACCGCTCATCGTTGCTTATCGTAACAACGCGCCTGTGCATTTATCGGATGTGGGTAGTGTGTTTGATTCTTCGGAAGATTTGCGTAGCGCGGGTTTTTTGAACGGTAAAACGGCGGTGGTGTTGGTTCTGAATAAACAATCAGGCGCGAATATTATTGCTACGGTGGATGCCATCACCGCGCTGCTGCCCCAATTACAAGCGTCGATTCCTAGCGCGGTGAATTTATCGGTGGCAATGGATCGCTCTACGACTATTCGCGCGTCGTTATATGAAGTGGAGCGTAGTTTACTGATTGCCGTAGTACTGGTCATTTTGGTGGTGTTTTTGTTTTTACGCAATTTGCATGCGTCGATGATTCCGATTATTACCGTGCCGATGTCGTTGATTGGGACGTTTGCCGCGATGTATTTATTAAATTACAGCTTGGATAATCTGTCCTTAATGGCGTTGACGGTGGCGACTGGGTTTGTGGTTGATGATGCCATCGTGGTGTTAGAAAATACCTCGCGCTACATAGAGCAAGGTTACACGCCCCGCAAAGCCGCCTTAAAAGGCGCGCAAGAAGTCGGCTTTACGGTGTTGACGATGAGCTTGTCATTGATTGCAGTGTTTATTCCGATTTTATTAATGGGCGGAATGGTCGGGCGTTTGTTTCAAGAATTTGCCGTCACGCTATCGGTGGCGGTGTTGGTGTCGTTGGTGTTGTCGCTCACTACCACGCCGATGTTATGCGCCTTGTGGTTAAAGTCAGGCGAGATAAAACATGGAAGTGTTTATCATTTCAGTGAACGCTGTTTTAATGGTTTAACGCGTCGTTACGAACACTCATTAAATTGGGCGTTAAGTCATAGCCGCTTGATGATCATCGTACTCGCGGCAACGATTGGTTTTAATGTGTATCTTTATATCATTGTACCGAAAGGCTTTTTTCCTACGCAAGATACAGGACGATTAGGCGGTAATATCCAAGCGGATCAAGGCATTTCTTCTCATGCCTTGCAGGAAAAATTAGCCAGTTTCGTTAAGTTGCTCAGCGAAGATTCTGAAATTGCCAATGTCGTCGGCTTTACAGGGAGCAGCGGTGGCGGTGGACAACGCCTCAGTAACAATGCACAGGTCTTTGCCATTCTCAAGCCGTTGGAAGAACGTAAACTCAATGTTGAGCAACTGTTAGATCGCCTGCGTATTAAATCGACCGCGATTGCAGGGGCTAGACTGTATTTACAACCCGCACAAGAAATGCGTGTCGGTGCGCGTGACTCAGCAGCTGCATTTGAATATACCTTAGAAGCTGATAATCTTGAAGAACTCAGAACGTGGACTCCCAAAATTCTTAAAGCCTTGCGACAACGCCATGAATTGGAAGATGTCTCTACTAATCAACAAGATAAGGGGCAGCAAATTTCCCTGAAAATAGACCGTGAAGCCGCAACACGGTTAGGTGTGAACCAAGCTCTGATTAATTCCACCTTGAACGATGCTTTTGGGCAACGGCAAGTGTCGATTATTTATACGTTACTGAATCAATATCACGTTGTCATGGAGTCCGCACCTGAATACGCGCAAAATGCCGAAACGCTAAAAAACCTCTACATCAGCGTACCGCCAAGCACGTTATATCCGAATGGGGCGCAAGTACCGTTATCGACGTTTGCGAGTTATAGCATGGTGAATACGCCGTTATCGGTAAATCATCAAGGACAGTTTCCCGCTTCAACCATTTCTTTTAATCTCAAAGCAGGCTTATCTTTATCGGCAGCAACTAAAGTAATTGAAGCCACTATAAGTGATTTAGCCGTGCCTGCGTCGGTACATGGCGGCTTTCAAGGTTCAGCTAAAGCCTTTCAACAATCACAAAATAGTCAACCGTGGTTAATTGCCGCCGCGTTGTTAGCGATTTATATCGTGCTGGGTATTTTGTACGAAAGTTTTGTGCATCCGCTCACTATTTTATCTACGTTGCCCTCGGCTGGAATCGGCGCGATTTTAGCGTTAATGGCGTTTAACACTGAATTTAGCTTAATTGCCCTTATCGGTGTTATTTTGCTTATCGGTATTGTTAAAAAGAATGCCATTATGATGATTGATTTTGCGTTGAATGCGGAACGAAAAGACGGCATGAACGCGCGTGATGCAATACACGCCGCTTGCTTGATGCGCTTTCGCCCCATTATGATGACCACTTTTGCCGCGTTATTCGCCGCGTTACCGTTGGCGTTTGGTACAGGTTACGGCTCAGAATTACGCCGCCCATTAGGTATCGCCATTGTCGGTGGCTTGATGATTAGCCAATTACTTACGCTATACACCACACCTGTGGTTTACCTTTATATGAATCGCTTTCAGTCCTTGTGCCGTCGCCTACTTTCATGAATCTTAAATTACTAACGCGCTCTATCAAGACCTGCGAGGTTTTTAAAACCTCGCAGGTCTCACTCTCCACTCGTTCCCACGCGCTACTTGGGAATGCTGTCCTGACCGCGCCTGCGGTCTGTGTGAAACGCGGTATAGGTTTCGCTATCACTCTACCCATCCTACTGTCCTGTACCGTAGGCCCTGATTATCAACGTCCTACTGCTAACGTCCCTGTTGAATTCAAAGAACTCAAAGGCTGGAAAACCGCGCAACCAGAAGACCAGCCGCTAACGGGGAATTGGTGGGAATTGTTCAAAGACACTGAGCTGAGCGGCTTAGAAGCCCAAGTCAATCTCAATAATCAATCAGTTGCCCAAGCTGAGGCGCAGTTTCGTCAATCGCAATCTTTAGTGCAGGAAGCAAAATCAGCCTACTTTCCGACAGGCACAGGTACGGCAATAACCAATCGCTTTCGTGCCACCAGTGGTCAAAGTGTTGCCGTACAAGGGGTGAAAAATATTTTTGGCATGGCAATGAGTATGGCGTGGGAACCTGATTTATGGGGCGGTGTACGTCGGCAAGTGGAAGCCAATGAAGCCAATGCTCAAGCCAGTAATGCGACACTGCAAGCATTAAAACTGTCCACTCATGCCCTGCTGGCACAAAATTATTTTCAACTGCGTGGTTTAGATGCCGAGAAAAAATTGCTGGATGATACGATTGTCGCCTATCAAAAAATTCTCACGATTAACCAAAACCGTTATGCTGCGGGTGTTATCGACAAAACCGACATCACCCAAGCGCAAACACAACTCGCCTCTGCACAAGCGCAAGCCGTTGATGTACAAATTGCCCGCGCTAAATTAGAACACGCGATTGCGGTTTTAATCGGTAAAGCCCCCGCTGAACTGAGCATTTCTATTAAGGGAATCACTGCCACGCTACCCACTATTCCCGTGGCTATTCCTTCAGAATTGTTAGAACGCCGACCTGATATAGCGGTTGCTGAACGCCAAGTCGCGGCGGCAAATGCACAAATCGGCGTTGCTAAAGCGGCGTATTTTCCGACTATTTCGCTATCGGCAACTAAAGGTACGCAATCACGCGAGTTATCCTCATTGCTATCGACCGCCGCACGTTATTGGGCGTTAGGCCCTGCGGCATTGGCATTGCCATTATTTGATGGTGGGCTGCGTGGTTCACAAATGGAAGCCGCGATTAATGGCTTTGATGCCAGCGTTGCCGCGTATCGACAAAGTGTGTTGGTGGGTTTTCAAGAAGTTGAAGATGAATTGTCCAGCTTGCGCTTATTAGCCGAAGAAATTCAAGCCCAACAAATAGCAGTGACAGCGGCGCGTGAATCAGTCGCGTTAATTAACAATCAATATAAAGCGGGAACGGTCAATTATCTCAACGTCATGGTTGCCCAAGGTGTCGCATTGAATAATGAAAAAACTGCCGTAACTTTGCAAAGCCAACAACTACAAACCGCCGTGCTGTTAGTCAAAGCCTTAGGCGGCGGGTGGCATAATTCAGAAATTCCCAGCAAAGATGACATCGGCGGTGAACCAAAGTGGTCACAGTTTTTGCCGATTCCGTTGAAATAGGTGGTAAAAACAATGAACAAGCTCATATTTATTTGCAGTCTATTATTATCGTTATCATGCCTAGCTGATGCTGAAAAAAACCAGACGCTTAACCAATTTACAGGCGAATGGGAAGGTGCAGGAAAGCAGGTGGATGGGAGTCATTGGAGTATCAGGGTGAACATTCGCTCGAATCTCTACGTTATTGATTATCCTTCTTTAACCTGTGGTGGGGTACTGACGTTAATCAAAACCACGGATACCAGTTTAGTGTTTAAAGAGACGCTAACTTACGGAATAGCTCGCTGTATTAATCATGGTGAAGTGGTGCTTAACAAAATTGCCGAACACAAGGCGGGGTATCATTGGTTTGATAAACAGAACAAAATAGAGGCGGTTGGAGAGTTAACGCGGCGATTGCCGTAATATAAGCTGAGGCAGTTTTAATTGATTACAAAAACCGTTCGCACGGAGCCTGTCTAAGTGTGAATGTGGTTCGACAAGCTCACCACGAACGGCATTATTAGCTATATCGACTGAGTTATTTAACACCGTTCACGGTTTAAGGCGTGAACGGTGTTAGAACAAGCCTACTAGGGAGATAATACAGATTTTTCTTCTGTGCCAGTAACAGGCTGAGTAGCAGGAGCTACTTGAGTTGTGTTGTTAGCTGTTATGTGTTGCGCAACTGGAATTGCCTGCGCTGTGTTAGTGGCAACAACGGGGGCGGTATGTAAAGCCTCTATCCGTTCAGGGGCAGATTCATCTACGGGTAGCACTTCTTTAGGCGCGAATAACACGTCATCCGATAGGTCTTCTTGCTTTTTAAGTGCGGTTAGCAATTGGGTATCACGACCGTAAATATCGGAATAAAACGTTACATTATTACCGTCAAAAAACGCGGTGTTATACAGAAATAACACAGGAATCGTTTTTTTCAAGACAACTTGGCGGTTTTTTCCACCCATCGCTTTTTTAATCGAGCCACTATCCCAGCCGCCTTGTTCTTTAAGTACAAATTCAGCGAGTTCTTGTGGATGAGCAACCCGCACACAACCATGACTCAAATCTCTACGCGAGCGACCAAATAATGCAACTGAAGGAGTGTCATGCAAATAGACGCTACTGGCATTGGGGAAAATAAACTTTACTTTACCCAATGCGTTACCCTTACCCGGCATCTGTCTAATACGCAATGCGCGAGTACCTGAACCAGAGACAAACTCCATGTGTTGCCGTACCAAATACTCAGGATCGGCTGCCAATTTAGGCAGTATTTCATCTTTAGCAATTTTATAAGGTACATTCCAATAAGGCTGGAAATCCACAAACTGCATATCAGCGGCTAGTTGCGGTGTTTGATGTTTTGCTGATTTACCAACCACAACACGCATTGTGGTAGTGGCGTTATCTTGCTTAATGTCATCAAACGCCCACAGTTGAAACGCAGGAATGTTGACAATAACCGCTCGCCCTTCGGTAACTTCAGGTATCCAGCGTAATCTTTCCATTGCTAATTCAATTTGCGTGATACGTTGCGCTTGAGTTAAAGGCGCGTTGAACGCAGTAACGGTCGCGTTATTGATAATCCCAGTGGCTTTCAGACCATGCCGTTGTTGGAATTTTTTAACACCCTCAACAATAATTGGTGTGTAAGTTGTTGCAGTGTGATCTATTTTATCGGCAGGTAAATCGCCAAACGCAGATAAAAACTGTTGCAGTTCGACACTCTGCGGTAATGCATCACCTGCACGCACAGGCATTTTTACTACTAGCTTAAGCGGCGGTGTTTTTTCAGCTGAACGATAACTCGTTAAGGCTTGTTGCATTTTTTGATATTGCGGTAATTTTGACTCAACTAAGGCAGGCAATTGAGACACGGTTTCTTGCGCCACATTCGCTTTAATTAACGCGGGTAAATCCAGTGTTTTTGCGGTTCTTAAATGAATATTGAAGTTCAAGTTTTTAGGATTAATGCGTCCATAATGCAGGTCGTGCATAAAACGCAATAACGATAAACTCAGCGCGGTGTCATAAAGTGCGGCATCTTTACTCTGCATATCCAGCGGCGGCTTTACTGATTTTTCTTGTAACAGTTGCGCGTCATAATTTGCTGGATTTAAACCATACGCAGACGCATTCGCTAACAACTTAACGACATCAGTGAGATTTTTAGTCGCTTTAGCATCACTACCTAACCAGAGTGGCTGGTATTGATTGCTTTTATAAAGCGCGTCTAGGTCGTCAGCACGGTGAGTGAAATTGGATAATATTGAATAAGGATGTTGTTTCGTTGCGATAAGATTACTAATTGCATTTGTGGCAACGGCAACTGGCGGTGCGGGAGGTACTACTACAGGGGGAATCACGTTAGTCATTGGCGGGGCTACCGTTACGGGGGTAGCTGCATCAGTGGCAGGTGCAACCGCACCTTCATTAGCCAGTGCTGGTGCGGATAAATAAGGTATCAAGCACAAGGTAGTGAGGATAAGATTTTTATGCTGTGTGCGGTGGCTTTTATATCGTTCCAATGAAGTAGTTTTTGGTGAAAAAAATAATTTTGTCGTGTTGGCTATAATCATGCCAACTGCCGATATACTTGACTGCATACAACTTACGCCTATTTATAAAATAATCAGTTTTTAACATTGCCACTTGCCAGGCAGCCTATTGATCATCAATCTGATTGTAATCAAGACCGCTAAAAATAAAGCGTTTCGATTTTTTAATTGAAAAACGTTATTTTACACTAACTTATAAGGAACGCCGATGACAAAAAAAACTAAAATACTCTGCGAAAGTCCTTTTTCCACTGCTAAAGAAGATGCCGCTCACGTTTTACTGGATGGTGATACCGTACAAACACGCTCATCGTCTTATCGTTTGGCGTATGATGATTTTGATTTTATGATGCGTGATGAGTTACGCCCTGTCCGCTTACAACTGGAATTACTCAAGCCTGAATTAGCCCAAGCCGAACTCGGCATAAAATCCACCGTGGTTATTTTTGGCAGTGCGCGGATTCATGGTGATGATGAAGCTAAACAAGCACTAGCAAATGCTGAACAGGCGTGGAATGAACACCCAGATGAATTAGAGTTGGCAAATAAGCTAGCGATTGCACGGCGCATACTCACCAAAAGTTACTACTACGATGAGGCGCGAAAATTAGGCGCACTCATTACCTCAGAAGCCAAAAAACGTAACTACCCGCTGTTAGTGGTGACAGGTGGCGGGCTGGGTATTATGGAAGCAGCGAATCACGGTGCAGCGGATGTAGGCGGTAACAGTATGGGGCTAAATATTGTCCTGCCCCATGAACAACATCCTAATCCTTACATTACCCCTGAACTGTGTTTTCAGTTTCATTATTTTGCGATTCGTAAAATGCACTTTTTAATGCGAGCGATTGCCTTAGTCGCCTTTCCAGGTGGATTCGGCACAATGGACGAACTATTTAAAGCCTTAACCCTAATTCAAACCAAAAAAGTCAAACGTATTCCTGTGATTTTATTCGGGCAACTCTACTGGGAGAAAATTATCAATTTCGATGCACTGGTTGAAGAAGGCGCAATCACGCCTTGTGATAGAGAACTGATGCAATACGCCGAAACCGCCGAACAAGCATGGCAACTAATTTTGAAAAGCAACAGCAGTATCAATAACAAGCACTCTAACAATAAGAAGGTAACACTATGACAACGCTCACTTTTTTAGGCGCGACAGGACAAGTCACTGGCTCATGTTATTTATTAGAAACCAAACACCAGCGCATTTTATTGGACTGCGGTTTATTTCAAGGTTCAAAAGAAACTGAAAAGCAAAACGCCGCTGATTTTCCGTTTAATCCCGCTGAGATTGATGCAGTGGTGCTGTCTCATGCCCATTTAGATCATTGCGGACGCTTACCTAAATTACTTAAAGACGGCTTCAAAGGCGTGGTGTATTTAACTGAAGCCAGTTTTCCATTACTGGAACTACTGCTCAAAGATGCAGTACACATACAACTACGCGATATTGAATGGGAAAATAAAAAGCGTGAACGCGCAGGTAAAAAACTGCTAGAGCCGCTTTATGATCTTGACGATGTGGAAGCCTTGCTGAAACTCAGAAAATCCATTGCCTACGATAAAGAAACCAAAATTCTCAAAGGCATCAGCGTTTCTTTTCATGAAGCGGGGCATATTTTAGGTTCATCCATCGTGCGCTTGCAGATTAAAGAGGGCAAGGAAAGTAAAACCTTGGTCTTTTCAGGCGACTTAGGCAACCCTAATTCCCCATTATTACGCGACCCTGCCATTTTGACCGAAGCCGATGTGTTATTGCTAGAATCCACCTACGGCGATCGAGACCATAAACCCTTAGCCGATACAGTAATCGAATTACGCGACGCATTAGCCGAAGCGGCACATAGTGGCGGTAACGTGATTATTCCTGCGTTTGCTGTCGGTCGTACCCAAGATTTAATTTATTGGCTAGGCAAACTGCAACGCCAAGGCGGACTGCCACAACAGCAGATTTACTTAGATAGCCCAATGGCGATTAAAGCCAGTGAAATTTACGCCGACAACACCGACTTATTCAATATTGATGACCCCAAATTTACCAAAATCGCGCCACGCGACTGGCATGAATGGCTACACGGCTTGGTTTATTCCGAAACGGCAGACGACTCAATGGCAGTGAATCGCATTGTCGGTGGCGTGATTATTATTGCAGGCAGTGGGATGTGTAATGGCGGACGTATTCGCCATCATCTTAAATACAATCTCTGGCGACGCAATGCCCATATCATCATCGCGGGCTTTCAAGCCGAAGGCACATTAGGGCGCACCATTGTTGACGGCAAAAAGAAATATTTGAAAATTTTAGGCGCGGAAGTGGCTGTTGCCGCTAAAGTCCATACCCTAGGTGCATTAAGTGTGCACGCAGATCAAAGCCAATTATTGCAATGGGCAAATCATTTTGAAGCTAAGCCGCGCCTTTATTTAGTACACGGTGAAAAATCAGCAACGCTATCATTACAAACCTGTTTTCAGCGCACTGGATGGAATGCCAACATTCCTAAAGTGGGAGAAAAAATTACCTTATGACTAATATTTTTGCCGACATTCCTGAGTCATTACCCGAAGAATTATTCACCAGTCTGCTTAAGCGCGACAACAGCCATATTGAGCGTATTGTCTCCAAAGGTCACAGCACGCCGCCTGAGCAATGGTACGATCAAGCGTGGGATGAATGGGTTATCGTACTGGAAGGGCAAGCCGTGTTGGTTTATGAGCAGGATAGGCTCAAATTACCCATGATGGCAGGTGATTATCACCTCATTCCAGCGCATACTAAACACCGTGTGGAATGGACAGCACCCGATATAAAAACCGTTTGGTTAGCCATCCATATATACAAATAGGCGTGACAAAACCTGCGAGGTTTTCAAAACTTCGCAGGTTTATTTATACGGTCGGACTTAATTAATATGAATTTAACAGCCCATCACTTCACGCGCATTCCAGCGACCGCACCACTGTCTGGACTCAATAAATAAATTCCATCATCGCCACCCGCCGCAAGCACCATGCCTTCCGACAGACCAAAACGCATTTTTCGGGGTGCAAGATTAGCAATCACCAGCGTCAAATGACCTTCCAACTGCTCAGGTGAATACGCCGATTTTATACCCGCAAAAATACTGCGCGTTTCATCACCAATATCCACAGTCAGATGCAATAATTTATCCGCCCCTTCCACACTTTCAGCTTTTAAAATTTTCGCAATGCGTAAATCTAATTTGCCAAAATCATTAATGTCGATGGTGTTAGCGATAGGCGAAAATTGTTTTTCTTTAACAACAGGCGCGGCAGTTTTTTCCAGATTTTCTTTTGACGCTTCAATAATTGCCGCAATTTTATCTGGCTCAACGCGGGTCATGAGTGGAATAAAATCATTCAGCTCATGATTTAACAACGGCTCTAACTCATCTATCCAACCGTGAACTTCGCAGTTTAAAAACACTTCCGCACTGTAAGATAACGTTGGCACGACAGGCTTTAAATACGCCACTAATACGCGGAATAAATTTAAACCCATTGTACAAACCGCCTGCAACTCCGCTTCTTTACCTTCTTCTTTCGCAATCAGCCACGGTTTTTTCTCATCAATATACCGATTCGCCTTATCTGCTAACGCCATAATTTCGCGCATGGCTTTAGCAAACTCACGGTTTTCATAAAACTCCGCAATAATCTCGTTAGCCTCGATAAATTCAGCCCATAATTGCGGTTCAGCCAATGCATCCGATAACCTATTATCAAAACGTTTCGCAATAAACCCGCTACAACGACTGCCGATATTAACCACTTTGCCGACTAAATCTGAATTAACCCGTTGACTAAAATCATCAAAATTCAAATCCAAATCATCCACGCCCGCACCGAGTTTCGCGGCAAAATAATAACGCAGGTATTCAGGGTTTAAATGATCTAAATACGTCCGAGCCGTTATAAACGTACCGCGTGATTTAGACATTTTCTCGCCATTCACTGTTAAAAAACCATGCGCAAAAATTGCGCTCGGCGTTCTAAAATCCGCACCCTGTAACATCGCAGGCCAAAATAAAGCGTGGAAATAAATAATGTCTTTACCAATGAAATGATATAACTCAGTCTTGCTGTCTTTTGCCCAAAAGGCATCAAAATCCAGCCCTTGTTTATCACACAGATTTTTAAAACTCGCCATATAACCAATCGGCGCATCCAACCACACATAAAAATATTTATGCGGCGCGTCAGGAATTTCAAAACCAAAATAGGGCGCGTCACGGGAAATATCCCATTGCTGCAAACCGCTGTCTAACCACTCCGCCAATTTATTGCGCACTTCGGGTTGCAAATGCCCTGCCGTTGTCCAGTCTTTAAGCATGACTGCAAAATCAGCCAGATTAAAAAAGTAATGCACTGACTCTTTATCAATCGGCTTTTCGCCTGAAATAGCGGACACTGCATTTTTCAATTCCGACGACGCATAATTCGCCCCGCACACTTCACAACCATCACCGTATTGTTCAGTCGCGCCACACTTCGGGCAGTCACCTTTAATAAAACGGTCAGGCAAAAACATCTCTTTGACAGGATCATAGGCCTGCGTAATCGTGCGTGAACTGATATGCCCTGCATCACGCAAGCGCGTATAAATCAGCGACGAAAAATACTTATTTTCCTCAGAATGCGTACTGTGATAATTATCAAACGCTACCCCAAAATTACTAAAATCGCGCGTGTGTTCCTTGGCAACTTGCGCAATCAACTGTTCAGGCGTAATGCCTTCACGGTCAGCTTTCAGCATAATCGGCGTACCGTGCGTATCATCGGCACACACATAATGACAAGTATGCCCGCGTTGTTTTTGAAACCGCACCCACATATCCGTTTGCAAATACTCCAACATATGACCGATATGAATCGGCCCATTGGCATAAGGTAACGCGCTAGTGACAAGAATTTTTCTATTCGACATGGTGTGTAAACTCAGGAATCAGGGGGAAAAATAGGGGATATTATGGCATAAAACCCGCCGTACCTGACGCAAAAGGCACGGTAATTGATAAAACAGGGAAAGTAAAATGTAGGGTGGGCAGGGGTTTTTGCCCACCATAAACAACATGAACACTACAAAAACTGTCAGCCGCCTTACTCAAATTCTCATCAAACTCAACGACCGCGAAAAACGGTTATATAGCCTATCGCGTTGAGTAGAATGTAACTCAATAATTTGGTATATAGCCAAAGCAGTATAATTTGATTATTTTAAATTAGATGACATATTCAGCCGATTTCCGCCAACAAGTATTGACGATTAAAGAACAAGAAGGGCTAACACAAGCGGAAGCGGCAGTGCGTTTTGGTGTTGGAGTGGCAAGTATAAC
>SHZG01000013.1 GCA_009692395.1 Methylococcales bacterium | reverse complement strand
ACCTTGTACAACCTCGCAACACGTCTCGTGTCGCCCAAGCACAGACCCCCAGTTCCTGTTGTATCCAGTTCATTGCTATCATCGGTTTGTTAGTTCAAATTATCTTACTGTACCGCATTGTGGGAAGTTGTGGGTAATCGTGTGACCTCTACTAGGATGCTGAAGATTCCAACCTCTTTTTTCTGCTTGCTCTCGAATGTAATAACGTGTTCGACTTTCTGCCCTTTTTTTATTCATAAATTTCTATTTTAGTTTTGTAAGTTGAGTTAGTGTGGCGTAACCAGAATTTCTGGTGATGGCTCATTTTTTATGTGCCGCTTGCACGAATGAAGACTCTCTACCTTTTTATTTGGAATCCACACCTGCCTCCGCAAAACTCGCCATCTCATTCAAAAATAATACCGCTGATTGTAATAGCGGATAGGCTAAGGCAATGCCTGAGCCTTCGCCTAAGCGTAGGTTTAGATTTAATAAGGCGGTGGCGTTGAAATGGTGTAATAGGGCTTGGTGTCCTTGTTCGTTGGAGACGTGGGAAAATACGCAGTAATCTAATACGGCGGGATATAAACAACTGGCGACTAATAAGGCACTGCTGGCAATGAAACCATCGACTAGGATAATCATGCCGTGTTCAGAGGCTTGTAAGTACGCGCCGACCATCATGGCAATTTCAAAACCGCCGAAGGTGGCTAATGCTTGTAATGCCGTAGGGTGGGGTGATGCACGACCCCCAACAAAACCGCTTAATGTTTGTTGGGGTTTGTAAAGCTTACCCCTGCCACCGTTTTTCTCTAAGGCTTGTTGCAAGACAGCTATTTTGTGCGCAAGTTGCTCATCATCTAACCCTGTGCCACGTCCCACACACTGCGCTAACGGCAAGCCTGTCAGCGTGTGCATCAATAACGCGGCAGAAGAGGTATTACCGATGCCCATTTCTCCAAAGCCGATGCAGTTACAGCCTGTCGCGTATTGCTGAGCGACCAAGTTCGCGCCTGTTTGTATCGCTTGTAAACAATCGGCTGAATTCATCGCAGGCTGGGTTAAAAAGTTCTGCGTTCCCATGCCTATCTTGGCATTGACCAACTGCGGATGTGGCTCTAAATCCGCATTCACACCCGCATCAACGATAAGCAACTTTAAACCGTGCTGTTTAGCAAATACACTAATCGCCGCGCCTCCAGCCAGAAAATTCGCCACCATTTGCGCGGTGACAGTTTGCGGATACGCACTGACACCCGCAGCAACCACGCCGTGATCGCCTGCAAAAATGAGAATGCTGGGTTTAGTTAAGCAAGGCGTTAAGCTGTTGTGACACAAGCCGATTTGTAAAGCCAGTGTTTCTAGTTGACCTAACGCGCCTAGGGGTTTGGTTTTTTGATTAATTTTAGTGTGTAAGGCAGATTTTAAAGCGGTGCTAACTGGGGGAATAACAAAATCTAACGGCACGGTGTGTTCCATGAATTTTCAAATAATAAGCTGTTCAGGGTTTGACGCTCTGCCCAGTGTTGTTGTTCTAGCATGGGTTTATCATAAAATGATGCTACATGACCCAAGCACAAAATGGCGAGTGGCTGGCTATCTTCGGGCATAGCTAACAGTGTTTTTAAAGCGGTGGGTTCAAACATCGACACCCAACCCATGCCGATACCTTCGGCGCGGGCTGCTAGCCACATATTTTGTATAGCGCAAGATAAGGAGGCGACATCCATTTCAGGTAAGGTGCGCCGCCCAAAAATATGTTTTTCTCGCTGTTCGCAAAGTGCGGCAATCAATATCTCGCCACAGTCTAAGATGCCTTCTACTTTGAGTTTCATAAATTCGTCTTCACGCTCATTTAACGCTTGAGCGGTGGCGATACGTTCTTGTTCAACCAGTGCGTGTATTTTTATGCGTAATTCGGATTCAGTAATGCGAATGAACCGCCACGGCTGCATAAAACCAACACTGGGCGCGTGATGTGCGGCTTGCAACAAGCGCGTTAATAGCTCAGGGTCGATAGCATTGGGCAAGAAGTGGCGCATATCACGGCGTTCATAAATAACACGGTAAATGGCGGCGCGTTCTGCTTCGGTGTAAGAGGCGTGGGGCATAATGCTTAGTTCGGGTAATTAGTTATTTTTTACGAATATACAGAACTTTAGCGGGTGAGTTTGGATTACTCTGTTCTAGTTGTATTTCAAACAGATCGGGGTGGGCTTTTGCCATTGCACCCAGACTTTTAAAGCCATATAACCGCGCATCGAAGTCTGGCTTTAATTTGTTCAAATAATTACCTAGATTGGCAAGATTTGCCCAACCTGAATCATTACAGGTTTTTTCAAGGGCGTTTAAAATGAAATTTTCAGGTGAATCTTCGAGGGCTGATTCTTGTGTTGCGCTCGTGGTTTGCTCTGAATTGGCGGTTATATGTTCTGATTTTTGTTGTGCAACAGGTCTTAAGACTTCAGTCAGGGTGAATTTATGGCAGGCATTTCTAAAGGCATCTGGCGTTTTTTTCTCACCAAAGCCCAACACAAGTAAGCCTTCTTCTCTGATGCGGAGTGCTAAGCCTGTAAAGTCACTGTCACTCGAAACAAGGCAGAAGCCATCAAATCGTCGTGTATAGAGTAAGTCCATTGCATCAATGATTAATGCACTGTCCGTGGCGTTTTTTCCTGTGGCGTAGGCAAATTGCTGAACAGGTTTGATGGCATATTTTTTTAAAAAATTTTTCCATTGTGAACTTCGGGGTGAGGTAAAGTCGCCGTAAATTCTTTTTACGGTCGCTTCGCCAAAACTGGCTATTTCTTCTAATAAGCCTTCGATGATTGCCGCTTGTGCATTATCAGCATCTATTAATACTGCCAATCGGCGGGTAGGTTCTTCTGACTCATTTTTTGTAACTACTTTTGGATTTGCCATGACGATGTTCTTAATTTTATTATTTAAACTTGATAAGGTTGTGTCGCTTCAAAGCCATGTACTTTCGCTTTAGTGGTAAACACAGGTGGTGACCAGCGTTGAAATTCTTGTTCAGTGACGAAGTGATTAGCTAACCAGATTGCTTGACTGCGTATCGGCAAAATAAACGCATACAGCTTACCGTTGGGTAGTTCAGCAACATCACCTAGGGCATAGATGGATTCATCATCAGTTTGTAGCGTGTCATTCACTTTTATACCGCGACCAACGGTACGTCCTGCTTGTACGGCTAATTCAGTGTGCGGTTGGAAACCACAGGCGACAATCACAGCATCAAATTCTTGAGTAATGTCGGTAATAACAGCTACTTTTTCTTGTGGCTTGCTTAAACTACTGATGGTTTGATTTAACAGCACGCTGACACCTGAGTTTTCTAATACTTGTTTTAATAAGATAGAATCTTCGGGGACTAATTGGCGTTCCATGAGTCTGTCCATGACATGAAATAAGGTGACGTTATCGCCTGCAACGGCTAAATCAGAAGCCACTTCACAACCAATTAAACCGCCGCCGATAATTGCCCAATTTGGTTTTACTAAGGTGGCGCGAACACGGCGCAGGGCTTTGAAATCGCTCAGGCTGTTTTAAGCAAAAGAACAAGTCATTAAAAGGGCGATAGGGCGCGGGAATAAAGGCTTTTGAACCTGTAGCAATAATGAGTTTGTCGTAACTGAGGGTTTGTTGTTGTTCGGCATGACGCACAGTGATGGTTTTTTGGGTGCGTGTAATGTCAGTAACGTTGGTATCACTCAGAACAGTGATGTGATTATCGCGTAACTTAGCAAAGGTTTTTAGAATAATGGTCTGTTCTATGTCGTCTTTGGTAAAGCCACGCGATAACAAAGGGCGGGGATAATAGCCGTCATTTTCTTGGGTTATTAGCGTGATTGCTGCATCTGTTGCTAAGGCACGGTATGTTTCTGCAAAGCTAATACCGGCAACGCCTGAGCCAATAATAATGACGTGCATAAATTATCCTCAGTCTATTAGACTGTATTCGTCTTTACTTACGCCACATTCGGGGCAAACCCAGTCTTCGGGTACATCTTTCCAGCGCGTTCCTGCGGCAATACCTGAATCAGGGTCGCCTTCGGCTTCATCGTAAATATGACCGCAAACGTCACATTGGTATTTTTTATAATCGGACATGGTTTTCTCCTAGGAAGGTTATGATTGCTTTCGGCTCGTCAAACTAGCGTAAATTTTAAGATGTTTCAATGAGTTTTTGGTTTTTGCAACGAAATGCCGTAGAAATTAACACTATTGTCATATAAGAGCTTTAAATTTATAGCGTTTATCTGTAAAAAATGAATAACCGCATTTTAGCAATTATCATTATGTGCTACTATGCACGTCATTTTTATCTGGGGAAAAGAGAATGCAAGCAACAGTTAAATGGGTCGATGGTGTGATGTTTGTTGGTGAAACGGGCAGTGGTCATGCGGTCGTCATGGATGGCCCGCCTGATCACGGTGGTCGTAATATCGGTATGCGTCCAATGGAAATGTTGTTACTCGGCGTTGGTGGTTGTTCATCATTTGATGTGGTGGATATTTTAAAAAAAGGCAGACACCAAGTAACAGGCTGTGTTGCTGAATTAACGGCAGAACGTGTCGATACTGTCCCCAGTGTATTTAGTAAAATTCATCTGCATTTTGTGGTGACAGGTCATGATTTAAAAGTGACCGCCGTAGAACGTGCAGTGAAATTGTCAGCAGAAAAATATTGTTCTGCTTCCATTATGTTAGGAAAAGCGGGGGTAGAAATTACCCATGATTTTGAAGTTATAGAGGTTTAAACCATTGTCCAACAAACTACAATTACACGGTTTTAATAATTTAACCAAGTCGCTCAGTTTCAATATTTACGATATTTGTTATGCACCCGCAGAACAACAAAATGCGTATATTGAATATATTGATGAAGCCTACAATTCAGACAAACTGACACAAATCCTAATGGATGTGGCTGAAATTATTGGTGCGCAAGTGTTGAATATTGCCCGTCAAGATTATGATCCACAAGGTGCAAGCGTGACTATGTTGATTTCTGAAGGGGATTCACCGCCACCACCGAACATGAATAGCCAATCACCAGGGCCATTACCTGAAACCGTATTAGGGCATTTAGATAAAAGTCATATTACCGTTCATACTTACCCTGAAAGTCATCCTGATAGCGGTATTAGTACCTTTCGTGCTGATATAGATGTGTCAACGTGTGGACGCATTTCACCGTTAAAAGCCTTGAATTATTTAATTCATAGTTTTGAATCCGATGTGGTGACTATGGATTATCGTGTGCGTGGTTTTACGCGTGATGTGTCAGGTAAAAAACACTATATCGACCACAATATCACTTCAATTCAAGAGTATATTGCTAAAGATACACAAAACAGTTATCAAATGATTGACGTGAATGTCTATCAAGAAAATATTTTCCACACCAAAATGATGTTGAAAGAAACAGAATTGGAAAATTATTTGTTTGAGAAAGAAAGTAATTTATCAGGGCAACAAAAAACTGAAATTGAAAAGAAACTGCGTAGAGAAGTAATGGAAATTTTTTATGGGCGTAATTTTCGCCGTAAAAAAATCAAAGTGGCTGATCCAGAGTAAGTTGAATTTGATACCAGACCTGCTAGGTTTGAAAAACCTAGCAGGTCTTTTTTAGTGTTTGAGTTGCCGCGCAATCAACACCACAGGATGCACCACCTCCATTGTCATCCCTCGTTCTTTCAAGCCTGCCGCAATGTGTAACGCACAACCAATATTAGAGCTGACCAAATAACGCGCTGGTGTTGTCGATGCCGCATTTACTACATCCGCTAATAAAGCCTCCGCCATTGCTGAATGTTCCAGCATATAGCTTCCAGCTGAACCACAACAAACAATCATATCGGGTAGCTTATTAACGCTTAACTCAGAAATTTGTTGTAATAATTGCAACGCGCCTTGTTCTGCTCACATGACATTTTTTAATGAACACGGTGTGTGCAAACACACGGATGCAGCTAAAGGTTGTAAGTCGGATAAAGTGCGCAATGCGTACCTTACGAGAAACTGACTAATGTCCATTACCTTATCGGCAAATTCGCGCTGTGCATACTCTAGTCATTGACTACCACAACCGCTGGCAATGGTAATAATGGCAGTTAAAGGCTGTTCTCCGAAGGCTTCGGTGTTGATGTTAGCTAACGAATCAGCCGTTATTTTATCGCCACTATGCAACGCCAGCGCACCGCAACAAGTTTGCTGACTTGGCACATAAACGTTAAATCCAACCGCTGTTAATACCTTAATTGCCGCATTTACCGTTTCAGAATCCAGCATTTCCCCCATACAACCAACAAATAAACCGACCGACCCTTTGCAAGTTGTCGTTGCTGGATAATAGTCTTTTAATACCGTCGGCTCGACATAATCGCTTAATAAACGATCCATTTTATCGAGGTGTAATAAACGTGGTAAGTTGAGGTGACGCGCCGTTTTTTGTAAGCCCGTTGATTGATAGAGTCGTAAACTGGATTGTGCTAATCGCCGAGCTGTTTTATGGTGCGAGATTTTTTTCAATACCGTGAAGGCGAGTGATGGTTGATTTTCCGCTTGAAAGTGCGTCCGAAAATTATCAATTAAGCGGCTATAAGGCACCAGCGCGGGGCAAATACGCTCACATTCACGACACAATAGACAATTGTCAATATAGCACGCACGGCTTCTGCGTTGTTTAATTGACCACTCGCATAGCCTTGGATTACAGCAATGCGCCCGCGTGGTGATTCATTGGCGTTTTGCGTCTTGCTGTAAGTAGGGCAGGTTGGTCAACACAAACCACATTTAACGCAACTATCCGCATCGGCTAATAAATTATCCACGCGTTTTGTTAGCTAATAAATCCACAATACGACTGTATTCTTCTAATTTCGGGCGATATAAAAACATCCCTAACGCTGACAATAGCGTAAAAATAATTAAATTATTTTTACCATCACCCAGCATAAACAGTACAAAACCAAACGCGCCAATACTTTCCATCAAGGTCATCGACACAATAACGGTTAGCAAATAGCGTTTTTTTGCCTCCGCTTGATAGGTGGAGCGTGTCAGTGGCATGGTTTGATTTAATTTCAGTTGAATATTCCTGAGCAGATTAGTCATAGGGAAACTGAGAATAGCGACAATATATAAAGCCGTTCTGATTTTTACGCGGGTTATTTCGGGCAAGGGTTCTTGTAACTCATTGCCCAGTGTGAAACAAATAACCAAATAAGTGACCAGCATGACGAGCATGATACCGACTACTAGCCACGGTAATTTAAGATCAGCTTCTAACGATTGATGGTCAATTGGGTTGTACATTTTATATCCTGATAAATAAATTAATTTTTCAAATTCCCCGCGTGTAAACCACATTCTTTTTTGGTGCTGTCTTCCCACCACCAACGCCCAGCGCGTTCGTGTTGATTAGGTAACACAGAACGCGTACAAGGCTCACAACCGATGCTGATAAAACCGTGTTGATGCAGTTCGTTATACGGGACTTGATAGGCTTCAATGTGATCCCAGACTTGCGAGGATTTCCAGTTGAGTAACGGATTAAATTTAATTAGCGGATGTTCGGCAGTTGAAAACGCGGTATCCCATTGCACTTCGGGAATGTCTGAGCGCGTATCGACACTTTGATCTTTACGTTGCCCCGTAATCCACGCATCCACTTGTGCTAATTTGCGTCTGAGTGGTTCAACTTTACGAATACCGCAACATTCGCTATGCCCATCTTCATAAAAACTGAACAAGCCTTTTTGTTTAACAAAACTATCGAGTGCATCACGGTCGGGCGTTAATAGCTCAATGTCGATACCATAATGTTTGCGGACTTTTTCGATATAGCGATAGGTTTCAGGGTGTAAACGCCCTGTGTCTAAGGAAAAAACTTGTATATCTTTGCGTATCGCTAACGCCATATCAATCAGCACCACGTCTTCCGCGCCGCTAAATGAAATAGCGATATTATCGAATGACTCTAAGGCTTTTCTGAGGATAGTGCGCGGATTTTTACCCGCTAGTTCAGTTTGTAAATTGGGAATGTTAATCATGGTCTTGGGAACAGGTTTGGTCAAAATACCGCTGTAAAAATTCAGCGAATGGGCGTTGCGGCTGGTTTTCTATAGCTTGCTGTTTGGCATGAGACTCTGTCGCCATTGCGACAAATTGCGCGGTGGTTTCAGCGTCCAATGGTTGGGCTTGAAAATAGCGAGCGTGTTCAGCGGAGGTGTTTAAGGCGAAGTGGGCAAACGGTTGTTGATTGTTGCGCATAGCCGCTAACATCCGCGCAGACGCGGTTAGATTTGCATCATCAACCACTAAACGTTGTTCAGCTAACGCCGCGCTATAGGGTTTATTGGTCGCATTCTCATCGAGAACTGCACACACAGGCTGCATGGCTTGCAGAATGTCATTTGCCCAGTCCTGCAAGGTGACTGGTTCACCGTTGCGATTCAACGTTAAATCAGGTTTTCTGCCTTCATTTGCCACTGCCAGTTGATTCGCATTGTTAATTTTATGGTCAGCCGCTGACATTTTAAGGCTATCAGATAATAGACACGTCAATAATAAGGCTTCGATAAAGCGTAGTTTGCCTTCATCAACCCCGAGCGGATTAAAAATATCCAAATCCAACGAACGCATTTCGACGTAACGCACTCCGCGCCGCTTTAAAGCTAACGTGGGTTTTTCGCACGAAGTAGCGATTTGTTTAGGGCGAATTGTGCTGTAAAACTCGTTTTCAATTTGTAAAATATTGCAGTTCAGTTGCTGATATTCACCATCCACCACCGTGCCGATTTTTTCATAATCAGGATAAGGCGTAGTGATTGCTTTGCCTAAACTATCAACATAACCATCCAGTGAGTTGTAATCAATGTTCAAACTCGCCTGATTATTACTCTTATAACCGATGTCGCTCATGCGTAATGACGTGGCGAATGAATGATATAACGTGCCGTTATCAAATTCGTCAAACTGTGCCATTAACGCAGGGCGACTTTTAAAAAAGTTTTTGCAAATCGCAGGTGACGCGCCGAATAAATACAGAATCAACCAACCGACACGCTGAAAATTACGAATCAAACCAAAATAACTGTCATTGGTAAATTCCGCTAAACTCAGCGGGCTATTTTCCTGTTGATGTAATACTGCCCATAAGTTTTCAGGCACAGAATAATTAAAATGAATGCCTGCGATAGACTGCATGGTGCGCCCATAACGATGCCATAAACCGTGTCGATAAATGTGCTTCATGCGTCCAACATTCGATGAGCCATACTCCGCAATGCGAATGCTGTCATCGCCATCAATCCCACACGGCATACTTGCACCGAGCAGAATTTCACCCTCAAGATGCGCATACACAAACTGGTGAACCTGTTGTAAATAATTCAGTGTGTCTTTTACATCGGCAAACGGCGGCGTAATCAACTCAATTAGAGCTTCCGAATAATCAGTCGTAATAGCTGAATGTGTCAACGCTGAACCCAAGGCGTGCGGGTGTAGCGTCTGGGAAATAAACCCACTGTCGGCAAGGCGTAGGCTCTCTTTTTCAAGCCCTTTGCAGCCACCGCACAGCGTATACTCATTGCCCGTTGCCAGAAGTGCATTCAGGCGGTTTGTTGTAAAAGTCATAGCGTGTGTTGTCCTGATAGAATCGGGACATTATAACTGTAGAAACGATAATCAGCACAGAACAAGCCTATTGAGCTGGTAAAAACAGTCCAGCCACCTTCTTAAATAACACGCCATCACCTCATACCATCGTTAGTAATGATAAAATAAACCCATTATCAAAATGCGCCAGCGGAGACTAGGTATTGAAACCTTTTATAGACGAGCTTGAACAGCATCGTGAAACGATGAACCACTTAGCCAGTTGTAACGCTGTGATTGAAACAGCGGCAGAATTACTGATTGATACCTTACAACAAGGCGGTAAGATTCTACTGTGCGGCAATGGTGGCAGTGCCGCTGATTGTCAGCATATCGCGGCAGAATTTGTGGTGCGGTATGAGAAAAAACGGCGGGCGTTAGCGGCGCTTGCACTCACAACTGACAGTTCGATTTTAACCGCTCATGCGAATGACTTTGATTTTGACACGGTGTTTTCCCGTCAAGTGGAAGCCTTAGGCAATGATAACGATTGTTTAATTGCTATTACGACCTCAGGTAACAGTAATAATGTGTTGCAGGCAGTGACAGCCGCGCGTGATAAAGGTATGACGGTGATTGCATTAACAGGAGGCACAGGTGGCGCGTTGCGTGAACACGCCACTGTTACCGTATGCGTACCCTCCACTGTCACCGCGCGTATTCAAGAAGCCCATATTTTAATCGGTCACTATTGGTGTGGCGTGGTTGAGGAGAAATTAAGTGTTAGCGACAACGCCTGAATTTAATAAAGCGCGGATTTTAGTGATCGGCGATGTGATGCTGGATAGATACTGGTCTGGCACTGCGGCGCGGATTTCGCCTGAAGCTCCCGTGCCTGTGGTGCGGGTTAAAAGTACCGAAGAGCGCGTCGGCGGTGCGGGTAACGTGGCGTTAAATATTGCTAAGTTAGGCGGTCACGTCACGTTGCTGGGTGTAGTCGGTGCGGATGCGGAAGGCGAGACGCTGAAACACATACTCGCAGCGCATGACGTATCCTGTGATTTTGTCAGCGAGTCAGCAATTCGCACAATTTGTAAATTGCGCATTATGGCGCAACATCAACAACTGATACGCGTTGATTTTGAAGAAGCCACCTTACAATTTGACCACGCGGCGTTATTAACGCGCTTACAACAGCACTTACCAGAACATGATGTGATTGTGTTTTCTGATTATGGCAAAGGTACGTTGACCGATGTGGCGGATTATATTCAACTGGCTAAGAATCAAGGCTTAACCACGCTGGTTGATCCGAAAGGCGTTGATTATCAGCGTTACAGTTATGCCGATATACTCACGCCTAATGTGTCTGAACTACATGCGGTGGTGGGTGTGTGTTATGACGAAGCGGCGTTACTGGCAAAAGCGCGTCATTTGTTAAATCAATACGAGATTCCCACGTTGTTATTAACACGCGGCGAAGCGGGCATGACGTTGATAAAAGCCGAACACGCGCATTCACTGCCTGCTCAAGCCAAAGATGTGTTTGATGTCACAGGTGCGGGTGATACTGTGATTGCTGTCATGGCGTTAAGTATTGCTATTGGTAAGCCATTAACTGACGCAATGTATCTCGCCAACTTAGCCGCTGGTATCGTGGTGGGTAAACTGGGAACGTCTACCGTTTCCATGCTGGAACTCACCCGCGCTATGCACGGCGACCGCGATTCCGCGTTTGGTGTGGTCACAGAAGCTGACTTAGTCCATTTAATTGCAGGGGCTAAAGCGCATGGTGAGCGCGTCATTATGACCAATGGTTGTTTTGATTTACTGCACGCGGGACACGTTACTTATTTACAACAAGCCCGTGTTTTAGGCGATAGACTCATTGTTGCAGTTAATTCCGATGATTCAGTGAAACGCTTAAAAGGTGAAACCCGCCCGATTAACGGCTTGCAAGAACGCATGACGGTATTATCTGCGTTAGCGTGTGTTGATTGGGTAGTCGCATTTGAAGAAGATACGCCCGAACGCTTGTATTGCCGCGTATTACCCGACGTGATTGTTAAAGGCGGCGATTACACCACTGACCAAGTCGCAGGGGCTGAATGTGTCATTAAAGCAGGCGGCGAAGTCAAAATTTTATCGTTTGTCGATGGGCAGTCAACAACGCGCATGATTAACAAAGCGAGGGCAGGGGAATGATTATAGTCACAGGTGGTACAGGTTTTATCGGCAGTAATTTAATTCGTGCGCTGAATGAGCGCGGCATCACTAACATTTTGTTAGTCGATAACTTGGAAAATGGGCGCAAAATGCTCAATATCGCCGATTTGAATATCGCCGATTACATGGATAAAGCGGAGTTTCTGGAAAGTCTCGCACTGCCAAAATTTTTAAACAAAGTAAAAGCGGTGTTTCATCAAGGTGCGTGTTCAGCGACCACTGAATGGAATGGTCAGTATGTGATGCAGAATAACTACGAGTATTCCAAACGGTTATTACACGCTTGTATCGCGAAAAATATTGCTTTTATTTATGCGTCGTCTGCCTCAGTGTATGGCAATGGCGAGCAGGGTTTTCGTGTGGAACGTGCGTGTGAACACCCCATTAATATGTACGCGTATTCAAAATTTCAATTCGACCAATATGTGCGGTCTTTACTGCCCGAAACCAACAGCTCGATTGTCGGTTTTCGGTATTTCAATGTGTATGGTCAAAGAGAGCAGCACAAAGGTTCGATGAGTAGCACGCCGTTTCACTTCAATCAGCAAGTCATGGAACACCAGCAAGTGCGCTTATTTGCAGGGTGTGATGGTTTTGCCGATGGTGAACAACAACGCGATTTTATTCATGTTGATGATGTGGTAGCGGTCAATTTGTGGTTCTTAGATCATCCAGAACAACGCGGTATTTTTAACGTCGGTACAGGTCGCGCGGAAACCTTTAACACGATGGCGCAAGCGGTTCTTGATTGGCATAAAAAAGGCGAAATTCGCTATATCCCGTTTCCAGACCATTTAAAAGGTGCGTATCAAAGCTACACGCAAGCGGATATTTCAGGCTTACGCGCTGCTGGATGTGACCACGAATTTTTGACCGTTCAACAAGGTGTTAAGCGGTATTTAGATTGGTTGAATTGCAAGTTGTAATATATTTATCGTTCCAACGCAGAGCGTTGGAACGATGATAATGCCTTAAACTTCAATCACTTCACTGCTGGCTTCTAGTTCTTCGGGTAATTTTTCGCGCAGTTCATGAAGATAAAGCGTCGCGCCTATCACTGCCGCTGGCGCGATGATGATGTTTAACACGGGGACTGTTAAACCTAGCATGGTGACTCCACCAAAACTTAACACACCTAAGCGAGTACTTTTCAGTAGTTCCTTTTGTTCCGTGAATAGCAAGCCTTCGTTTTCCAATGGATACGCCATAAATTCCATTGCTAAACACCACGCGCCAAACACCGCCAAGACAAACGAAGCCAGCACATTAATCACGGGAATAAAAAACAGCACTAGCAACGGTAATAGCCGCGTGATGATGTATAACAGGCGTTTTGATTCAGCAATCAGCACTTGAGATAAAGGCTGTTCAACGATTTGTACGTCACCGCTGATGAGTGACTGCGTTCTTGCCGCGAGTAGTCCATAAAACGGTGAGGCAATGAGATTAGCTAATATCGTGAAGCTAAAAAAACTGATGACACAAAAGCCGATAAAAAATAACGGCCACAGTATCCAGTTCAACCAATGTAACCAGTCTGGAATTGCTTGCGTAATGAGTTCATCGACATAGTAATAACCCAATGCCAACGCCACGCTATACAGCACGATATTGATTAAAATAGGGATAATAATAAAACTGCGTAACGTAGGATTGGTCAATAATTTCAGTCCTTTGAATAGAAAACCAATCGCAATCAGTGGATTATTGGCTTTTTTAGTCAGTATCATTTTAACCCCCTAACTCCTTGTCCTGCCGCTGGATTTAATACCACACCACGCTCTGTGACTATCGCGGTGATGAGTTCCACAGGCGTAACATCAAACACAGGATTCCACGCGCTTACCAGCGAATCTTCTTCCAGATAGCAATCGGGCAGTAATTCTTTTTGATGACGTTCTTCAATTTTGATTTGATTGCCTTTATTAATGCCCCAATCTACGGTGGTCATTGGTGCAACCACCATGAATTTAACATCATGTTGTTTTGCCAATACCGCTAAGGCATAAGTACCAATTTTATTAGCGACATCACCGTTAGCAGTAATACGATCTGCACCGACCACGACCCAATCAATCGCACCTGTTTTCATTAGCCACGCGGCGGCTGAATCAGCAATCAGAGTGACAGGGATTTTTTCTTGTGATAATTCCCACGCAGTGAGTCTTGCACCTTGTAACCAAGGACGGGTTTCACCTGCATAGACATCAAGAGCTTGGCGACGATACGCACTACGAATTACACCTAACGCTGTACCATAACCGCCTGTTGCTAACGCGCCAGTGTTACAGTGGGTCAGTACGCCTTTTGCGCTTGTCAATAAATCCGCGCCTAATTCACCCATTTTGTGATTCGCGGCAATATCGTCTTCATGAATTTTTACCGCACACGCCAAAATGCCTACTAATGGATTAATCGTTTGTTGGCTGAGCGTGACTTTCATTTGATCCAATGCCCAAAATAAATTTACCGCAGTGGGGCGGGATTTTGCCAGCATATCAATATCAGCAACCACTTTTTGTCGCCAGTGATTCGATTGCGCATAATGTTTGCGCACTGATAACACCACGCCATACGCCGCGGCAATGCCAATCGCAGGTGCACCGCGCACTAGCATACTGATAATGGCGTTAGCAACATCGTGTGCATCATTGCAATTGTCATAGACAATGTGTTCAGGCAAGCGGCGTTGATCCAAGACTTTCAACGCATCACCTGTCCATTGCAGGGCTTGTACGGTTTCTTTCTGTTGTTTTGTCATTGTTTATCTAAACCTATTACTAAAAAGTTATAATCACCGCAACTAACCACAGGAACTCACTATGATAGTTGACATACTTATACACGCTGGCTGGATTATACCCGTAGAACCGCCATTCGACACGCTCAAACAGCACAGTTTAGTGATACAAGACGGGCTGATTATTGATTTACTACCGACTAGGCAAGCGAAGCAATGCTATCAAGGCACGGTGGTCGAACACTTAGAAAATCATGTTTTATTACCTGGTCTGATTAATAGCCACACCCACGCCGCGATGAATGTAATGCGCGGTATTGCTGATGATTTACCGTTAATGGATTGGTTACAGAACCATATCTGGCCATTAGAACAGCAATGGATGAGTGAAGAGTTTGTTAAAGACGGTACCGATTTAGCCATGGCAGAAATGCTACGCGGCGGCACAACCTGCTTTAACGATATGTATTTTTTCCCCGACATCACCGCGCAACAAGCACAACAAGCAGGCATACGCGCCACCGTCGGCTTGATTGTCATTGATTTTCCAACCGTCTGGGCAAAAGACAGTGATGAGTATCTATCCAAAGGCTTAACCTTAATGGAACAATTGAGTGATTCTGAGCTATGCAGCACCGCGTTTGCGCCACACGCGCCGTATACCGTATCGGATGCACCGCTACAAAAAATTGCAGCTTATGCCAAAAAATTACAACGCCCTGTCCATATTCATGTCCACGAAACCGTGCATGAAATTGAACAAGCAATCGAACAAACAGGCAAACGTCCTTTGCAACGTTTACAAGAATTGGGCTTAGTAAATGAACATCTGATTGCCGTTCATGCCACGCAACTAACCGATGAAGAAATCACCTTGTTAGCCAAAGCAGGCGCAACTATCGTGCATTGCCCTGAATCCAATTTAAAATTGGCAAGCGGTTTCTGCCCTGTGGCGAAATGTTTGAATGCAGGTGTTAATGTCGCTTTAGGCACGGATGGCGCGGCAAGTAATAATGATTTAGATATGTTTGGCGAAATGCGCACAGCGGCTTTATTGGCGAAAGCAGTCGCAAATGATGCCCGCGCGGTGTCTGCAATGACGGCGTTACGCATGGCAACCATTAACGGCGCGAAAGCCTTGGGTTTAGCGGATGCAATCGGCTCATTGCGTGTCGGTAAAGCGGCGGATGTGATTGCTGTTGATTTCAGTCAATTAGAAACCCAGCCTTTATATGATCCTGTATCGCACATCGTTTATGCCGCCAGTCGTCAGCAAGTTACGGATGTTTGGGTAGCAGGACAACGGTTATTGCATAACCGTGAACTGACTACACTCGACTTGAGCGAATTAAAGACAAGAATCGCTCTCTGGCAACAACGCTTAGTAGAAAAATAACGTTTACCAAACCCAGATTAACCGCCATAATTTAAGCATCTTCAAGACCTGCGAGGTTTTAAAAACCTCGCAGGTCTCTTTCTCCGCGCTGAGAATAATACAAATTCAAAAACCACAGAGGATTTCCCTAATGACCAACACCAAACACTGCCGATTATTAATTCTAGGTTCTGGCCCTGCGGGTTATACTGCCGCGGTGTATGCCGCTCGCGCTAACCTTCATCCTGTGATGATTACAGGAATGCAGCAAGGTGGGCAATTAACCACCACCACCGAAGTTGACAACTGGCCAGGTGATGTCGAAGGCTTACAAGGCCCTGATTTGATGGAAAGAATGCGCTTGCACGCGGAGCGTTTTAATACCGAAATCATTTATGACCACATTCACACTGCTGATTTATCCAAACGTCCGTTTACCTTAACAGGCGATGAGGGTACTTATACTTGTGACGCGCTGATTATTGCCACGGGTGCATCCGCGCGTTATTTAGGTTTAGATTCCGAAGAAGCTTTTAAAGGCAAAGGCGTATCGGCGTGTGCCACTTGTGATGGTTTTTTCTATCGTAACAAACCTGTTGCGGTAATTGGCGGTGGTAATACGGCGGTTGAAGAAGCCTTGTATTTATCTAATATCGCCTCCACAGTTACTGTAGTACATAGACGCGATAAATTCCGTTCTGAAAAAATTCTGTCTGACAAACTGATTGAAAAATCTAAAACAGGCAATGTGATTATTGAATGGAACGCTGAACTCGATGAAGTGCTGGGTGATGACATGGGTATCACAGGCGTGCGGATTAAAGACACCGAAAACGGGTCAACCAAAGATCTAGAAGTACACGGCGTATTTATTGCCATTGGACATACGCCTAACACGGGTATTTTTGAAGGTCAGCTAGACATGGATCATGGCTATATTAAAGTAAAAAGCGGCATTACTGGCAACGCAACCTCGACCAGCGTAGTGGGTGTATTCGCCGCTGGCGACGTGATGGATTCCGTGTATAAACAAGCCATTACCTCAGCGGGTGCAGGTTGTATGGCGGCGTTGGATGCGGAAAAATTTTTGGATGAATTAGTGTAAGAAGCTATGAAATATCTCGTTCCCACGCGCCGCGTGGGAACGAGAAAACTGATAAAACAGGTGAGTATTATGACAATTAAATTAGAAAAATTGGGTACAGTTGGAACATTTTTATGGCATTAGCAACCGCTTTACCTTGTTGCTTGCCTTTATTAGCGACAACTGGCGCAGCTCTTGGTTTAAGTGTTTTTCAACCATATCAAGAATACCTTAACTACCTTTTACAAGGTTTTGTTGTTTTAACGTTAATTGGGCATTTCAAAGCCTATTCTAAACATCACAATCACTGGATTTTATCTTTAAGTATCGTCAGTGCAATGGGTGTTTTTATAGGTTATAACTTTGTTTATTCTGCTAACATTATTTATCCCAGTTTATTAGGTTTGTTGGTTTCGGCTGTATGGCAGTATGTTATCAATCGTAATAACACAGGCTGTTTAACTCAAAATGTCACTTTAGAATCAATTATTACTTGTCCATTATGCGGTTTTCAAAGATTAGAAATAATGCCAATTGACGCTTGCTTATATTTTTACGAATGTTTGGGGTGTAAAACATTGTTAAAACCCAAACAAGGCGATTGTTGTGTATTTTGTTCTTATGGTAGTGTGAAATGTCCACCAATACAAACTAATTCTTGTTTATGTAACTGATAATTACCTAGTTCCCACGCGCCGCGTGGGAATGCAGTAGAGACGCGTCTCGCACCGCTGGCGCGGTGCAACGCTAACTTTGCTGATAAAACAGCGTTCCCGCTAGTTAGAACTATATATAAGGTTTCAAATGAAAACAATCAACAAGATTTTAATCATGGTAACTGTACTTTCATCAGCGGGGTGTTCACCTTATACAGCAGCCGTTGGCGTAGCAGCAAAAGTCAACCCAGACGGTGTAGCAGCGTCAGTTGTTAATCCAGTTAAAGACGCAGCAGTGGGCGGAGGAAAAGCAGTGGGTAAAGGCGTAGTTGATACAACAAAAGCAGTCGTTCAGCCGCTTAAATAAAAAATCCATGATAGAAATATTTTCTCGTTTTTATTGTTCCCACGCGGCGCGTGGGAACGAGAATAACCATGCACCTAACACTCCTCGATCCCACTAATCCCGCCGAAGCATTTCCGCCACTCTACTTAGCCTTGCGTGAACCCGATGGCTTATTGGCAGTCGGTGGATGCTTATCAGCAGAGCGGCTTATTAATGCTCACCAGCGTGGTATTTTCCCTTGGTACAATCCCGATGAGCCGATTTTATGGTGGTCGCCTGACCCGCGTTTAGTGTTATTTCCCGATAAGCTCATTGTCTCGCGTAGTCTCAATAAAACACTGCGTAAAAATGTGTTTACCTTCAGCATTGATACCGCTTTTGAGCAAGTTATCGCCGCCTGTGCGCAGCCCAGAAAAGACAGCGAAGGAACGTGGATAACTTCTGACATTAACCAAGCCTATATTGATTTGCATCATCAAGGTTTCGCGCATTCAGCCGAAGTGTGGTTTAACGATGAATTAGTGGGTGGCTTATATGGTGTGGCATTGGGACAGGTTTTTTTTGGGGAATCCATGTTTCACACTAAAACCGATGCGTCCAAAGTCGCCTTTGTGAGTTTGGTTGCGCAACTGAAAACGTGGGGTTATCAACTGATTGATTGTCAGGTACACACCAATCATTTACAGAGTTTGGGTGCGGAAGAAATTAACCGTCGTGAGTTTGTAAAACTACTGGAACGTCATTGTCGAATGCCCGCTAATCCACACGCGTGGCAGCACCTATGATTTCTATACCCTTAATTCTAACACCGCCCCATGCTTGCAGTTATCTCGATGACCAACAAAGCCAATCGGCATTTGTCCATCCGACCTATCCATTGACCACATCAATTTATACACGGCTAATCGAGCAGGGGTTTCGTCGTAGTGGTGATGAAGTATATGCGCCGCATTGTCCGAATTGTGCGGCGTGTATTCCCGCAAGATTGGCAGTCCATGATTTTAAAGCCAATCGCAGTCAACAACGTTGTTGGCGTAAAAATAGTCAGACAACGGCGATTATAAAACCTGCCGTGTTTGAACAAGCGCATTACGAACTGTATGTGCGTTATCAGCAAATCCGCCACACTGGCGGTAATATGGCAGACTCTAGCCCTGATGAGTACATTGATTTTCTCAGTAGTTCTTGGGGCAATACGGTATTCGTTGAATTCTCAATTAATGACGAGTTGGCAGGTGTGGCGATTGTCGATCAATTAGATAACGCGTTATCCGCTGTTTACACTTTTTTTGATCCAAAATTTTCCAGCTACAGCTTGGGTGTGTATGCAGTATTGTGGCAAATTGACTACGCTCTTGTGCAGCAATGTGAGTTTTTATATCTTGGTTTTTGGATTAAAGCCTGTCAAAAAATGGCGTATAAAAGTCATTATCAACCTTTGCAATTATTCCGTAATAAGCAATGGCTTACAGAAAAGCCCTAATTGCCGCTATGCCTTGTCCACCCGCTTGTTGTGCGGTGGTTAAATCAGCGAGAGTTTGTCCGCCTAGCGCGTATACGGGCAGATTGCATTGATTGACCAGTTCAGCGAATTGTTGCCAGCCGAGTGGTGTGGTATCAGGGTGAGTTTGCGTGGTTAGTACGGGCGCGAGTACCACAAAATCTACGCCGATGTGTTGCGCGTATTGTAATTCTTCCAGATTATGACAGGACGCGGAAAGCCATTTAATCAGGGCAGGGCGGTGGTGCATTGCCATTAAATCACGGCTAGTTAAATGCAGACCGTCTGCCAAATTATCCGCCTGTTTAACGGCTGAATTAATGAGCAATATCGCGCCGTGTTGTTGGCATAACAAAGTCGCCTGTTGAATAAAAACGTGGCTATCTTCGGTTGATAAGTTTTTCAAACGGGCTTGTATCAGTTTCAAGCCATTAGCTAAAAATGTTTGTAGGGTACGCATTGCGTACCTTACATCAATTACACTGTCATCGAGTATGGCGTAATACGGCGGCAGTTGCGCGGCGGTAATAATAGCTGCATTCGCCGCTGGCAACGCGTAATTTTTCAAATCACTGGGATTGACCCATTGCATCGGCTGGTTTTCCGCGCTGTGCGGCTCGCCTGTAAACTGGTCAACAGTGAAAACCTGTAGCTGTACGGCTTTATCGGGGTATTGATGGTTGATAGTGATTAACCGTGTTGCATGAACAACCTCTATGCCCAGTTCTTCCTTAAGTTCACGTTGTAACTCGTGTTCAGCGGTTTCACCTACTTCGATTTTGCCGTCTGAAAATTCCCATAAACCGCCTTGGTGACGTGCGTCATCACGCAAGGCGATTAAGACTTGTCCTTGGGGATTTTTGATTACGCCGACGGCTACGCGAATTTGCATTTTGTTCTCTCAAAATAGACCTGCGAGGTTTTTGAAACCTAGCAGGTCTTAGTGGTGGTTACGTCCGATATTCGGCATTGATTTTCACATAGTCGTAGGAAAAATCGCAGGTCAACACTTCTTGAATCGCCGCGCCACGTCCTAATTTAACCGTGACGGTAATTTCCTGTTGATTCATCACCGCTTGCCCCGCTTCTTCCGTATAGTCATCGGCACAACCGCCATTTCTGACGATACACACCTCACCAAGATAAAGCTGCACATCTTCCAGCACCATGTTTTCCACGCCCGCACGTCCGACAGCGGCAAGAATACGCCCCCAGTTGGGGTCACTGGCAAAAAATGCGGTTTTCACTAATGGTGAATGAGCGATAGTTTTAGCAACGCGCACCGCTTCTTCATCGCTTAAGGCTTCAGATACCACGATGCGGATGAGTTTAGTCGCGCCTTCGCCGTCTCTGATAATCAATTCTGCTAGTTGTTTACACACACTCATTAACGCATCGGCAAATACAGGGTAATACTCACTGTCTACAGTCATTTCAGGCGCGGCACTTTGACCACTTGCCATAATCACACAGGCATCATTGGTTGATGTGTCGCCATCCACCGTAATACGATTAAACGATTGCTCAGCCGCTACCGCTAAACAGTGTTGCAACAGTGATTGTGAAATTTTGGCATCGGTGGCAATAAATCCCAGCATAGTTGCCATATTGGGCTGAATCATGCCCGCGCCTTTTGAAATACCATTGAAGGTGATGGGATCACCCGCAATAGAAATAGTTTTAGTCACGCCTTTTGGGAACGTGTCGGTAGTCATAATCGCTTTGGCAGCATTCGCCCAATTATCACTATTAAGCTGGGCAAGCGCGGCAGGTAACGCGGCTGTAATTTTAGCGACAGGTAATAATAGTCCAATCACACCCGTAGACAACGGTAGCACCTGATTTGCCTTATCGCCCGTCAGTTTAGCCAATTCAGCGCATGACGTTAAAGCCGCCTGCATTCCCAGTTCACCCGTACCCGCATTGGCATTGCCTGAGTTAATCAATAACCAGCGTGGCGCGTGAGCTAGATTGGCTTTTGCAACATGAACAGGCGCGGCACAAAACGCATTTTGCGTAAACACCCCAGCACACGTCGCCCCTGCAACCGCATGAAGCAACAAAATATCATCTCTGACTGTTTGCTTAATACCCGCATTCGTTGTGCCTAAAGTAATGCCTGCAATACTGGGCATAATGGGAAAATCGCATTGTCCTACTGCCATCATCAATCCTCGTTAGATTTTAAAAAATATCAGCATATTATCTATGAGTTCAAGGTCTATTGTCATGTGTTTACATTGTATTTTTAGATTTTTAGAGAGGGTATCTACGGGCTGTTTCATTTCCGCTGTGGTTGCCATTCTGGGTAGTGGGTTAAATCTGTGATGATAGATTAAAATCACGGGCAGAATAAAATCACACTTACCTAAAAGACCTTATGAGCTGCTACCAAGAAATCACCTGTCCATTCTGTAAAAGTAACCAGATTGGCAAGTCAGGACGCAATGCAA